>CALGXT010000086.1 GCA_937935255.1 uncultured bacterium | reverse complement strand
GGCTCACACTTTGCAAAGTGTGAGCCGATGCAGTGTGAACCGATGAGTCTCGCCGAGCGGGCGGTCTCGCGCCCGTGCCGCCGCGGGGCGGACGCTCTCTGCGGGCGTTCCGATGGGATTTGTTATAGCCACCCCTGGTGGGACGAACGCCCGCGAGCCTGCCGACCACGGATCGAGCGAGATTCGATCCCCGCTTCGAGGGGGTTTCGGCGAGAATATCGCGCGCGGCGTGGACACTGGGCATGAAAGCTCGTATGATGCGCGGCGTTCTCGGCGATCGAACATGAAACCCGATATTCCAGTGGCCATTCGAGCCTTGGCGCCCACGCCGCAGGGTGTCGGGGTCTTTCTGACAGACGGCCATAAGACCATCGCCATTTTCATTGATCCTTTCGTCGCGACGGCATTGACCCTGTTCGCCAAGGGCATCAAACCGCCGCGCCCGCTGACGCACGATTTGATTGTCTCCATTCTCGCGGGTTTCGGCGCGCGCGTGCAAAAGGTGGTCATCAACGATCTCAAGGACGACACCTTCTTCGCGCGGCTTTACCTGCTGCAGGAAAACGAAATGGGCAGGAATCTGATCGAGATTGACGCCCGGCCGAGCGACTCCATGGCGCTGGCGATCCAGCAACGCTGCCCGATCTTCGTGGCGGCGGACGTCTGGGAGCGCGCGGGCGACATGACGTGGGCGCTGGAGCAAGCTTTGAATCAATCGGGCGACGAGGGCTCGGCCCCTCCCTCGGAGGAGCCGCCGCCCCCGCCGTCCCCCGAACAACCTCCGGAGAAAAAATGAACGTATTGGTTACCGGCGGCGCCGGCTACATCGGCAGCGTCGCCGTCGAAGCGCTGCTGAACGACGGACATTCGGTGACGGTTTTCGACAACCTTTCCCGCGGACATCGCGCGGCAGTAGATCCCCGCGCGCGCTTCGTCCACGGCGATTTGTGCGACGTGGTGTCGCTCGAGAACGCCTTCGCCGGCGAGCGCTACGACGCCGTCATGCACTTCGCCGCATTCGCGCTCGTGGGCGAATCCATGCAGCGCCCCGAAATTTATTTCCGCAACAACGTCGAAGGCGGATTGAACCTCATCGAGGCGATGCGCGCTCACGGCGTGCGGCGGATCGTATTCTCCTCCACGTGCGCCACCTACGGGCTGCCGGAGCGCGTGCCGATGGACGAGAATCTGCCGCAGCGCCCGGCGAATCCCTACGGCGAGTCCAAGTTGATGCTCGAAACCATCCTGCGTTGGTACGAGCGGCTCCACGGTTTTCAGCCGGTGTTCTTGCGCTATTTCAACGCATGCGGCGCGACAGCGCGCTATGGCGAGGATCACGATCCGGAAACGCACCTGATCCCGAATATTCTGCGCGTCGCCCTCGGGCAGGCGGACGCCGTGCCGGTGTTCGGCAACGACTACGAGACCCCCGACGGCACTTGCATTCGCGATTACATTCATATTCTCGACCTGGCGCAGGCGCATATTCTCGCGATGCGATCCACCGCGACCGGCGCGTTCAACCTGGGCAACGGCAACGGATTTTCGGTGATGGAAGTCATCGAGGCCGCCCGCGCCGTCACCGGCCATCCGATTCCCATTCGATTCGAGGCGCGCCGGCCCGGCGATCCGCCGCGCCTGGTCGCCGCCGCCGCGCGCGCGCGGGAGATTCTCGGTTGGAAGCCGCAAAAAGCGGACTTGCGCGCCATCATCGCCGACGCCTGGAACTGGCATCGCGCCCATCCGCGGGGCTACGCGGGCTGAGCGCGGAAAACGAAGAGCGGAGGCCGCAGGGCTCGAGCTTGCTCGAGCCGCTGGGCGCGACCTTTGCGAGCGATGGGTAGGGCGCGGCGGCCCGCCGCGCCGGGCGAAGGCGGCGGCGCCGACGTGGAACGCAGGACGTGGAATGTGGAACGTGCGCGCACATGCGAATCTCGTGTCACAGCCGTAGGGCTCGAGCTTGCTCGAGCCGAGCGCGAAGGATGAACCAACGCGTATGAATTCGGAAATCTCCATCGAACTGGTCTCCACCGGGGCGGAACTGCTGAACGGCCGCTCCGTCAATACGCATGCTCGGCTATTGGGCGGGCGTCTCGAAGACTTGGGGTTCCGCCTGACCCGCGAAACGACGGTCGGCGATGTCGAGGCGGATATCGCCGACGCCGTGCGCGCCGCGCTCGAGCGGGCGCGCGTCGTGGCGGTCAGCGGCGGCTTGGGGCCGACGTGCGACGACGTGACGCGCGAAGCGCTGGGCGGATTGCTCGGACGGCGTTTGATCTCCGACGCCGCGAGTCTGGAAGCGCTCCGCGCGCGTTACGCGCGGCTGGGGCGCGCGTTGACGGAATCGCGGCGGCGACAGGCGCTCGTGTTGGAGGGCGCGGTTGCGCTGCCGAATCGCGCCGGCGCCGCGCCGGGTCAGCGCATCGAGCTCGGCGAGCGCGTGATTTTTGTTTTGCCGGGCCCCCCCGCAGAGTTTTCCGCTATTTTGGAGGATCACGTCATCCCCTGGTTGCGCGCGCATTTTCCGGATGTCCGGCCGCCGGCGCGGGTGATCTTCCAGTTGTGCGGCATCGCGGAGTCCGACGCCGTGGAGCGGCTCGCGGCGGCGGGCTTTGATCCGGCGCCGTTCGAGTTGGCCTATTGCGCATCTCCCGGAAATCTGGAAATCCGTTTGCGCGGCGCGCCCGATCAAGCGGCGGCGTTGGCCGAAAAGGCCAACATGGTTCGCGCCCTATTCGCGGAGGACATTTACACGGAAGGGCGCGAAGACCTCGCCGCCGTGGTCGGTCGCGCGCTGCAGGCCGCCGGCGCCACCGTCGCGGTGGCGGAATCTTGCACGGGCGGCGGCATCGGACGGCGGTTGACCGCGATTCCCGGCAGTTCGGCGTGGTTTCGGGGCGGTGTCATCGCATACGCCAACGCGCTGAAAACCGCGCTGCTCGATGTGCCGTCGGACACGCTCGCGCGCGAGGGGGCGGTCAGCGAAGAGGTCGCGCGTCGGATGGCGATCGGCGTTCGCGCTCGATGCGGGGCGGACTACGGACTGGCCGTCACGGGCATCGCCGGCCCGGACGGCGGCACGCAGGAAAAACCGGTGGGGCTCGTGTTCATCGCGTGCGCGGACGCCTCCGCGTGCGAAGTGCGGCGGCGGCAGTTCATGGGAGATCGGGAAACCGTGCGGCGTTGGACGGAGCAGCACGCGCTCGATTTGCTGCGCCGCCGGCTGCGGCGACTGTCGAGTTGAGCGAAACAACTCCGTCAGATCGTCCGGCTCCGCCCTGCCGGGACAGGCCCGGTGGGCGCCAGCGCGCAGACGCCTTATTCCTCCGCGTCCGGCATCGGGGCGTCGTCCGACTTTTCGGGCCAGAGGATTTCCCGGACGGCCGCCATCGGAATTCGCAAAACGCCGGCGCCCACGCTCTCGCAGAGGAGGACATCCTTTTCGATTTTCACAAGCTTGACCTCCAGCGCGTCGCCGTTTTTGGTCGCGATGCGCGTCCCGCCCCCGATCGGGGCGCCGGCGCCGGAAGCCCTGAAATCCATGCGTTTCAGATTCTGAAGCGGTACGGTCAGCTCGCCGAAGGGGCTGCGTATTTTGCAATTGGGCGGTTCGATGGCCAGAATCTCGCCGGTCAGGTTATCGCCGTTGATCATTTGAATGACCTCGCCGTCCAACGGCGCTGAAGCGCGCCCTTCGTTCGGCAACCGTCCGTTCCATTCGGCGATACGGAGCTTGGTGATCGTTGCCATGCCGTTTTGGGCGACAAACGCGATCGTCCCTCCCGCCTTCTCCAACGGCTGGTTGTCCGTCCATTCCGTAACTTGCCGGTTGTTGAGAAAGGGGACAAAGCGGCGGCGATCGAGGTCTACGTATAAGGTCAAGGCGATCCGATTCCCGGCGGGGACCCCCAGGCGGCGCAGTTCCACCGATCCGACCTGTTGCGTTCCGAAATTGGGGACGGTTCGCATCAAGAGGAGCTGCTGCCCCATCTGATAGTAGAGTTGATAATGGGCGCCGGCGCCGTCGTTCACTCGCCGGAGCGACTCGCCATAGAAACTGATGTTGAAAAAGGGCACATGGGCGCGCAGCGTCAGATCCAGGCGCATGCGGCGGGGGAGCGAGGGCGCTTCCAGCCCCACCCATTGTCCTTGCGGCGCTTCCACGGTATCCGCGGCGACCTTGAACTTTTCGTTCCGCCGAACCCATTCGTCGCCGGGTTTCGGCCCGTCGTAGATCACGCGCTCGGTTTCCGATCGCTCCAGGGCGACAACAACCCGGCGCGCCAGAGAAAATTCCCCCAGGGGATCGGATTTCAGGATCAAACGCTCCGCGTCCATGCGGATCAACCGGCCTTGAAATCGTTCCCGCGCAGCGGTCTCCACGATCCAGTCATCCGACGCATCGCTCGTGGCCGATGCCGCGGGCGCGCTATACTGTCGCAGGGCGGCCGCGGAAAACACGATCGGCTTGAGCGCAAGCGGGTGCCGCAGGGTCAAGGCGCCCGCGTTCGCGTCGAACGCTTCGATCACGCCTTGAAACGTGTCGCCGTTCCGCAGCGTGAGCTTTCCGGGCGTATCCTTCACGGCGGGAGGAGCGGCGTTTTGCGCCGAAACGATTGCGGCCGCGCAAGCCGTCGCCGCCGCTAAGCGCCAGATCAACGATTTCATGGTTCGTGTCTTGCTCCGTTCATTATTTCGGACTGGGCGCGC
Organism: uncultured bacterium; assembly: GCA_937935255.1. Taxonomy (GTDB): domain Bacteria; phylum Verrucomicrobiota; class Kiritimatiellia; order PWTM01; family PWTM01; genus CALGXT01. The sequence goes on along the minus strand of CALGXT010000086.1, from coordinate 12,682 downwards.
CGCCGTCGGACGCCGCCGGCCAGGCGATTTCCCGTATCGCCGACACCGGCACTCGCAGCGGGCCGGCGCTTTTGCTCTCGATATGCGCGACGCCCTCCTCGATCTTCAGCAGCCGAATCCAAAACAACGAGTCGTCGGATAGTCGCAGCCGAGGCCGATCGCTTTCCCGCCCTCTCATCTCTCCGATTTTGAAAGCGATGCGGTGGATGTTGATCAGCGGCACGGACAGCTCGCCGTGCCGGGTGCGGACGCGGCACACCGGCGGTTCGATCGCCAGCACCGGGCCGGCCAGTTGGTCGCCGTTTCGGAGCGCGATCTGATCCTCCGTCGCCGACGCCGAGGACGCATCGCCGCCCGGCAAACGGCCATCCCAGTCGGCCACACGGATTTTGGAAACGGTGATCTGTTGTTGGATGCCGTAAAAGGCGAGGATCGCTCCCGGTTTCTCCGGAACGGCGTCGTCCGTCCAGTCCGCGACGATGCGGTTCTCGACGCTCACGGCGACGCGACGGCGTTCGAGATCGGCGAAAATTACGAAGCGGATGTCGCGCGCATTAGCCCGGATCGGCGCTTTCAGCGGCGCATGCGCCACCCGCTCAAGACCCGCCATCGGACGACTCCGCATCAACAGGACATTGGAGTCCTGGGCGAATTGCACCACATACCCCTTGTGATCGCCTTCATTCAGGGAACGCAGGGATTGTTCATAGAAGGCGATACGGAAATTGGGGGCGTAAAGTCGAAGCGTGAAATCCATGCGCGCGCGCCGCGGGATTTCGGACAATTTCGGCCCTGCCCAGGAGTCCGCGGGCACTTTGACGGCGGCTCCGTCCGTCTTGAACGTTTCGTTTGGCGAGCGCTGCCAAACGTCGCCGGCCTCGGGCCCCTCGTAGAGGACGCGTTCGGCCGCGCTCCAGACGAGGGCGGTGATATCCCGGCGCTCCAGGGTGATCGCGCCCGCGTGGATATTGTCCATCGCCAGCCGCTCGCCGTCCAACCGCGTCAGTTGCCCGCGGATGCTCTCGCCGACCGACGTCGCGGCGATCCACGCGTTCTGCGGCGACGGGGCCGGCTTCTCGGCGACGATGAACGACCGTACCGCCGAAGCGGGGAGTTCGATCGGATCGCGCGCAAAAGGGTGTCGAACCGTCAACGCGCCGGTGTCCCTATCAAACGCCTCCAGCGCCGCCGCAAATTTGTCGCCGTTGTGGAGCGTCAGCGTCCCCGGCGCGGAGGGGCCGCCCGGCGCGCGAATTCCGACGCCGAGCAGCGCCGCCGAAATCCACATCGAAAGGGTCGCCGTTCGTTTCATATTCCCGTCAGATCTTCCGCCGCGCCCGCCCCCGGGCGAGCCGCGCCGCCCGGCTTTTGTGCGACGTCGTTGCTTCGCGCGGGCCATAAGATTTCACGGATCGCCCCCAGCGGCAAACGAAAGTCCTTTCCGCCGCCATCCTGGCCGAGCACCTCGCCGTTTTCGATTCGCCGGATTTTCAAGGATAGCTTTGACCCGTCCGCCAGGCGGATGCGGGCGAACGCCGGCGCCGCCTCCTCTTCCGGGGGATTGCGCGGAAACTCGATGCGGGCGATGCGCGCCATCGGTATTTCCAGTTCTTTCGCGCCGACCTCGCGGAAGCGCGCCGAGCGTCCATCCGCGCTCGTCAGCACGCCGACCACCCGATCGTCATTGCGGAGCGCCGCGAGGTGGGGCGCCGCTTCGGTCAACGCCGAAAGCTCGCCGGCATCCGGGGGCAGCGCCCCGTTCCAGCGCGCGATCGCGATATCGCTCACCATGAAACGGCCCGAAAAAACCGATTGAAAGACGAGCGTCTCGCCGGGGTCGAAGGCGGATCGAACGTCTTCCCATTCCGTGACGCGGCGATCGCCGAGATACAGCGCGATGCGGCGCTGCTCGCCGTTGACGAAAAGGCGGACGCGCACCGGCGCGCTCGCGCCCGGACGCGCCATCGCATCCGTGCCCACCGGAAACATGCCGTCCGCCGTGTGGCGATGCAACGACCATTGTGCGAGTTGAATGTTCATCAACGAATAGGAGGGCGATGAGCGGCCGTGAACGCCGGTCAATTCGTCGCCGCCCCACAGGACGGCCCGATTCATCGCGGCGCCGGAAAACGTCGCTTCGAGCGTCATCAGGAGCGGCATCCTGCCGATTTTTCGTCCCACCGGCGCATTGCCCACCGTCAACGTCAGATGGTTTCCCTGCACTTTCGCCGAAGCGCCTTCCCAATGTTCGCCGGCCCAGGGGCCCTCGTAGACGATGTCCGCCGGCGTTTCGGCGGCCACGCCGCGCACCCGATCGAAATCCGTCGCGGCCTGCCCGAACAAGGCGGAGTCCAGCCGCAGTTCGCCGTTGGCCAGCATAAAGGTGCGGCAACGGACAAAATCGCCGTTGGCGAAACGGACGCGCCACGCCCAGTCGTTTTTGCGATCGTCGGGTTCAAGGACGCGCCAGAGCAGCAGTCCCGTCCGCGTATCGAGTTCGGCGGCCGCGACGGCGTTAGCCGCGCGAAAGAAGAGTTTCCCTTCGCTCTCGACAAAGCGCTCGATCGCTCCGCCTGTTTCCGCGCCGTCGGCCGTCCGCAACGTCCAACGCGGGGCTGGGGCCCTTGCCGCGGCGCCGTCGCCCGCGTCTTCTTGCGCCTTCGCGGGCGCGAGGACCGCGAGCGTCACGGCGCACACCGCCGCCGCGAAGCGCCGCGAGCGCCGCGCCGCGCTCGTGAAAATTAACGGCGTTCTATTCATCGGGCAAAGCCTGCAAAAAATTCTTCTCAAGGGGTTGTCGCTTCCGCCGCCGCTGGGTTATTCGGGTGATTCGGGCGTCCCTCGCCGCCAATGCAGGCGGGCCACGGCCCGCCAGGGGACGCGAAGTTTGCCGAAGCTCTCGTGGACGCCGTGCAGCATTCCGTCTTCGATTTTCTCCAGACGCATGCGCAGATAAGAGCCGTCCAACAAAAAGATTTCGACGCCTTCGGCGCGGGATTTCGGGGCGCGCCGGCCCCGAAACGCCAGGGTCTCGATCTGGCTCAAGGGGATCGTCAAATCGCCGAGGGAGGAGCGCAACGACACCTGGCCGCTCCGTATCTCCAGCACGGTTCCCGAGATCGAGTCGCCGGTTTTGAGAATCCAGCCGTCGGTGTCGGTATCGCCCGCGACGGCCGAAAGATTATCCGGAACTTTACCGCTCCATGCGGAAATCCGGATTTCACCGATGGCGGCGGCCTGGGCGGCCTGAAAAGCGATGGCCTGACCCGGCGGCTCCGGGCGCACGGGATCGCGGAAGACGCCGGCCTTCTGCCCGTTGATGAACAGGGTCATTTCCTGCCGATCCAGGTCGCTGAAGATCGCGAATCGCAATCCCCGCTGCATCTGCTGAAAATATTCCACCATCCGGACATTCGCCGAGGCGACGGCTTTCGGTTCGCCGCCGGCCTGGATGCGAAGCCATTGGGCCTTCTCGTTCGCGCTGAAGGCGAGGATATAGCCCCGGGCGGGATTTTCACGCGGGCGGAGCGGGCGATCCAAATGGAAGAGGACACGAAAGGAATGTGGAAATGCGCTGCTCGTTAATAAAAAATCCATCCGCATTTTACGGGGCAAGGGCGGCAGGATGAGGGATGCGTTGACATTCGGCTTGAGCGGCAGCGCCGGAAGTTCGAGGAAGCGGCGTTCGTCTCCCAGGAACCACTCCTCGCCGGCCCTCGGCCCGTCGTAGATGAGCGAGTTGACGGCGGAGGAGACGGATTTCACGGCCGTGCGCGGCAATGTCAAGGGTATCCCGTACAAGGTTTGAAAGCGAAGACGCTCGCCGTCCGCCGCCAGATCCACCCCGCGGATTCGATCGTCGTTTTGCAGCTCGATCATCCAACCGGGCGGAGGGGCGTCGTCCTCGCGCGCGGGTTTCGCGGTGAATCGGAGCAAGGCGGATTCCTCGATCTCGACCGGCCCCCGGAAAAGGGGGTGCCGCACGACCAGCACGCCGGCGGCGGGATCGAGCTTTTCGATGCGCACCTTGAACCGTTCCCCATTCGCCAGCTCCAACAGGCCGAAATCCTCGGCCTCGGGCGGTCGGGGGCCGGATTCCGCCGCCGAGCCGGAGCGACCGGCCGCAGGCCAATCCAGTTCGATTCCCCCGCGCGCGCCGACCGCCGAGATGAGAAACGCCGCGCCGACCAGAAGGGCGCCGATCTTCATGCTTCAACTCCCACCATGGAAACCCGACCCCGCGTTAGACCCGGCCTGCGCCCTCAACGTTCGTAAATCGGCAGATACCGATAATTCAACGCCATGGCGAGCAGCGCCGAGGACGTGCAAAACGTACGCCCGTTCATCCCTTCCCAGGCGCCCTGCGCGTTCTGAGCCGCCGCCAGTCCCGCCACAGTGCCTTGATTCCATTGCCGCCAGGCTTTCATGTCCGCCCGGAAATAGGCCTGCGCGGCATAATAGATGAAGTAAAAGAACATGGAGGTGTCCACTTGGCGCTCGGCGTTGGTCGTCAGCCAGGTCCAGGCGGCCTGGAAAAGGCGGGTTTGCGATTGATTGGCCAGGCCCGCGACGGTGACGGCGATCGCATTGCGCGGGCCGGATCCGCCGGAGGCGTTCGTGTAGCCGATGCCGCCGTCGGGGCCCTGGACGCGGCGATAAAAATCGAGGCCGTCCGCGATGGCCTGATCCGGCACCTGAATCCCCGCGTTGCGCGCGGCGAAGAGCGCCACCATTTGCGCGCCGCTGACGGTGGCGTCGGCGTCGTTGCTCTGCGGACCGTATCGCCAGCCTTTTTCCTTCGATTTTTTCTGCGCGTCGAGGATCAGGTTGACCGCGCGCTCGAGCGCCGGCCCCACGCGGGGGTCGTCCGTCATCCCGTAAAGCTCGGCCAGCGCGAGCGTCCCGAAGCCGTGGTGATACATGGAGCTGCCGAGATAGCCGTCGGCGTTTTGCTGCGAGAGCAGACCCTCGATTCCGCGCCGAACCACGGCGGCGTGCGGGCCGTGGCGGAGGTCCTGCCCGGACGCGGCGAAGCACAACAGCGCGAGTCCGTCAATCGCCGGGCCCTCCTGTCCGCCGGGATTGGAGAACTTGCCGTCCGGCTTCTGCACCGAGATCAGGTAGCGCAGCCCGCGCTCGTAGGCGCGTTCCACTTCCGGCGGCACGCCCTCGCCGATAAAACCCTGTTGCAGCGCAAACGGAGTTTGCGCGCGCGCCGCGGGGTCGCCGCCGAGCGCCGCAAGGAACGCGAGGGCAAGGGCAAGAAGGATGATCGAAAAACGGCTCATGGCTGACCCTCGATGCTTTCGTAATACGCCTGGATCGCGTCGCGGAATTCGGCGGGCCAGGTGGCGACATCGGGCCGCGCCCCGCGCGCCGTCGAACCGGCGGCCAGATCGCCCGATCCCGGTCCGCCGTGGCGCCCGACGCCCGCGCTGTCGCCGCCGGACGCGCTGCCGCCGCCTTCCTGTCCCTCGCCCTTGCCCAGTTGCATTTGCCGCATCCTCGCGAGGGCCATCGCCATCTGCTGCAAGGCGCTCTGGCTCTCGGAACTGGAGCTGGAACTGCTGGAGTCGGAGCTGCTCGATGTGGCCTGCGCGATCGCCTCGATGATTTCGGTTTGCACCGCGATCGTTTCGCCGCCGGTGTCCGGCCGGATCACGCGTTCGTGCGCCTCATCGGAGATCTCGGCGAGCGCGCGGAGAAACTGAGCGGCTTTTTCGTGGCGAGTCTTCTCCGAGAGATCCCGGAAATCCTTCGTCAGGCCCGCCTGGCGCTCGCCAATATGCCGGGCCAGGCGTTCGGTCGTGTCGCGCTCCGGCGCCTCGTCCGCCGCACGGGTCTGTTCGCGCAGCATTTCCTCAATGACGCGAGCGCGCATCATGCCCAGCAAAACCTCGGGCTCGAGCTTTTCGCCCTCGCCGCCCCCTTCGCCTTGTCCCCGGCCGGCGCTCTCATTCTGGGGCGGCTCCAAAAGTTTGGCCCATTCCTCGAACTTGGCCGCGAGGGCCTCGCTCTCCTCGATCCCGCGCGAGAGCATCGCTTTTTCCGCGAGTTTGGAGATTTCGCCGAAATGGAGGAGCACGTCGGGTTCCAGCATCAATTCCCGAACCTGGTTGTAGACGGGTTTCCGCGTGCGGGCGAAGAACGCGCCGAGATCGTTGCGGATATTCTGGGTTTCGCGCCGCGCGCGTTCGTGCCGGCCGCGCGCGTCGGCCATGCGCTCCCGCTGGCGCGCGTTGAACTCGTTCGCGTTCAAACCGACGACCTCGGGCAATAGCCGGGTCCATTCGCCGCTGTTTTCCCGTTCCAGACCGGCGATTTCCTTCAGCCGGTTCACGAAACTCCGGGCCAGCGAGGACTCCATGTTCTGCTCGGCCTCTTTCGCGGCCTGGCGCAGCGCCTCCACGGCGCGTTTCTGGGCCTCGCTCGCCTCGGCCAGTTGCTCGCGCTGCTGTTGCCGCTGTTGTTCCGATTGCGCCTCCGCGGAGGACGATTGGGCCGCCTGCGCCAGGGCCTGGGCCGCTTCCGCCATGGCCCGGGCGGCCTCTTCCCGCAGCGCCATCTCGGCGGCCGTCCACGGCCGCAGTTCCTCGGTCGAAATCCGGTCGTTGCGCAACCCTTCCTTCAGCATCTTTTCAATTTCTTCGGCCAATTCGCGCGCCATCGACTCGTTGGCCCGCTCGGCCGTCTCCGACCGGTTCATCGCCGAGGTCGTCCGCTCATGCGCGAGGGCCTCGTCGTCCAGCGAACGCAACGCCTCGGTCTCCGCGAGCTGCCGTTCCTCGCCGCGCAGCAGATCCTCCATGCGCGCGGAAATCCGTTCCATCATCTCGCGGACCAGACGGGCGTGCTCCTCCGGCGAGAGGACATACACCCGATAGGGGCCGACCACGGTCGGGCCGCGGTCGGGCCGGTGGTCGGTCGCCCACGCCCAAAGCGTCACAACGCGCCCCGCGCCGCTCTCGATGGTCAGCGGCGACAGGCGCCACGCGCCGTCGAGACGGCGGTTGACGCCGGTGTCGTCTTGGGCGGCCACCGCCCGGCCTTCGCGCAGGGGCGGGGTCTTTTCGGGATCGCTGTCGGCTTCGTCCACGCGCCATTGCCAGCCGACGGCCGCCATGCCGTAATCGTCCTGGGCGCGCACGGTCAGGTTCAGCGCCTCATCGGGCAGGATCGCGACGGCGCCGCGAATGCCCTCGACCTCCAGCGTCGGCGCGGCGTCCGCCGTAAGCATCACTTCCAAGCGATACGGCCGCGCGCCCGCGAGCCCCGCGCGATCGGTCCACACCATTTGCAAAAGGGCCGTGCTTTCCTCCGCGCCGGGGAACGCCTCGCTCCACTCGAGGGCCGCGCGCGCCGGCGTCGTGAAAACGGACTCCTCCACGGGGAGCGGAAGGGGTTCGACGCCTTCGCCGAGGAGCGCGGCCGAACTCAGCTCGCGCACGGCGCGGCCGGCGAAGGCGGCGCGCGCGTCGGGCAGCAGCGCGATACGGCCGCGCTCGACGCGCCGCGTTTCCGGTTCGCGGCGCAGGTACGCAGGCCATTCGATGCGCGCCTCCATCGCGATCAATTCGGGCCGCAGCGTCGGCCGCAGCGCGACGCGGCGGCGGTCGTCGCCGATGCGGAGGGTCAGCTCGGCGTTCGAGGTCTGGCCGGGAAAAGAGAAACGCGCGCGGTTGTCCCGGATCGCGGCGCGCACCGGCGGTTGATCGCCGATGCGGGCGACGCCCTCGGCGGGGCGCCAGCGGGAGCGCGGGTCCAGTCCGCACTCGATCTCGAACGGCTCGCCGTGGGCGACGATCAGGGTTTCCGGCAAATCCGCGATGCGGGTGAAGGTGTAGCGCTCGACCTCGGCCGCGGGGCGGATCCAGCGGCGGGCGCTGCGCAGCAAGGCCTCCGGCGCGAGCGCCAGCCCGATGCCCAGCAGCGCGAACAGCAGCGTCAGCGCCCAGCCGTACCGGCGCGCCGCGCGGGTCGGCGCCGCCTCCCGGAAGTTGAAGGCGCGCGACTCCTCCGCCACTTGACGCAGCGCGGCGCGCACCAGCGCGGGCGAAGCGCCGGTGATTTCGGCATCCTCCGCGGAAAGCTCCACGGCGCCCAGCAGACGGTCGCCCAGGCGCGGATAGCGGCGCTGAACCAGCCGGGCGAGGTCGCGAACATCGCGCCGCTTCCACAGCCAGTGGCGCACCCACCAAACGGCGGACAGGGAGACGGTCAGCCCGCCGGCCGCGGCGAGCGCCAGCCGCAGCGCGCGCGGCGTGTCCACAAAGCGGTCGAGCAACGCCAGCAACGCCAGCGCGCCCAGCGCGCCGGTCAGCGCGGCGAACACGGCGACCAGCGTCTCGATGAAGCGCAACCGCCGCTCGAACGCCGCCAGTTGCCGCGCCAGTTCCTCGGGCATCCGTTCCGTCGGTTTCATACGCGCCCCAATCCCTTTCGTCCCGCCCAATATACGCCGAAAACGAGCGTCAACGCCGCCAGCCAGCCGGGATGGCACCACAGCCGCAGCCGGGCCTGCCGCGGGGCCGGCGGGGGCAGCGCCCGCAGCGCTTCCAGCAGGTCGTCAAAACCGGAGGGGCCCGCGAATCGGCCGCGGGTGACGGCCGCAAGCTCCTTCAGCGTTTCCGGCCGCGCCGGCCGCCCGATCTGCTCCACGGTGGGCGCGGCGGCCAGAAAACGAACTTCCGCCTTGCGGTCCGTTTCCACGCAGCGAACCTCCAGGCGATATTCGCCGCCCTCGCGCAGAGGGGCGCCGCCTTCATAAGCGGCCCATGCGCCCTCGACCGCGCGCAGCGCGAACCGCTGCTCCTCGCCGGAGGGCGCGATCAGGCGCGCCTCTACCGTCGCGTTTTGCAGCGGAAAGCCGGAGGCGTCGAGCGGCGTCGCTTGCACGGACAAACGATCGCCCTGAGCCGGATTTTCCGGCGCGTAGAAAAACCGGATGCCCTCCGCGTGCGCCATGCGCCGCTGGTGCGCCATCCAGCGAAACACCTGGCCCCAGAAGCGGTAATGATAAAGGTCCTCGACGCCCCGCCGCCAGCGCCACGCCGAATCTATGCCCATGAACAGCACCTTGCCGTTGCCGGCGCGGTTCGCAACGATCAGCGGGATGCGGCCGTGGGCGTTGCGCGCCTGGGCGTGGACGGCCAGCACCTCCGCGCCGGGCCGCGCGCGCTCGACCCCCGCATACCAGTAAAAGCCCGGCAACGCCGACCATACGCGGGCGTTCTGTTCCGGAGAGGCCGCGAGCATCGTCAACAGATGATCGCGCCCCAGCGCCGTGAGCGCCAGCGCGCCCTCCATCGGCGAGCCGTGCCCCCGCGCGTGGTCCGCCTCGAGTTCGATCGGCAGCAGCGGCGCCAACGGACTCTTCGCCAGTTGCGTCCACCGCCCCGCCGGCCCCGGCAGGAAGACCAAACCGCTCGCCTGCGATTCGACCAGGTCGCGCAGCCATTGCGCCTGCTCCTCGGTCAGTCCGCCCGGCCCGATGCCCACATCGCCCAGGAATACGACGTCGAAGACCGAGAGCTCATCGCGCGTGCGCGGGAAGGACGGCAGGTAGTGCAAACCGCCGCCGGGCCGCAAATAGGGATGCAGCAGCAGCGTGCGCACGTTGACGCCGCGATCCCGCACGGCCGCGTTGCGCAAATAGCGATATTCCCAACGCGGCTCCGTCTCGACGATCAGCACGTTGATGACCTCGCGGCGGATCGCCATACGGAAAAAATGCTCGTTATTATCCGTGCGCAGCTCGTCGGGATGGGGAATGATCCGGATCGAGAACCTTCGGTCGCCTTCGCGCTCCGGCGCGAAACCGAGCGTCGAGGAGAATTGCGCCAGCGGCGGCAGCAGAATATCGCGGCGGGCGCGCTCGATGCCCTCCTCCAGGAGGAGCGCGGTGACGCGCGCCGGCGTCTGGAGAAAACTACGCGCTGTGAAGGGGATGCTGACGAATTCGTCGGCCAGCGCGTAGGACGGCGCGCGCACCGCCGAGAGCTCGATATCCGGCAAGGGGCGCTCCGCGCCGACCGCGACGGCGAAAACGGGAACATCGAGCGCGGCCAGCCGCGCGGCGGCCCGCACCGGCGGTTCGCCGAGGTTCCAATCGCCGTCGCTCAAGAGCAATACCGCCCGCGGCGCCGCGCCCTCGCGCGCCAGCCGCTCCAGCGGCGCGTGCAGGTCCGTGCCGTCGGTCTCCGGGGCGCCCTCCGCGGGGGCGGGCGGAAAGGCCTCGACGTCAATCCGGAAGCGCGATTCCAACGCCGCCCAGCGGGTGTCGTTCGTCGAGGGCAGCGCCGCAGCGACCCACTGCCCGCGGGAGACCACCTTGCCGTCGGGCAGAACAACGTCCTGGGTGGCCATACTGCCCGACCGGTCCGCCAGCACCTTTAGCGGCGGGCGCTCGCGTTCGCGCAGCGGGCGCAGCCGTTCGGGTTTGAGCAGGGTCAGCGCGAACATCAGCATCGCGAGAACCCGAACGGCTTCCACACCGAGCTCCGCGCGCCGGCGTCCGCCGCGCGTGAATTGCCGCCAGGATAGCCAGGCGCTCAATAGCGTGAGCGCGCCGGCGGCGCCGACGCGCCAGGGTGAAAAATCGAATATCCAGGCGGCATTCATGACCGGAAACGCTCCCGTGCGCCGGCGCGGCCGGCGGCGCTGAAATCCTGAAGGGCCAATGCCGCTTCCGTCGCCAGAAACAGGCCCGCCAGCAGCAGGAAGGGGAGAACCGCCTCGCTGTACAGGTTTTGCCGGTTGCCCGCATCGCCGATCGCGCGCACCGCGACGCCCGGCAGGAGCCGGGTCATCTCTTCCACGGTCATTTCCTCCGGAAGATCCTCTTCGATCGGGCGATTGCGCGCCACCCATCGCCCGCCGGCGCGATACACGCCGGCATGAATCCGGGGATCGCGCGGAGCGTCCGCGCCGACCGTCTCCCAGAACACCTCCGCCCCGCCCGGCAACGGTTCGCCGAGCCGGGTCATTCGGATTTCGCTCAGCCGCCGCGCGCCTTCTTCCCGCATCCGCCAGAGCGCCGGAATCCAAATGCGCCCGTCCCACAGGTCAGACCATTCCGGCGTCGGCAGTGTTGAAAGCAGGTACAGGCGGCCCGCGCCGCGATCGCAACGCAGCAGCAGCGGGACGCCCTCCGGGAAGGCCGCGATCGAGACGGCTTCCGTTTGTTGGGGGAGCGCGGGCGTGCGACGGCGGCGTACGGCGGCCTCCGCCAACGGCAGGGGGCGTCCGTCGGCGGCGCGGGCGAACGGGCCGTCGAGCGGTTCCCATTGCACGATTCGAAAAGGCCGCTCCGCCTCGGCGCTCTCCTCCGCGCCCCAATTCCAGGCGAGCGCCGCGTCGTCGAGCGGGAGCGCCTCCGCTTCGCCGATCGGAGGCAACGCCAGCGCCGCGCCGCCCTCGCGCAGAAAGGCGTCGAGCGCGGCAGCGTCCGCGCCGGTCGGCGCGGGCCCCTGCCAGATCACCAGCCCCGCGTCGTCCAGCGCCGGCGTGCCGCTTTCAGGCCAGGGGTTGAGCGTCGGCGGCGCGCCCGGCGGGTTCGGGAAGGCCGCCTCGATGAAGCGGCGCGCCGGCGCATCGGCGATGCGCGCCCACACCGTGCCGGCCGGCCCCCGGCCGCACACAAAATAGGCGCTATTGTCGCGCGGATTCTCATCCGCCGGCAATTCGATCCAGCCCCAAAGAGGGGCCTCGCCGGCCGGGGGCAGTCGCAGCGTATGTTCGGTGATGTTGGCGTCGGCCGGCAACGGCAGCACGGTGCGTTCGCCGTTGAGCACCTGCACGGCGGAAATTGCTTCGCCGGTCGGGTTGGGGTGAAATAGCGCGTGCCGGAGCTCGTGCTCGCCGACCGGGCCCAACAAGCGACGCAACTCCCGCGCCTGGATCGCCAGGTTCTCTCCGGAACGGCCCTGGACCAGAAGAAGCTGAACCGCAAGGCTGGGCGTGAAGGCCGCGAGCCGCGCCGCGATGCCCGGCCAGACGGGGGCATCCGGCTTCCAGTTTGAAGTTTGACCGTCGGTCAAGACCCAGATTTCGGCGCGGCCCGGCCGATTGCGGTCCAGCCAGGCGAGCGCCGATTCGAAAAGCGCGGGCGCGTCCGCCGCCGTGTCCGTCGGGCCGGCGCGGTCGAGCGCCGGCAGCGCCGCCAGATCGCCGATCTCCAGCGGTTCCGGGCGGGCGGACTCGATGAGCACGATGCGGCTGCCGCGCGCGGATTCCGGCGGCACGTTGGCGGCCAGCGCCAGCGCCTGCTCCCGGCGGCTGCGGCCGAGGCGCGGATCGGCGCGCTCCATGCTCGCCGAGCGATCCAGCAACACCAGAATGGCGTCGGGAGCGCCGGCGAGGCCCGCGCCGAGGCGGCCGCCGAACAGGGGGCGGGCCATCGCGAGCGCCAGCATCGCCAGCGCCAGCGCGCGGCAGGCGAGCATCAGATAGTGGCGCAGGCGGGAACGGCGCATCGCGCTGCGCGTGACGCGGCGCAGAAAATACATCGCGCCCCACCGCACCGTGCGATAGCGCAGGCGGTTGAGCAGATGAATGAGGATCGGCACGGACGCCGCCGCCAATCCCCACAGCATCCACGGTTGCAGGAAGGTCACGGCGCCGCGCCTCCGCCCGCCCCGCCCGCCCGCTGCCGCTGCAACAGGAAGGCGGAGAGGGCCTTCTC
>CALGXT010000085.1 GCA_937935255.1 uncultured bacterium | reverse complement strand
CGCGCATCCTCCCGTTCGTCCGTGAACTCGACCGCGTCGGGGCGCCGCCCGTCCCGATAGCCGCGGTCCCGCCGAAAGGTCGCAATCTCGTAGTTCACGCCGCGCCACGGCAGGCAGACGACGCCGAAGGCCTTGCCGACGGTCAGGGCGCGGGGAAAAAGCGCCAACACCTGGTCCGGCGTCGCATTGGTCGCGATATCCACATCCTTCGCCGGTCGGCCCAGCAGCCGATCGCGCACGCAGCCGCCCGCCCACAGCGCCCGATAACCGGCGGCGGAAAGCCGCGCCGAAATCTCGCGGGCGCCGGTTTCAATCGCCGCCGGCTGAACGTTTGGCATCGGCTTGGTCATGGCGTAGGATAATAGAGCGCCGGCGGCCTTCCGCAAACAAACAAGACTCGAAATTTCGGGTTTGGGGGGCGCCGCCGTCGTTCTCACGTGAGGTTCGCCATGGCGAAATGTCGGATCAGTCGGATCGGACGGATCGGTCACATCCTGGGTTTGAACGGCGCACGCGCGATTTCGCCGCATTATTGCGCCGGGGTCGCGCTGTGGGCATTTTTTGCCCTGGGCGCGCTCGCTGCGCGCGCGGAGGACCCCTTTACCGCCGCCCCGCGGCGATTCGCGCGCGACGGCGCGGAGTTCGTGGAAATCCGTTTCGCGGTCCCGCCCGGCCACTATCTCTATGCGGACGAGCTTTCGGTCACGGCGGAAAACGCCGAGCTGACGCTGGAAGCGGCGCCCGCGCCGGTCGAAAAGGAAGACCCATTCACCGGCGATCTGACGCGCGTCTATGCGGAGAACTTTTCAACCCTTTACCGTCTCGCGAGCGAGGCGCCCCCTGCCCTCGCGATGACGGTGCGTTGGATGGGCTGTGATGAAACCCGCTGCTACCTGCCGCAAGTCCGACGCTTCGAGCTGACTTTGGATGCCGCGCCGGACGCCGCGCGACCGTCCGTCCCAATCCCGACCCCGGCGCTCCCGCCTTCGAGCCCCGCGGACGCGCGCCCCGAATGGGAGCGTCTGATCGAGCGCTTCGAGGAGCGGGGCCGAATCGCCGGCTATGTCGGCGTGCCGGAGTTTATGGCCTTTTTGAACCGGGCGGACTCCCCGGTCGCGGCGTCGCCCGCGCCGCGGCGTCGGCTTTCCGCCGTGTTGTTGCTGATGATCGTCGGCGGGATCGCGCTGAATTTGACCCCCTGCGTGCTGCCGATGATTCCGGTCAACCTGGCGATCATCGGCGCGGGCATGAAGGCCGGCTCACGGAGGCGCGGCTGGCTGCTCGGCGGAGCGTACGGTCTGGCGATGGCGCTGGCCTATGGCGCGCTGGGACTCGTCGTTGTGCTCACCGGCGCGCAATTCGGCACGCTCAACGCCTCGCCGTGGTTCAACGCGGCGATCGCTGCCTTGTTCGTCGCACTCGCGCTCGGCATGTTCGGCGTTTTCAATATTGACCTCACACGATTTCAGCCGACCGGGCGCGGCGCCGGGCGCGGCGGCGTCGCCCTCGCGTTCGGCATGGGCGCGGTGTCCGCGCTGCTCGCGGGCGCCTGCGTGGCCCCGGTCGTGATTTCCGTGATTCTGCTGGCGAGCGATCTCTATCTGGGGGGCAACCCCTGGGGCTTGGCGCTGCCGTTTCTGCTGGGCGTCGGCATGGGCTTGCCCTGGCCCTTTGCCGGCGCGGGTCTCGCGCTGTTGCCGAAGCCCGGCGTCTGGATGAACTACGTCAAATACGCATTCGGCCTGCTGATCCTCGGCTTTGCGGTTTATTACGCCTCGCTCGCGGTCTCCGCCTTCCGCGGCGGTTCGGCGCTGCCGCTCGCCGCCGCGCCCGCCAACGGCGCCGCGGTCTCGGCGGTCGAGCAGGACGCCGAAGGCGCGGCATTGGCCGCGGCGCTCCGCCGCGCGCTGGCCGAGCGCAAACCCGTGGTGGTGGATTTCTGGGCCACGTGGTGCAAAAACTGCCACGCCATGGATCGCACCACCCTCAAGGATCCGGCCGTTCAGGAAAAACTGGCCGGCATGATTTTCGCGAAGTACCAGGCCGAGCAACCCGGCCGCGCGCCGGCGAAAACGACGCTGGATCGTTTTCTGGTGATCGGGCTTCCGACCTATATCTTGCTCGCGCCGATAGAATAGGCCGTCCACGTCGCCGCGATTTCCTGGAATCGGCGTCCGACCATCGCGGCGAGCGCTTCCGGCGGAGTGGCGGCGTTGTTTTTCGGCGGCACTAATTCGCGCACGACGCCCTCTTCCACCCGCAAGCGCCAGCGGCGCGGGCGACCGGCGGTGAACGCCGGCGTGCGATCGTAAATCCATTCCGGCCGGCGCCGCTCCAGCGCCAGGGCCTCCACCGCCGACGGGGCGATTGCGCTCGCCTCGAGGCGTTCCATCGCGCCGAAGCGCTTTTCGAATTCCCCGATCAAGGCTGCCGCGACATCGGCGACCGTGACGGAGGGCGCGAAATCGGACAGATTCGCGACGGCCGCGGGCACGGAGGGGATGGCGTGCGTCTCGAAATCGCGCCGCTCGCCGGCGAACACGCGCCGAAGCCGCTCCAGATCGGCGGAAACCAGCAGCGTCCCGTGGTGCAGCGCCGCGCCGCCGCGGAAGGCGAAGGCGTTGCCGGAAATCTTCAGCCCGGCCACCGCGAGACTCGTGGATTTCATCAAACGCGCCTCGACGCCCAAGCGCTCGAGCGCGGCGATCACCATCGCATAAAATGTTTCGGCATGATAATCCCCGCGAGCGCAGAGGAAGCTGTAGTTGAGGTTGCCCGAATCGTGATAGACCGCGCCGCCGCCGGACACCCGCCGCGCCAAGGCCAGTCCCTCGGCGGCGACGCGCTCCACATCGCACTCGCGCCAGGGATTCTGGTTTTTGCCGATGACGACCGCGCCTTCGTTGCGGCAGAGAAACAGCGCCGGCGTAAAATCGGCCGCGTGATCCAGCAGATATTCCTCAACGGCCAGATTCCGATAAACATCGCCCGCTCCGGATTCGACTATGGGCATCGGCAAGGCTCCCGATGGAACCGCCCCCGCGCGCCGGCGCGCGGCACGGCAGAATCAGAGAATATTTGACGCCAGTTCCGCCAACTCCGACCGGACGCCCTTGCTCAGGTTGACGTGCGCGGCGATTCCAAACGAGCGGAAACTGCCGACCGTTTTGGATAGGCCGTTGGAGGTGCTGTCCACGTAAGGGTTGTCAATCTGATAGATATCGCCGGTCAGTACGATCTTCGTGCCGTGGCCCACGCGGGTAATGATGGTCTTGACCTCCAGCGGCGTCAGGTTCTGCGCCTCGTCAATGATCATGAACTGGTGGTGGATGCTGCGCCCTCGAATGAAGGAGAGCGGCTCGATGCCGATCAGCGGCGATCCTCCGTTCTCGCCCTCGCGCCCGCGCCGCGCCGCGCCGTCGGGAATATTGGAGAGGAGATCCAGCGCGTCATAGATCGGCTGCATCCAGGGATTCAGTTTTTCGTCCACATCGCCCGGCAGAAACCCGATGTCGCGCCCCATGGGCATGGTCGGGCGGGAGACGAGCAGGCGACGGTAGAGCTTGCGCTCGGCGACGCTATAAAGCCCCGCCGCGACCGCGAGCAAGGTCTTGCCGGTGCCGGCCTTGCCGATGATCGTCACCAGCCGAATGCGTTCGTCGAGCAGCGCATCCAATGCGAAATGCTGTTCTTTGTTTCGCGGCCGCACGGTCGAGAGTTCGCGCGGGGTCGGAATCAGGGCGATGATATGGCGCCCCTCCGGGTCGAGCCGACCTAGCGCGGTGTGTTGAGGATCGGCCGTGTCCACCAGCAACAGATATTCGTTGGGCGGACGGGTCTCGCCGTTGTAGGGGATCTGGCCCTGCTCGCGGAACGCGGCCATGTCCTCCGGCGGAATTTCGAGCGTCGAATGGCCGAGATAGAGCTCGCTGATGTCCACGCGATCCGTTTCGTAGTCCTCCGCGTCAATGCCCATGCCGTCGGCCTTGATGCGAAGATTGATGTCCTTGCTGACGACAACGCACCGCGCGGGCGCCTCCTCCTTTTTCAACTGGAGCGCGAGGCGGATGATCTCGTTATCGGCGCCGCCGTTCGGGAGGCCTTTGACCTCCGCCGCGGGCGAAATGGCGACGCGCAGGCATCCCCCCTGGTCGAGCGGAATACCGTCGGAAAGCTTGCCGCGGGAACGCAATTCGTCGAGCATGCGCGAAACCTGCCGGGCATTTCGACCGAGCTCGCTGAGGTCTCGCTTGAACTTGTCTATCTCCTCGATCACGGAGATCGGAATCACGACCGTGTTGTCCTGAAAATGGGTCAACGCGGTGGGGTCGTGCAGGAGGACGTTGGTGTCCAGAATGTAGTTTTTTCTCATGGAGCGCGTACTATCGCTTTCCCGCCGCGGTTTGGCAAGCGCGGGAGCGCCGGGGAGCGCGAGGGCGCACCGCCGCGGATTGGAGGGACCGACAATAGTTTTTTTCGGGCTTATACCGTATCACGGTGATGGCTATTAGCTTATGAATCCTGTCCGTAAAACTTGCTATCCTCTGTCCCTGGGTATCCGTCCCGTAGCCCCGACCGCTGGTCGCAGACTCGGCGACCCACGGTCGCCGCTACATCTGCGCTCTCGGCGTCTCCGCGATACAATCCCGAGCCGCGCGACGGTCTCTGTCCCTTGCGCGCCCCTTCGTAGGGCGCGAGCTTGCTCGCGCCGCCCTTGGCAAAATGGGGACGGAGAACAACGATTTTATTTTCATCCGCCTTCGCGGGAAGTCTTCAGACGGGAGAGACGGCAGGTGGAAATCACGGCTTCCAAGCATTGGAAAAGATGACCGTCTCGTTTTCCAGTGCTTGGAAATTTTGCCTGTCTTTCATTAATACATTGAATATGAGCAGATTATGACTTTTTCGCGACCCGCCATAATTTCTCTGTCCCCTTGCGCCCTTTGCCCCCGTAGGGGTGCAATTCTCCGTCCCTTCGCTTTTCTATGCGCGGCGGAAGCGGCGTGATAAATTGAGCGGCCCAAGAATCAGCCTTTCTGGGCGACCCGATTATGCCCGTTTTTCGGCTCAACCAGGAGATCGCGTTTCCGCCGCCCGAGCGGGCCCGGTCGGACGGGTTGCTGGCGGTCGGCGGCGATTTGCGGCCCGATCGTGTACTGGCCGCCTACCGCGCCGGGATTTTCCCTTGGTTTTGCGAGGGCGAACCGCCGCTCTGGTGGTCGCCGGATCCGCGCTTCGTGTTGTTCACCGATGAGCTGCATGTGTCCGACAGTCTGCGGCGGGTCATGCGGCGCGGCGAATTCTCCGTGACGTTCGATCGGAACTTTCGCGCCGTAATCGAGGAGTGCGCGAATGCGCCTCGAAAGGACTCCGAAGGCACTTGGATCACGCGCGACATGATCGCCGCCTATACGGCGCTGTATGAAGCGGGACACGCGCACTCGGTCGAGGTTTGGAAAGAAGGCGCGCTGGTCGGCGGCCTGTATGGCGTGGCGGTGGGGGCGCTTTTCTGCGGCGAGTCCATGTTCGCGCGCGCGCGGGACGCCTCGAAGGTCGGCTTCGTGCGGCTGATGGAACAGCTCTCCGCGCAGCGCGCGCCGCTGGTGGATTGCCAGGTTCCGACGGAGCATCTTGCGCGTTTCGGCGCAAGGCCTATTCCCCGAACGCATTTTCTCGAAGCGCTGCGCGAGCTCGCGCAGCGCCAGC
>CALGXT010000084.1 GCA_937935255.1 uncultured bacterium | reverse complement strand
CGGCGCGGCGGCGCGAGCGGGCCCCGCGCGGGCGCGACCGTTGGCGGCGGATCGCCCGACGGCCCAAGGCGCGCGCCAGGCGGCCGGCCGGCCGCCGCATCTGCCGGCGTCGGTTTTCGATTGATGACGGCTGGATTTGGCGCTATAACGTAAAGCCGGCTGGAGCGTTCGACGTGCATCGGCTCATGATTTTGGATTATGTCGCAGGTTTGGTACAGCAGCGGCGAAGTGGCCGCGTATTTGAGGGTTCCCGAAGCCGAGGTGATGCTTTGGGCGCGCCGCGACGAGATTCCCTGCGTGCGCCGGGGGGATCGCTTTGTTTTTCGCCGCATGGATGTTGAAGTCTGGGCCTCCCGCCATCTGCTGAGCGGCGGCGACGGTCCGCTCAAGCGCTTCACCGAACATCTCGAGAAGTCTTCCGCTCCGGACGCTTCGGAATTCGCGATTTCCCGCTGGCTTTCCCCCGATCGCATCGCGCCGGCCCTGGAATCGCGAACCCGCGCCTCCGTCATCCGCGACGTCGTCGCCTTCGCCGAGCAGACCGGTCTGTTGAACTATCCGGCCGATCTCGTGCGGGCGATCGAGGCGCGCGAGCGCGAGGGCTCCACGGCGATGCCCGGCGGCGTCGCGCTGCTCCATCCCGGACATCGGGATCCCTATCAGTTTGAGGATTCGTTCCTCGTGCTCGGCCGCACGCTGCAGGACATTCCCTTCGGCGCCTCCGACGGAAAACCGACGCGGCTCTTCTTTCTGTTATGCTGCGGCGACGACGGAACCCATCTGCGCGCCCTCTCCAGGCTCTGCCGAATTTGTCGCCGGCCGGAACTATTGGAGGAGATCCGAGCCGCCGCGACCGCTTCAGAGATGTACGAAGTTTTGACGCGTGCGGACGCGCCGCCGTCATTTCGCGGATGGCGCGGCGCGTGAGGCCGGGCGCCGATAGCCCCGTTCGATATGAGCAATATTTATGATACTCCGCCCCCGAATGCCCTTTCCGGCCCTGCGGCGAGCGGAGCCCGGCGGCGGCATTCGCGGAAGGTGAGGCTGACCTCGCGCCAATCCTATCGCGCATCCCCCGCGGGATCGCACGGCCTGCGGCCCAGCCGCCGCCTCCGGTGGCGGCGTTTCGCGTTCTGGACGCTCTGCCTTTGTTTGGCCGCGGTTCTCTCCTTCGCGGTTTGGACCGCACGGCGTCAACCCCGCGCTTCGGGCGCGCCGATCTCGGATCCGCTGCAACTGAAAGAACAGCCCCTCCGACGTTGACCCCATGACCCCATGAACGCTCGCGCGTTGAACGAAAACGTCCGCCGCCTGGGCGCGGTGGATTGGGACCGACGGCTTTTCGACGCCTTGATCCCCCTGCCGGAGGGCACTTCCTATAACGCCTACCTCGTGCGGGGCTCGGAGCGCACGGCGCTGCTCGATACCTGCGAACCCGCGCGGCGGGCGGAATTCCTCGCGCAGCTCGACGAGGTGGATCGGCTCGATTACGTTGTGCTCCATCACGCCGAACAGGACCATTCCGGTTTGCTGCCGGAAGTGCTGGAGCGCTTTCCGGACGCCGTGGCGCTGGCATCGCCCAAAGGCGCGCCGATGCTGGCCGACCTGCTGCCGATTCCATCCGACCGCATTCGCGCCGTGGCCGATAATGAAACGCTCGAGCTTGGCGGGCGCGCCCTGCGTTTTTTACACCTGCCGTGGGTGCATTGGCCGGAGACGATGACGACCTGGCTGGAGCCGGACGGCATCCTGTTCTCCTGCGATATGTTCGGCGCCCACCTGGCGACGTCCGACCTGTTCGCGCGCGATTCCGCTCGCGCGCTGGCCGCGGCGAAACTCTATTACGCGCAAATCATGATGCCCTATGCCCGGCAAATCGAACGGCACCTCGTCCGGCTCGCGGAACTGCCGATCCGCATGATCGCTCCCAGCCACGGCCCCGTCTTCGATCGGCCGGCGCTGATCTTCGACGCCTGGCGGGAGTGGGTTTCCGGGCCGCCGCGGCGGCGCGTCGTCCTCCCGCGCGTCTCCATGCATGGAAGCACCGAAAAACTTTCGGATGCGCTGATCGCGGAGTTGACGGAACGGGGAGTCGCCGTCGAGCCTTACGATCTGGCGGCGCCCGCGCTCGACCGCCTCGCGGCGTCGCTGGTCAACGCGGGCGCGGTCGTCTTCGCGGCGCCGGCGGTCTGGAACGGCCCGCATCCCGCCGCCGCGTTCGCCGCCGCGATCGTCAACGGCCTCAAACCGAATCTGCGTTGTCTGTCCTGGATCGGTTCGTATGGCTGGGGCGAAAAGGCGCTGGCCGAATTCGGCGCGCTGTGTTCGGGTCTGAAGGCCGAAATCCTGCCGCCCGTTTTGTGCCGCGGGCGGCCTCGCCCGGAGAATTTCTCCGCGATTCGAACGCTGGCCGAAGCGCTCGCGGCAAGATTGCCGGCGGAGTAGGGCCGTGACCGCGGCCCCCGTGTGGAGCGATTCGGAATGGCGCGTTGCGCTCGAAAAACTGCTGCGCGAGCATCCGCCGATCGCCCGCCTCGAGCGGGACCCCGTCCGCTTTCCCCATGCCGCGTGGAAACAAGGACGCGCGCGCCCCCAGGTCGAGCAGGTCGCGTTGCTCTCCGCCATGCTGGCCTATGGGCGTGTGGCCGCTTTCATGGCCGCGCTCGATGCGATCTTTTCGGTCTGCGACTATCGCCTTTCCACGCTTTTTGAAACGCCGCCGAGCGGCTGGCGGTGGCCGGCGTATCGTCTGAGCCGGGGCGCGGATATCGCCGCGTTCGCGGAAGCGATTTGCAGAGTGACCGATCGCCGGGGCGGACTTTGGGAATCGTTTCGACAGGGTTGGGCGCCGCGGCGGGATATTCTGGACGGCCTGGCGGCGTTGCGCAACGATCTGCTCGCGGCCGCGCCCCGACCTCGGCATACGCGCGGCTTTCTCCACTTGTTGCCGGCGGTGGGGGAGACCTGTCGCGCCAAGCGGTGGATGCTTTTTCTCCGCTGGATGGTCCGCCGAACGGGCGGCGTGGACTTGGGGTTGTGGATGGAAATCCCGCCGAGCTCGCTGATTATCCCGTTGGATCGGCACATCGCGTTTCTCGGCCGCGCTTTCGGCTGGACGCGCCGCCGTACGGACGATTTGCGCGCCGCTCGGGAGATCACGGCGGTCCTTCGGCGGTTCGCCCCGCGCGACCCCCTGCGCTACGACTTCGCCCTCTGCCACCTCGGAATCTCCGGGCATTGCCGCCCTGCGCGCGGCGGGGGGTGTTCGCCGGCCTGTTGGTTTCAGCGCGTTTGCCGAGCGAGGCCCTCAGGGCCATACTGATGTTCTCGATATCGCCTTTCCATGCTCGTTCCCCGCGGCGCGAGCCAGCTCGCGCCCTACCCGGGTTCGACACGGGGCCTTGTCGGCGGGTGAATTTTGCCGACCGTATTCCTGCGCATCTTCCGCCGTCTGCCGGCATCACCATTTCGATGGGCTGCCCGGGAATGGCCCGCCGGCATATCCGCCGATCGGTGTGCGCGCGTCTTCCGCGCCACGCGCAACGGCGGCGCCAACGCGGATGCCGGCCTGCCGAAGGGGTGAGCTTTTACGAGCATTTCCATCGAATGGGGCTGATCTACCTGTGAAAGCCTCTGTCCAACGCCTTTCGCGAGCGCCGGATGCGGGAAATCTGCGCGTCCGGTTTGACGAGGGGGAAAGCGGTCAGCGGTCATTGGCGCAAGCCTCCCATCCCGCGGCCTCCTCTCTACGCCGCGGATGAAAAAACGGAGGGCGGCGCGATAGAACGTAGGGCTCGAGCTTGCTCGAGCCGCCGAGGTCAGAGGTCGGAGCGTCAGCGTTGTAGCGGCGACGGCGGGTCGCCGATTCCGCGGCCAACGGTCGCCGCTATAACGATGGGCTATCAAGGCCGAACAGCGGCGAAGGGACTCGCGGCGCCGCCGGCACGATGGGCGGGCATCGGGCCTGCCGGTCGCTTCCAGCCGGCCTCGCCTGGGGACTGTATCACACTTCGCGAAGTGTGATACAGTCGTAGGGCGTCGAATCTCACGACTTTGAGCCGGCCGAGGGCGTCGCTCGGTTGTTTTTCCAAATCGGGTTTGGCCCGCCTTCAATCGCTCCTCCGCGTCCGTTCCCGGCCGTCCACTCGCCTGCCGCCGGTTTCCCGCTCGAAAAAACGGGGGAAAGCGACGATCTTTCGCCGCTCTTCCATCGGGTTCGTTCGAGATCGTACACCGTGGGAGAGGCGTTAGCGCCGATGTCGCTCAGACGATAGATGCTCGCCGCAAAGGATGTCTTTCGCGTTTTTGCGCCGAGCCCTATCCTGCCGCCATGCAGGGCGCCGTGCGTTGCGGCGGCCTCGGCTCATCAACAGGGGCCGCCGCAACGCGGGCGCCCGCGGGCGGAGGCGCGATCGCGTTTTGAGCGCCTTGCCCGGCGCAACGTCGAGACGCGAAAGACGCGCCCGCGGACAGTCGCGGCACGGATCGGCTGTCGCTCAAATGGAAAGGAAAATGGAATGAAAATTGCGCGCTCTCATGCCATTGGGATCTCGGTCGTGTTGATGTGCGCGGCGGCGGGCGCGGCGGAAGTGCGCGCTGTGGATTGGTCGCCGCATGGCGCCCACCGCGGATGTCGTGTGAACCTGGGGCCCACGGGCGCGGCAGCCTGGATGCGCGAACATCTGTTTCACGTCATGACGGTGGAGGCGGGTTCGCCGGCGGAGGGCGTGTTGCGTCCGGGCGATCTGATCCTGGGCGCGGGCGACAGACGATTCGCGCCCGACGCCGATTCGCGCCGGGCGCTGGGCGATGCCATCGGTCGAGCCGAGGCGACGGATGGCGCGCTATCCCTGACGATTCGTCGCGATGGGGAGGAGCGCGAGGTTCTGGTAAAACTGCCGGTGAGCGGCCCGTTCGCCCCGGACTGGCCGTTCGGCTGCGCGAAGTCACAGCGCATCCTGCACGAGGCCTGCGAGTACATCCTGCGCGCGCAGCAGCCGAATGGCGAGATTCCCACCGACGGCGGGATGGGCACGTTCACCGGCGGATTGCTGCTGCTCGCCTCGGGCGAGGCGCGGTTCCTCGACGGCGCGCGGCGCGCGGCCTACGCCACCGCGGCCATGGAACTGGAGAAAACCGACCTTCACAACTGGGCGCTCGGCTACGCCGGCGTATTTCTGGCCGAGTATTACCTCGCCACCGGCGACGCGACCGTGCTCGATCGTCTGCGGGCCTTTTGCGATCACCTCGCCCAAGGTCAGATGCGGTGCGGATCGTGGGGGCACAAAGGGCCGGCCGAAGGCTACGGCGCGATGAACCAGGCCGGGATTATCGCCGCCCTGGCGCTCACGCTGGCGCGGGAATGCGGCGTGGAAGTGAACGCCGAGGCGCTGCAACGCGCGCTCGCGTTCTACGGACGCTACGCGGAACTGGGCGCCGTGCCCTACGGCGATCAGCCGCCGGGGGTTGAATGGCCCGACGACAACGGGAAGAATTCCTCGAGCGCGGTGCTGTTCGCCCTGCATTCGGGTTGGGAGCGGCCGGCCGCCGTCTTCGCCCAATCGGTCGCGTTGAGCTACTGGCTCCGCGAAGAGGGCCATACCGGCGGATTCTTTTCCATCGTTTGGGGCCCCCTGGCCTGCGACCGCGCGGGCGCGCGCGCGTTTCGCGAGTTCATGGACTATCAGTCGTGGTATTACCATCTGGCCCGCACCTGGCGCGGGGCGCTCGTGATGCTGCCGTATCACGAGGCGCTGACGCGGTTCGACGATTCCAGCTACGTCTGGTTCGGCGGCGAATGGACGACGGGCGGCATGGCGCTCGTTTTCGCCCTGCCCCGGCGCGAGCTGCGCATTCTCGGCGCGCCGCGCAGCGTCTTCGGCGCCAAGCTCCAAGGCGCGCCGGCGGAGGCGCGCGAGGCTTACCTGCGCCGCGATTGGCCGGCGTTCGACGCGGCTCTGGAACGGGCGCGCAAAGAAAACGCGCCGGAACACCTGACGCTCCAGCTCGCCCGCGCCGCAGAACGCGTCCGCGAATCCGCGCGTCTGACCGTGCGGGAGATCGAAAATAACATCGCCGAGGGCGACCCCTATCGCGCGGAAGAACAATACCTGGCGCTGAAGCGCTTTCGGGGCGCGGACGATGAAACTCTCGCGGGTCTGGATGCGCGCTTCGCCGATGGCACGATCCGCTGGTATTCCGGCGCGGGAAAACGATTCTACGACGCCGGGAAGGAGACGCGCACGGTCGCGATCATGTCCTGGCTGCCGTACGGCGAGACCGCCAAGAGCCATATGGGCGATTTCCACGTCCTCCGCCCGCCGCTGTGGGAAACCCTCGTGCCCGTGAGCGCAGACACGAGCCGTAGCTGGCAGAAGTCGGCGTCGGACGGCCGGGTCAGCGGTGAGATTCCCTTCGCCCTGGACACCGCCGATTATGTCGCGCTTCGGCTCCGTTTTCGCAGTCCGCGTGACGCCCACACGCAGGTTTTTCTCAACGGAACGCTCGTGGCGAACATTCTGCGCGGGCAGCGCAGCGGCTATGCCAAGATCGAACTGGATGAAAGCGCCCTCTCGCTGCTGCGGCCCGGCGCCAACGCGATCCGCGTGGTCGGCACGTCGGTGGGCGCGGACAACAATGCGCTCGATGTGGGTTTGGATGGCGTGCGACGGGAGCGGCCGCTGCCTCGGACGCCGGAGCGGACGGCGGACGCTCCGCTCCCGATCCCGGACATTCCGCCAAGCCTGCGGGCCGCGTACGCGCGCGCGCGCGCGAATTACGTCCAGACGCAACTGGATGGAACTCCCAACCCGGCTGTGCCCGAACCGCTGCGCGTGCGCGACAGCCAGGATCGTTTTAGGAAGGCGCTCCTCGCCGCATGCGATATGCTGAGCGAAGAGGAGCTGATTGCGCTCTTGCGTTCGCCGATCCCTTACGTGCGGCATTTGTCTTCGCAATCGCTGGCTCGACGCGGCGCGGCGGGACTGGCGCGCGCGATCGCCGGGACGAAGGATGCGGACTGGCGGGCGCGCGCGGCGGCGTGCGATGCGCTGGCGGCCATGGGCGAAACCGCGGCGAATGCGCCGGAAATCCTCGCGGGAATCGTGGCGCTGCTGGAGGATGAATCCGCCTGGGTGCGTTTCCGAGCCGCGCAGGCCCTAAGCGTTATCGGGCGGCCCCATGAGAACGCCACGGGCGCGCTGGTCCGGTCGGCCGCGGATGCCGATCCCTGGGTTCGCGCGGCGGCGCTGGGCGCCCTCGGCAAGCTGACGAAAGACCGCGACGCTCGCATCGCCGCCGTTCGACAAGCCCTGTTGATTCCGCACACTTCGTTCGCCGTAGTCTCGCGTTCGTTGGCGCTGATTGAACAGAGCGGCGCATCCGATTCCCGACTGATTCCGTCGCTGGTTTTCGCGATCGAGCATCCCGGCGAAGGGTCGGGGGCGCAGATTCTCGGCAAGGCCATGGAGTTGCTGACGAAGCTCGATACGGAGGGCGCCGCGGCGGCGGCGACGCTGGCCCGTGTGGCCGCCGGCGGCGCGGTGTATGACCGCTTGCGCGGCCATCCGCGGCGGACCGCGATCGAACTCCTGGGGACGATGGGGCCGAAGGCCGCCGCCGCCGTCCCGGCGCTGGAGAATATTCTGGCCGGCGCGGACGAAGATAAGTCGCTGCAGGACGCCGCGCGGGATGCGCTCGCCCGCATTCGGCCGGCGCTCTGAGCGGGAACAAGCCTGTTATCGCCCCTCGAGTCGGCGCCCGGCGGTCGCCGCGCACGGCGTATTCGTCGGAGCGGCACTGGGTGTTGGCGCGGGCGGCGACGAGCATCGGCGTCGCGCCAAACAGCTTGTCGGCGGAGCAGCAGAGCGCGGGCGAGGCCTTCATTGAAGCGTGGAATTGCGATTTTGTGGGCGAATCAGTGTCTGTCCCCGTGTGGCACGAGCTTGTCCATGCCCTCTCCGGGGCCCGCCGCCAACTCCCTTCGACCCCGATTCCAAGAGTGGCGTTGCCCCGATCACGCTGCTCGAAACCACTTCCCTGTCCCCAGCGATACCATCCGCGCCGGCATGTCTTCCAGCGCGCCGGCGAACCGGAGCGCCTCGGCGGGCAGATGAACGATCCGCCAGGCGGGATTATCGGCGAAAATCGCGTCGCCGCTGTCGTGGGCGCCAATTTCTCAGGTGTACTGGAATATGATCAAGCGCTGAATCCGAGCGGGGTCCTCGCCAAAAAGAATTTTCAGAACCGGCGCCAGCGTCCAGATCGTATTGGCGAGCATTTCGCCGATGATCAGACCGAGAAAAAACGCCATGGCGGCGCGGTAGGCTCGGGCCCCGCCGAATTTGACGAGCAAAGTCTTGATCGCCCATCCGAGAAACATGCTGGGGCCGAGACGCCAGCCGATGGACGAATACATGAAGAGCAGCCCGATGGGGTGTAGCGGCCACGACGGGAAGCGGGCGCAGAGAATCAGCAGAAGGGTCGCGAGGACCGCGCCGGACACGATCGCTTCAATCTGGCCTCGGTCCGGAGTGTATTTCCGGCCCATCACGATATCCTGGACGGGGCTGAGGTCCATCAGCAGGGCGCCCCGCCCGGTAATGGGTTGGTTCACACCATCGTACGACGCGGAAAGGGTGTAACCCATTCGCAGATGCACCGCGCCGCAGAAGACGAGGCCGATCGTCAGCACGAGGAGGCCGACGCCGGCCAACCGCCGATAGGATGTCGGGGCGCCGGCTCGATTCAGCCCAAGCGCGAGCACCGTCATCGCCGCCGCGCTCATGGCCGAAGCGCGATTGGCCAGGATGTAGTGCGCCTGTTGCAGAAAAGCCGCGCTGACGCTCAGCCATCGCTGGGGGAAGAGGGCGACGATCTGTTGCGCGGAGAGGGGGATGATCCAGACGTAGGTCAGACCGGTTTCGGCGACGATGCGAGCCGCCATCAGCATTATGACAATGCCCATCGCCACCAGCAGGATGGCCCAGGGAGCGCCGGCGCCGGCCCAGAGAAACCAGCCCAGCATCACGGCGGCGCCGCCGAGGAAGAGTCGGCCGGCCAGCGCGTCGGACGCCTCCGCAGCGTCCTTCGCGCGCCTCCGCAAAGCGGCGCTCAGCGCCGGCAGGTAGCGCCGACGGCCCAGCCAAATGACGCCGAGGGCCATGACGATCAGCGCGCCCGCGCCGGCATCGTAGAGACGGCCGTGTCGAAACATCGGCCAATGCCGCTCGGCGAAGGCGATCAGGATGCCGGACGCGAAGAGGGTGAACCAGATCGAGAAGCTGTAGCGATTGGGCATGAAATAGGTGAGCCCGACGAAAATAAAGTAGATGCGGCCGCTCAAAAGAATGCCGGGGGCGTAGCGGCCGAAACCTTCGGCGAACAGCTCCTTCACGTCCCACGAGATGGGAAACTCAGGAAATGAGCCGTTCGTGAACAAGGCCAGCCCGTTGATCGAATGCACGAGGAGCACAATGCCGGCTCCGATCCAAAAAGTGAGGGAACGGAAGATCTCGGGGAAGTTCCGCTTCGGACCGGGGTCGTCTATCAGCGCATGATACACTCGCAGCAGCGGAAAAGAGAGTCGCTCCACATACCGCCACTGCGGATAGACCATGAGTCCCAAACCGATCATCAGGGCCCAAAAAGCCACGATGACGACGCCCCAGGAAAGAAGCGGAGGTATCCAGGCCGCCCACGGGATGGAATCTCCGGGGTCGAGCTGATCCATTAACCGGCTGGAAACCGGCGTGTCGAGATTGAATCCGATGGGGTCGGGAAACAACGGGCGCGGCAGACCCGAATTCCGGATGGCCGCCGCCAGTTCCTTCGAGCGATTGATGCGCTCGGTCTCATGCGCCAGGGTGTGTGGAAAGAAACGGAAAAGGCCGTTGCTCGGAAGAATCGCGCCGAAGAGCAGCATGCCGACCAGTAAAGACAGATGCTGGTGCGACAGCGCGACAGGGGGCAGGTAGCGCCGCAGCAGCGGATTGACGACCAAAACCAGGAGGACGATAAAAAACAGGACGATCTCGGGGAGATATCCGTCGCTGATGAAGCTATTGTTCAGCGCGAAATTGTTGTAGGGAACGGCCCACCAAAGACCCGCGCATAAAATCAATCCCAAGAGGAAAACAACGATGGTTCCCGGGGCCCGCGTCATGTCTCAAGCCCTTTTCATACGTTCAAGCACGTTTTCCAACGAGCCGGCGAAGGGGCCGGGGGTCTCCATTTTGATCGAGACGAGCGCGGCGGCGAATCGGAGCGCCTCGGCGGGCGGATGGTCGAGACGCCACGCCAGGTAGCCGGCGAAAGTGGTGTCGCCGCGGCCGGTGCGGCCGACCACGCTGCGATTCGTAAAACGCTCGAAATACGTCTCGCCCGCCGCTCGCGCGAGCACGCCATCGGCCCGCGTGATGACCACCTCCGGGCAACCCCAGTCCGCAATACGCCGGGCGGCGGCGGCGAGGTCGTCGGTCCCGGTCAGAATCTTCGCCTCGACCCCATCGAGCTTGACGCAGTCGAGCAGGGCGACGATCTCGGCTTTGGCGGGGACATCGGCGAAGCGGATCGCGCGTGTCGCGGGGTCCACCTGGCGAACGAAGCTCTGCATATCGGCGGAAACGCGGTGGCCGCGCTCGCGCAGCCCGCGAATCAACTCGATGGTAAACTCCCGGTCGGTGATGCCGGCGAGGTGAACGAACCGGCTCTCGATCGGCGGCAATTCTTCCAGGCGGAAAAAACCCGCATTGGCGGTCTGGAACATTTCGCGTACGTCCACGTCGGCGGTGGGATGAATCACGCGCATGCGCGTCGTCTCTTCCGCGGGGATCGCCGCGCATTCGACGCCCAGCGCGCGCAGCGGTTCGAGGATGCGCCCATCGGCGGGATTCATGCGCGTGACCACGGCCGCGCGCGCGCCCACCCGCGCGGCGGCCATCGCGCCGCAGAGCACAGCGCTCCCCGGAGCGGTCGTCGGCGTTCCGCCGAACGGATGAATTTCGTCGTAGCACACGTGCCCAATAAAGACGATGTCGGCATTCATCAGCGCTTCAAGCTCCTCAAGCGAGCATCCCATTGCCCGGATTTCGCGCCCGCAATCCGTGTCTCGCCGGCGCCGATCGCGCGCCAGGGGCCGTCGGCGATGCGCACGGGGATGGCTTCGGTCGCTTCATCGGCGACGGACACGCGGACGGTTCGCCGCGTGATTTCAACATCCACGCGCTGAAAATGCCAGTGAACCGTGAACGCCAAACGCCGCCACTGGCGCGGGAGGTTGGGGCGCAGGATCAGACCCTCGGCCGTGGCGTCGAGGCCGCCGAATCCGTGCACGATGGCGCACCACTGGACGGCGTAAGCGGAGACATGCACGCCGCGCTCGGTGTCGAGATTGACGTCGTCGAGGTCTATGCGGCAGGAGGCGTGCAGCGCGTGGAGCGCCTCGTCGTTCAATCCGCAGCGCGCGGCCGCATAGGCCATGCCCGGCAGCGAGAGCGACGATCCGTGGAGCGTGCGGGCGTTGTAGAAACGCCAGTTTCGCCGCCGGATTTCACGCGAATAGAGGCGCTCGAACGGAATGAAGACGGCCAGCACATCGGGTTGTTTTACGGCCTGCGAGTGGCGGCAGTAGGTCTCGCAGACGCCGTCCAGGTCGGGCTCGAGGTCGAAATATCCCTCGAACTCCTCGATGAGGCCGCGGGCGTCGGGCTCGATGATGAACAACGTCTCGGCCCTCTCACGCCAGGAGGCCGCCTCCTCGGAGTCTACGCCGACTTTCTCCACCGCCGCGGCATATTCCGGTTGCGCCGCGAGCTCGGCGGCCCAGGCGAGGTTCCACTGCGCCATGCGCGATATGAATACGTTGTTGTCGGCGAAGGTGTGGTATTGGTCGGGACAGCCGATGTTCGGCAGTTCATACCGTTTTTTCGTTTCGCTCCAGCGCAGGCGGGAGGCGTAGAAGCGCGCGGTCTCGAAGGCGAACTCGGCGCCCATTTCGCGCAGGACGCTCGTGTCGCCGGTGACTTCCGCGTAACGCTTGAACATGTACGCGGCGTCGGCCGAGATGTGAATCTCGCGATCCGGCAGACAGAGCCAGGGCGCGGTTTCCTCGACGCCGCGCGTGCTCGTCTCCCACGGCGCCTGGGCGCCGCGCGCGCCCCAGCGACGAGCGTTTTCGCGATAGCGATCGAGCTGCCCATAGCGGTATTCGAGCAGCTTGCGCGCATCGCGGGGCCGAGTCATCAGGTAGTAAGGGAACATGTGGAAGTCCATGTCCCAAAAGACGAGAAAGCGATAGCCGTGACCGGTCAAACCCTTGATGGGGATGCCGGTGCGTTCGGCGATCGGGCTGAAGGCCATGTGAAGGTGCATCTGGCCGAAGTTGAACCCCTGCACAGCGGCGGAGTCGCCGTCGAACTCCACGCGGGCGGCGCGCCGCATCCGGTCAAAGGCGGCGCGGTGTTCCGCGGCGCAGGCCTCGAAGCCGGCGGCGCGGGCCGCCTCGGCTTTATGACGCGCTTCCGAGAGCGGCAGGCCTCCGGCGACAGCGAAGAGCTCGATTGCGGCGCCATCAGCGGTTTGGACAACGCGTTCGCGCTGCGCTATGGCGATCGGCGCGCCGCCGCCGGTCGGGTGGCAGACGAGGCCGCGGAGCCCCTCGCCGGCGATCCGTTCTCCGGCGGTCCAGAGGCGCACGCCGTTCGGGTTGGTCACTTCCTCGTGCAAAAAGCCCTCGAGCCGGATCGGCGCGTCGTGATCGAGACGCCGGACGACCGCTTTCAGACAGATCAGATGGGGATCGGCCATACTGACAAACCGGGCCGAATCCACACGGGTGCGGCGGCCGGAGGCGTCTCGAAACACCAGCGTGCGGCGAAGCATCGCGTTGTCCATTTCCAACCTTCGCTCGGCGCTCAGGACTTTATGCGTGTCGAAGTCGAAGACGAGGCCGCCCACGGTAATGCGCAGCGCGATGGGAAAGGGGAGATTGGGAAGCGTGACCACGCCTTCCCGCTCGGCCGCGGCAACCGCCGCGGTTGTGAGGCGGTCCGGATGCGTGAGAATGTGGTCGGGGTCATGGACGCCGAGCAGCGCGATGGGAGCGGGGGTATAGGTCCCGGCCACATAGAACTCGGGCCGTCCCCAGGCGGGGCATTCCTCGTGCGCGCCGCGTAACCCGAGCAGCCCGTTGGACAGCGCAAATGTGGTCCCCAGTTTGCCTTCCAACTCGCGTTTCGTCGTTTGAACGCAATACCGTTCGTGCAGGCCGCGCGACGCGATGCTCATACTTCGCCCGTTATTACACGCATTGGACGCGTTGAACAAGTCGAACTGACAGACGCTCTTGGGACCTGGGCGCTCTGACGCGGCTTTTTCGCTTGCCGACAACGTCGGCCGGGGTCAAGCGCGGGGACGAGGCCGGCGGCGTCGCCGCGATTTCCAAGCTTTGGAAAAAACGCCTTCACATCTTTCCAAGGCTTGGAAACGGAGGGGATAAGGACGAATGCCGAGTGTTGGAATGCGGAACGGGGAATGCGGAACGCGGAATCCGCCTTTGTCGAGGCTACGGCGGACGGGATGCGCAAGCGCGGCGCTATTTCACGATCGTGTTTCTAAACAGGAAGGCGTTGTCGCTCAGCCGCAGGGGCAGGCCGCTGGCGGTCACAACGTTTTTCAGGACGACTTCGCGCGTCGGGGCGTAGGGAAAGGGTTGTTGGAAGGAGTCGTCGGTCAGCCGCGGATTGAAATCCGCGAACAGGGTCGGGCCGCGGTAACTTGCGGGGTGGGGCGCGTCCTCGATGCGAAGTCCCTCGATCACCACGCGATGGGGCATTGAGCAGGGATAGCCGAAGTCATGCTGCCCGTCATTCGATCCGCCGATCACGCTGATGCGGTCTTTGGGGCCGGAGGGCGCGAAGACGCAATTGCGAATGATGATATCGCCTTGCCACGTGCTCCCGTAGTCGGCGCGCAAGTTGATGAAGGTCATGCCGCGGACGGTCGTATTCTCCGCCAAAAACGTTCCGCCGCCGATGAGGTTGATCCCCATGTGACCGAGCGTCGAGTTTCGGATGGTGGCATTGTGGACGCCTTGGTGCGCGTCGAATCGCGAGAGGGTGCATCCGTCGTAGAGCAGATTTTTCGAGAAATTGGAGGCCATGATGCCCCAGTATCGGCGATCCATGATGTCGTTGGTTTGGCGGCAGTTCACGAACGAGACGTTCACCGCGCGG
>CALGXT010000083.1 GCA_937935255.1 uncultured bacterium | reverse complement strand
CGCCAGAATGCCCGCCAGCGCGATCGCCGCCGCGATGCCGATGTGGAAACTGAAGTAAAAATCCATCTGATTATTGAAGAGCGTCGCGATCGTGTCGTCGCCGTATTTCCACGAGCGCAGCACGCCCTCGCGGTAGAGGATCGGGTTGACGACCACCGTGACGATCAGCCCGATGAACGAGCCGAGCATGCCGAAAAACGGCATGACCATGCCGAAGATGATCTGGCCGAAGTCCCACGTCAGCCCGGTGGCCACGGCGGGCAGGAACTTGCCGGTCTGCTGGGTGAAGTCGGAGAACGGGATCGGGAAGATTTGCACCGGCGTGCCGGTCAGCGCGCCGGTCAGGGTGGGCAACAGCAGGTAGATGAAGCCGAAGGCGAGCCCCAGCGCGCCGCCGATCGCGAAAACGCGCCAGCGGCTGGAGGTCTCCGCCTTGCGGGCGGCCTTCTCCTCCATATCCTCCGCCATCGCCATAATGCCCTGCGCGCCGATCGGGGCGAGCGGGAACGGCAGCTTCTCGACGTCGCTGGCGATACGGAAAAGGCCATAGCCGAGCACCATGTTGGCGAGCTGGCTGAAGAAGGTGCCGAAAATCACCATGCCGATCACCGGCAGCCAGTCGGCGTGGAAGAAGGTGCGCAGCCCGTAGGACGGAGACTCCGGCGGCGGCGCATACCAGCGCGGCAGGTGCTCGGCGATGCCGGCGGCGGAAGCGGCGTCGCTGTTGATGAAGAACTGATTCCACAGCAGACCGGAGAACGGCATACCCATCGCCGCCGAGGCCATATAGAAAAGGATGAAAATCTCGGACTTGTTCATCGTCCGGTGCGCGCGCTTGGCGACCTCGATGAACAGGATCACCGTCACCCACGAGGCTGCCGCGCCGATCTCCATGGTGCCGGCGAGCAGGCCCATATAGATCGCGCCGGGCACCATGAGGAAGGCGACGAAGATCGCGCCCAGGAGCGACGACCAGCGGAATCCCTCCTGGAAGGTGGAGGGCACCTCCATGATCGTCCGAAATTGTTCCAGTTCTTTATCCGCGTGCATGTCGCGCGTTCCGCCGTCAGGTTTCGCCTTCCGCCTTCGCCGCGCCGCCGAAATGCGTCAGCGTGCGCCGGCGATACGATTCCATAGTCGCCTCCGGGATCGAACGCCAGATCAGGAACTGCTGGCGCAGATCCTTCAGAAACACCCGGTTCAACCGCTGCCAATCCTTCGGCTGGCCCGAAAGCCGATCGAGGCGGATGTGCACCTCGTCAATGCCGGGAATCTCGCTGGGCACGGCCTGCAGGCGGAACCGCTGGCTGACGCCCAGATCGAAGGGCGCGAGCATGAGCACGGCGTGGAGGCCGAGCGCGCCGTTTTCGCGAACCAGCGCCGTCTCGCGGGCCATGAAGCGGCCCAGCCCGGTGTCGCTGTGGTTGTCAAAGTGCTCCTTCAGGAAGCTGACCACGCCGGTCAGGTCGTACTCCGAGACGGTGAACGGGAAGACCATGCTCCATTCGTCGCCGTTGGGCGCGGGCGGCCGCCAACTGCGCATGAGGCCGGGGTTGGCGGACTTGGAGGCTTTGATGGCCGGATAGATCGCCGAGACGAGCACCGTCGCCATCACGATCAGGATTGTGACGATGGTGTTCGTCGAGGACATGTTCATTTCCGGCACGCGCACGAGGCCGTACTCCGCGAGCGCGGTCAGGATGCGCACAAGGCCCTGGGCGAGCAGATAGCCGCCCATGCCGCCGATGAGCGAGTAGACGATCGCCTCCGCGAGGAAGAGCGTCGCCACATGGCGCGGCGCCAGGCCCAGCGCGCTGAACGTGTAAATCTCCCGCTCGCGATCGGCGACCGAGCCGAGCATTGTGCCGAAGATCACCAGACCGCCCAGCAAAATCGGGAAAAACAGGTCCGAGGCGCCGCTGGCCGCCACGAGCGTGCCGAGAATCTGGCGGAAAACGCCGTTTTCGAGCGTGACGGCGATCGGCAGCGGCAACATGCGGGCCAACTCCGCGCCGACGTCCCGCGCGGCGACGACGTCGTCGGTATAGACGGCGATGCCGTGCAGCGCCGCGCCCATGCTCCGGGCCGTATGCGCCGACACGATCGCGACGGAATCCACCGGCAGGCTGGTCCAGTTCGAGGAGGCATGCAGCGAAGCCTCCTCGCTCGCCGTCTGCGCCGACGGCGCCTGCGCCGAGCGCACTTCCGTGAAATCCACGGGCAAAACGCTCGTGCCATCCATGTCCTGCGCCGTGGAAAACGCCGTCGCATCCGTGATTCGCGCCACGCGCAGCCGGCGGCCGCGGAAGCGGACGAAATCGCCCGCCTCGACGCCGAGCGCGCGCGCGACGGAGGGCGTGAGCTGGATGGCGTCGCGCAGGTCCGCTTCGACCAGCGCCGCGAGATCGGGCCGCCGGCGGATTTCCGCCGGCTCGAAGCCGAGGACGGCCGGGATTTCGAGCGGGCGCGTTCCGTCGTCGCGCGTCAACAAACCGCCGGCGGCGGCCTGGGCGCGCGGAGAGACCCACCAGCGCCCGCAGACATCCGCCGACCCCGCCCAGCGTCCGGCGACGGCATCGAGCAGCTCCGGGGCGATGGGCTGCCAGTTCGCGTCGTGCGCCCAGGCGCCGGTATAGGCCGGCGCGGGCGCGGCGAAGATGCGCAGCAGCCCCGTTTGCGTGCCGAACGAGGCGAAACTCAGGATCGTGAACGTCAACAGAATGATGGTCACGGCGGTGAGCGCGGTGCGCAGCGGACGGCGGCGCATGGTCGAGATGCCCATCTGCATCGCCGCCATCACGGTGCTCACGCGGGAAACGTCCGCCGCGTGCACCGTCGCGGTCATCCCCTGCATGGCCTTCAGCTCGACCTCGAATTTGCGCATGATGATCGAGATCACCAGCGAGGAGAGCGTCAGGATCGCGAAGCCGAGGAAGATGATGATCGGCGTGCCGGCGATGGCGAACGCCGGATGCGAGAAATAGAGGATCAGGAACGTGGCGACGAAGAATGCGACGAACCAGAGAATTTGCTTGTAGATCGTGACCGCGCCGATGACGACGCGCTCCAGCGCGAACGCGAACGGCACGGCCAGACCGAGGAGGATGAGCACCGCAAACACAAGGTCGTCAATGATCGCGCGGGTCTTCCGATACACGGGCCGCGCGGAAAAGAGCGCGCCGGCGTCGAGCGCCTCGGCGCGCAGCGTGCCGGGCCGCCGCTGCGCTTCGATCAGCAAATCTTCGACGCGCCCGTGCAATTCCGCGAGGGAGCTGTCGAGGATGTTTTTGCTTTGCAGAATGCGCAGGCGGTAATCGTTCAGCCGCCAAAGGTCGGCGGCGGAGCGCCGGGTGACGGGCGGCGGCGACCACGCGGGAATCATGGCGAAACCGTCGCCGTGCCAATCGAAGGACTCCTCGGCCGCGCCGGTCTCCGACAGCCGCTCCGAGCCGATGCCGAGCATCGAGATCGTGTCGAGGTTGAAAATCTTGACCGCCTTCTCGCGTCGTTCGGAGAACCAGGCGATCACGCCGTCGTTGACCAAATGCAGCCGCTTGCGGACGTCCAGCTCGCCGTTTTCGAGGGCGGAGAGCAATCGCAGGGTCGTACCCGCGGCGAGGTTCGGACGCAGCGGCGGCGGAAACACCAATCCGCCGTGGCGTGCGCGAAAGACATTGAGCCGCTGCCGAATCTGGGCGAGCGTCTGCTGATTGGACGCCATCAGCAGATCGCCGCGCTCGTCGAAGACCGCCGCAAAGCCGCGCAGATAGTTCCAATTGGAGGAACTGGGGTACGGCCCGATGTGGTAGCCGCCGTTCTCGTCGGCGCGCAGCAGACGATAGAGCGTGGCCGAGGGCGCTTTCGACGCCGTGAACGTCAGTTGGTTCGGCCAACGGCTCATCACCTGAACCACCGCGCCCGGCATCGGGGTGTTGGGCATGGAGCTGCCGGGCAGCATACCCATCACGGTCGGCCCCGTCGCCGTATCGCCGCTGAACTGGCCCCAAGCGTATTCGCGGCCGCCGACGATGCCCCGGCGCAGCGAAAGACCGGTCTGATCGGCCACACCCAGGGCGGCCGCCTCTTTCGGCTCCGGCGCCATGTCGAGACTGGCGAACGCGAGCAACATCCGGCCGATGGCCTCGGCCTGCCATTCGATGCGCGCGGCATCGAGGCGGTCCACGGTATCGAAGGGCGACCCCTCGCGCGGGAACGATTCTTGCGCCGTGCAAAGCGCCGCGTTGAAGTAGCCGAACAGCCCGGCCGTCTCCGCGCCGTGCAGGAATTCGCCGCGCCCGGCGAAGAGCACGCGCGTGTTCGTCAGGGTCTGATCCGCCGTCGCCGTCTCGAAGCCCTCCGGCGCGCGGCCCGCGGCGGCGAGGTCGCGATAGGCGCGCAGGAATACGTTTTGCACGCGGCCGTACAGGCCCGGGTTGTCGTCGTTATGCCGATAGTGCGAATCGCCGCCGATGGCCAGCCCCCAGCGTTCCGTCGAATCGCCCAGCATCAACGCAAGATGGAGGGCGATCCACCGCGGCAGGAGTTCTTCCTGTAATTGCTCGTCCGCCGCGACACGCTGTTCCAGCACGTCCAGCTCGGCGGCGCGGCGTTCGACGCGCGCGCGGATCGTGTCGAGCGCCTGGCGGAGTTTCGCGTCCACATCGGGCGGGAGGCCGCTGAATTGGCCTCGGCCCAGCGCGCGGCGCAAAGCGTTCCACTGGTCGCGCTGCGGCTGATATTTCTCCTCGATCTCCCGGCCCAACGCCTCGTACCGCTCCCGGACTTCGGCCGGCGCGTCGGCGCGCAGCGGCCAACCGTATTCGGCGCGGATGGCCATGCGCTCGCGGCGCAAATCGCTCATGAGGTCGGCGACCGTGAACGCCCCCTCGGCCGCGAGGGCCTCGGCGCGATCCTGGAGGGCGCGGCGCGCGGGCGAGGGCGTCGCCAGCGGCGTCGGCCCCTCCAGCGCGCGCAGCATTTCCGAGACGAAGGCGCGCTCATCGTCGAGCGATTTCCGCCGGCCTTTCACGGATGCCGTTTTATTGTCGCTTTCGAGGGCCATGTAGAACGCGGACGATCCCTCCTGCGCATTCCATTGCGCGTCGAAAAAGGCGAACAGCACGTGCCGGCGCGGACGGCGCGCCGCGGTCTGCGCGGCCAGCTTCAACAGGGCCGCCGCGTTGGCGGCGCCGCGAGCGCCCGGGCTGAGTTCCGGAACCGCGCCGAAACTGCTGTAATCGGCGCTGAGGACGACGACTTCTTCGCGCCCCTGCGCGAATACCGGCTCCGTGCCGCGGAAGAAGCCCAGCACGTTTCGCCCGACCGCCGGCCGCCAGACCACCTCGCTCTCGACCACCGCTTCCGCGCCGTCCGTCAGATCGGCGGCGGGCCCGTCGTAATAGAAGCGGGGCAGATTGATGTGCGTCTCGACGTGATAGGCCGGGGCGTTTTCGACGTTCGGGCCCGGCGTAAAGATGACGGCGACGGCGCCGAGCCGAAACGCGCGCAGCCAGCCGTCGGAGCCGTTGAAGTCCATCACGACGATCGCGCCGCGCGGATCGAGATCGCCGAACTCGGCAATTCCGCCGGCGCCGGCATGCACGATGCGGCCCTTCAGTCCGCCCGCCGGCGTCGTCGGCCACAGCGCGCCGTTCGGACGCATCGGCCGCAGCGGCAAGGTCGCTCCGCCGGCCAACCGCGCCTCGCAGCGGCGCGTTTCCGCCCGCAGCGTCGAAAACGGCTGCACCGTTACCCAGTCCGCGCCCAACGCGCGCAGCCGTTTCTCGATGTGCGCCGCCGCCGCCTCGGCTTCGGGCGTGCCGGTCAGCCGGTGCGGTCCGGCGGTCAGCGCTGCGAGGTCGGCCGCGAACTCGGACGAGGCCTCGCCCGCGGAACGCTGCGGCGCAAAGGCGAGGAGCGCCAGCGCGAGCGCGATGAGCGGACGGCGGATCACGGCGTCGCCTCCTTCGACGCCTTCGCGGCGTCGCGCTTGCCGCCGATGCTGCCGATTTCGATCTTCACGTCCTCGCGCCGCGCGATGCGTTCGATGCGTCCGTCGCGCACCCACATCAGCCGGTCGCAAACGTTCATCATCCGGTGGTCGTGGGTCGCGCAAATGATCGTCACCCGTTGCTCCTTGTTGAGGCGGACGAGGATATCGAGGATTTCCTGCCCCGTGTGGAGGTCGAGGTTCGCGGTCGGCTCGTCGCAGAGCAGCACGCTCGGGTTGTTCGCCAGCGAGCGGGCGATCGCCACGCGCTGCTGCTGGCCGCCGGACATCTCGATGGGGCGGTGGAACCAGCGCTCCTTGAGGCCGACGATCTCGAGAATGCGCATCCCGCGGCGGCGCGCCTCGTCCGGCTGTACGCCGCCGAAGGCCATCGGGGTCGTGACATTTTCCAGCGCCGTCATGTATTGAATCAGGTTGTAGGACTGGAAGATGTAGCCGATTTTCTGGCAGCGGAGATAGGCCAGCTCTTCGGCGGTGAGCTGCGCGACATCCACCTCGTCAATGAACACACGCCCCTGGCTCGGGCTGTCCAGCGCGCCGATCATGTTGAAGAAGGTGCTTTTGCCCGATCCGGAGGGCCCCATGACGGAGATAAACTCGCCGGCGTAGATTTCCACGTCGAGGCCGCGCAAAGCCTCTGTGAGAATGCCTTTTTTCACATAGGACTTCTTCAATCCGACGGTGCGGATCAGCACGCGGCGTTCGGCGACGGGAGCGGCGAGCGGTTGGACGGCGGGAGCGATCATTCGACGCGCATAGCCTCCATCGGCGCGAGCCGCGCCGCGCGAAACGCGGGATATACCGCGGCGAGCGCCGCCAGCACCACCCCCACCCCGATCGAAGCCGCCACCCCCGCGCCGAGGGCGCCCCAGGGCATGGCGCCGCCCGCGATGCCGCCGAAAGCGGCCAGCATCCGCCCCATCCCGATCACGGCGCCCAGCAGCCCGCCCGCGATGCCGCCCACCACGCCCAGCATGCAGCTTTCCAACACGAACATGAGCATGATGAAGCCATCCAACGCGCCGAGACATTTCAACGTGGCGATCTCGCGGAACCGCTCCGTCACCGTCATCAGCATCGCGTTGCTGATGCCGATGGCGCACACCAGCATCGAAACCAGCAAGAGCCAGCTCAGCCGCTCGCCGAGGCCCATCCATCCGCCGCCGACCCCGACGGTCAGGCGCGCGGCGCGTTCCAGGGCCGAGGCCTCGCGCCGAAAGCCCGCCAGCTCGACCACCCGTTCCGCGGTCAGACCCTCGCGCCCCTCGCCGGCCGCCTTCATGGCTTCGAGAAAACGCGCCGCGTTGGATTCCGATGCCACGAACCGCCAAAGCTGCATCACCGTCACATCGCCCGGCAGCGCGTCGAAATGCTGGGCCACCATCTGGCGCGCGACGCGCACGTCCAGCGCCCGCTCAATCCACCGCGTGTCGAGCTCCCGGCGGGCCTGCGCGGCGACCTCGGGCGCCGCGGTCTGGGCGTCGAACGCGAATCCGGCGGCCCGAATCTCGTCGCCGAACGCGCCCTCCGCCCCGGCCAGCGCCTCAAGAATGGAGCGTCCCCCGCGCGCCTCCGCAAGCCGGGCCACGGCCGCGCGGCGGCCGGAAAGAATGCGATCCAACCGCCCGCGGGCGGCGGGCCAGTCGGCGATGAGCGCTTTCAGCTCTTCGCGGGAAAACGGAAGCCGGATCGCCGCCGTGCGGTTCAGCGTCTCAATAAAGGAGCGCTCGCCGTCCGCCGTGGCCAGGTAGCCCAGCGCGTCAACGCCAGTGTAGGCATGCACGAGCTGTCGGCGCCTCGCATAATTGATCTCGCCCAGAAAATCCAGCAAGCGCGCCGCCCGCCGCGCGGTCGCCCGCAACGTCTCCGCCTCCGCCGCGGTCAACCCGCCGAACCGCGCGGCCTCCGCGACCGCGCCGGGCGCATCCGCCGCCAGCTCCCGCAGCAAACCCTCCGCGTCGCCCGGCGACATCAGCCGCGCCGCCCACTGATGCACGAGCCGCGATCGGGCGATTCGATCCCGCGTGTTCGCCGCCACGGCGCGCTTGATGAAGCTCTCGCTGAGGATGTTCATCAGGAACGCCACGGCGACCCCGATGACCGCGACGGTGACGGCGGCTCGGAACAACCGGTAGCGGATGCCGTCCACGGCAATCCAGACCGTGCGCGAAAAACTCAACCGCGGCTGCTCTTGAATGACAATCGGCTTCACGTCGTTGTCGCCGTCTACCGTTGAACGGGGCGCTGCCCGCCGTTTTGACGATGCGATTATCAAACCGGACGGCGAATTGCAAGTCTTCACGTTCGACAAATTCGTTTTTCATGGACGGGCCGCGGCCGCTCGGCAATAGTGCGCGACGCCATGAAAAACATCGTCGTCGCTCGCGCCGCCTTTGCGCTATTGCCGTTCGCGCTGCTCGCCGGCCTCGTGCTCGGCGGGCTGGGCCCCCGCCGCGAACTGGAGGAGGCTCGCCGTGAGATTGAGCGGATGAAGTCGCGGCCCGAGCGGGCCGGCGGCGCCGGCTCGCTGAACGTCATCACCGATGTCGTACGCATTCCGCCCCGCCCCGCGACGGAAACTCGCGCGCCGCAATCCCCCGCGACCGACGGGACGGCGGAACGACCGGCGCCCGGCGCCGCGGACCTGGAGCCGACGGCGTCGGCGCCCGAGCGCCCCGCGGAGCGCATCTCTCTGCGTGAACGTCTGGAGACCGCGCGCGAAGCCTGGGCGGTGCGGGTGGACGTCGCCCGCAACACCTTCGCCGCCCGCACCGGCTATCGCGGCGAGGAACTGGCGGAATTCGACACGATCCTCGCGGCAATGAACCTCCGACTTCGAAACACCTTCGAGCAGTTCGCGCGGCAGCTCGCCGCGGGCGAGGAGCTTACCGTCGAGCGCGGCGTGCGCATGGTCAACGAGCTGACCGGCGCGCTCGCCCTCACCTACGACGAACTCGACCGCAAGCTCCCCTCCGCCTGGCGCGCCGCCGCGGGCGACGATTTCGATCTCACCGATTTCATTGATCCCTCCGTCGCGGAGCCGCTGATCCCCGTGGAGTCCCAAATCGAAAACCGCCCCCGCCGCCGCGGCCCGCGCCGCCCCGGCCGGCCGTAAATGGATTTGGGGTCGCCGCGGAGACGCGCCCGTCCCGCCCCTCGTCATGCCCAGGCTGGGGGGTGTACACAGAGAAGATTGTGTGGAACGTGGAACGCGCTTCTGCGTCCATGTACACGCCCATCGCCGATCGTCTTCGACGGTATGCCCGTAGGGCCTGAACTTGATCGAGCCGCCGAGGCCGGAGGTCGGAAGTCGCAGGCCGGAGGTCGGAGTGTCATCGCTGTAACGGCGGCTGTTAGCCGCCCGTTTCCGCGACCGGCGGTCTGGGCGACAGAAGCGACCGCTGTAGCCCCGGCGCTCTGCCGCCGGAGCCTTCTCTCCCCTGAATCTTCTCCACGCGGATCTCGGCCCGGCCGGCGCCCGGGCTCTATTTCCGTTGAAGATGCATTCCGTCGCAAAAAGGCGCAAAAGACGCCGGCGTTTCTTGCGTATTTTGCGGCTCTTTAGGGCTCAATTCCTCCTCCTTTTCGCCGGCTCGGACCTCGCGTATCCGACCTCGATTCTCCCCCGTTCGGACTGTATCACACTTCGCGAAGTGTGATACAGTCGCCGACAGGAGGTGTGAATGGAATTATTCAGCCAAGGAATGCAATTCTCTTTCGCGTTTCGATTCCCGCATTCGGCGTTCCGCATGAAGATTGACCCCGCGCCGCGACTCTGAAACACTGCCGCGCATGCGCTTCTGGCGTCAGACCTTGCTCATCGCCCGCAACGAATGGGGCTACGCCCTGCGCAGCCGTCGGGCATTGGCGGTATTGACGCTCTATGTAGCGGTGGCCGCGCTGACGATGAACGGCCTGCTCTCGGCGCTGCTGCGGCTGGAGCGCGAACTGGGCGAACTCCTGCGCCTCTCCGCCGCGCCCGCGCCG
Organism: uncultured bacterium; assembly: GCA_937935255.1. Classification (GTDB taxonomy): domain Bacteria; phylum Verrucomicrobiota; class Kiritimatiellia; order PWTM01; family PWTM01; genus CALGXT01. Next base: position 16,815 of record CALGXT010000083.1, on the reverse strand, counting down.
GGTTCCGTCGTGGATGCGCTTTGGAACTCCGTGCGCTTCCGGCAGCTCGTCGCGGGCGCGGTCGGCTCCGAATCGCTCGCGGCGGAACTGGTGGGCGTTTCGCCGGTCGCCCTCGCTTTCGCGGGCCTCGCCTTTTTCTACACCCCGCTCCTCGTCGCGCTGCTGGCGCCGGCGCGCGTCGCCGAGGAACTCGGCCGCGGCACGCTCCGTTTCATCGCCATCCGCGCGCCGCTCCTCGCATGGACGCTCGGTAAATTTCTCGGACAGGTTCTCCTCATCGGCGCGGGGCTGGGTTTCAGCGCGCTGACCGCCTGGGCCGTCGCCGTGTACCGGCTGCCCGGCGCGGACTCCGCCGCGATCGGCGCGGGCCTGGTTTCGTGGACTTTGCGCGTGTGGCTTTATGCCGCCGCCTTCGCCGGCCTGACGATGGGCGCCGCGCACCTCACGAAATCGCCAAGCCGCGCCATTCTCGTGGCGGTGCTCGCGTTGATCGCGGTCGCCGTCGCCGCATGGGGCGGCGGACAGTTGGCCGAGTCCGGTTGGCAAGGCTGGCGAACGCTCGGCCCCCTCCTGCGCGCGATCACGCCGCAGGCCTACCGGGCGGACCTTTGGCGGCGCTCCGCCGCGCACCTGGCGCCCGCCGCCGCCGCGCTGGGGTCGCTGGCGCTCTGCTATCTGCTGGCCGGCTACGCCCTGCGGCGAAGGAGGGATCTGTGAGCGACGCCCTCCGCTTCGAAGGCGTGGTCAAGTGTTACGGCCGACGGCGCGCGCTGGACGGCCTCACCCTCCAGGCGCCCGCCGGCGCCTTCGCCGGCATCGTCGGCAGCAACGGCGCCGGCAAGACGACCTTTCTCTCCGCCGCCGCCGGGCTGCTCCGCGTTTCCGCCGGAACCATCGAGGTGCTCGGCGAGGGGCCCTTCGACCCCGCCCGCCACGCCGGCCGCGTCGCTCTGCTGCCGCAGGACGCCGAACTGCCGCGCGACGCCGCGCCGCGCGATTTGCTGGTTTTTTACGGCGAATTGCAGGGACTGGATCGCCGGACCGCGCGGCGACAGGCGGACGAGGCGCTCGAACGATTCCATCTGACCGACCGGTCGCATTCGCCCCTGCGAACGCTCTCCCACGGCCTTCGCAAACGCGTCGCCATCGCGCAATGTTTTCTCGGCGATCCCGAACTGATTTTGCTGGATGAACCGATGAGCGGTCTCGACCCGCGCGAGATGGCCGCCGCGCGCGATTTCCTCGCCGCACAGCGCCGAAAGCGAACGATCGTCCTGAGCTCCCACAACCTGCACGAGATCGAGACGCTGTGCGACCATGTCATCTTCATCGAACGCGGGCGCGTCACGCGCGCCGGCGCGCTCGACGCCGTCACCGACCGCGACGGCCGGATCGAATACACCCTGGGGCCCGGCGCCGAGCCCGACGCCGCCGCGCTCGGCGGCGGAGATTTCGAGTGCGCCTGGAACTCGAGAGCGCGAACGCTGACCTGCCGCTACTCCGCCGCGCGATTCGACGCCGCGGAAGTCAACCGCCGGCTGCTGCCCCGCCTGCTCGAGGCCGGCTGCGCGATTCTCGAAATCCGCCGCGGCGAGCGGCTCGAAAAACGGTACCTGGAGGCGGAAAATCCCCAGCGTGAGAACGATGCGCGCATCTAGTTTTATCGCTTTTTCCGTTGCTCTGGCATTTGAAATTCCAATATATTCCACGAGTCCTCTAGAACTACTGGATGGAGGGCGGAGATGAGCGCCAGACCCTTTATCGTTATCGGCGAGAAAATCCACTGCACCCGCGTCTTTAAAACGGACGGCAACCGCATCGTAAAGAATCCGGACGGTTCGTACGCGTTGAGCTACCGGCGCGCGGAAGAGCATCGGCAGATGCCGATCCCCCCGGAGATCGCCGCCGGACGCGACTGGGCCGCCGGCAAGGTGAAACATTGCGCCGTCGCCCTCCACCAGGCGTTACGCGGGAAAGGCGAAGCGCGCGAGCTGGGAAAAGATTACCTCCAGGCGCTGGCCGAGGAACAGGAACGGCAGGGCGCCCATTACCTCGACGTCAATGTGGACGAGTACACCGCCGACCCCTCCGAACGCGCGGAAGCGATGCGGTGGATCGCCCGTGTTCTGCAAGAGACCAGCCGCCTGCCCCTGAGCATTGACTCCTCGCAAACGTCCGTGCTGCGCGCGGGTCTCGCGGTCTGCGATCGCGCCCGCGGACGCCCGATGTTGAACTCGGCCTCCCTGGAGCGGGCCGACGCCATCGGCCTGACCGCGGAATACGACGCCGATGTCGTCGCCTCGGCCGCCGGCGAGAAGTCGCTGCCGCGCACCGTCGAGGAGCGGCTGGCCAACCTCCGCGAACTGGTCGGCCGTTTGAAAAAACTCGGGCGGCCCGACGATTCCCTTTTCCTGGACCCCTTGGTTTTCCCCGTCGCGACGGACGGGCGAAACGGCCAATCGTTTCTGGAAGCCGTCGCGGCCATCCGTCGGGAATTCGGCCCCGCCCTGCACATCACCGCGGGTTTCAGCAACGTTTCGTTCGGACTGCCGAACCGAAAACTGATCAACGAGGTGTTCGCGTGGCTGGCCCGCGAAGCCGGCGCCGACAGCGGTATCGTGGACCCGGGCCAAATCAACGGCGCGCTGCTGGACGCCCTCGACCCCGCGTCCGAGGGCTTCCGCCTCGCGCGCGCGCTGCTGATGAACGAGGACGAGTTCGGCGCCGAGTTCATCGCCGCCGCCCGCGAAGGGCGTATTTGAGACCCAACCTGGCCATAGAGCAACCGCTAAACTCTTTTGAGTCCCGCCATGAAACCCGATCCCACGCGCATGAAAGATTGGGAAATCGCCGAAATCGCGGAGGCGCAGGCGCTGCCGATCGCGCGCGTCGCGGAAATCGCGGGCTTGCGCCCCGACGAAATCGTCCCGATGGGCCGCCGCGCGGCGAAGATTGATTTTCTCAAAGTCCTCGATCGGCGGCCGCGCGCGCCGGGCGCGAAATACGTGGATGTGACCGCCATCACCCCCACCCCGCTCGGCGAAGGGAAGACGACGACGACCATCGGCCTGGTCCAGGGTCTGGCGAAAATCGGACGCCGCGCCATCGGCGCCATCCGCCAGCCGAGCAGCGGGCCGACCTTCAACATCAAAGGCTCCGCCGCCGGCGGCGGGCTTTCTCAGTGCGTCCCGCTCTCCGCCCTTTCGATCCGCTTCACCGGCGATATTGACGCGATCACCAACGCCCACAATCTCGGCATGGTCGCCCTGACCGCCCGCATGCAGCACGAGCGCAACTACGACGACGCGCGCCTGGCCCAACTGGGTTTGCGCCGCCTCGACATCGATCCCCGGCGCGTCCACTGGCGCTGGGCCATGGACTTTTCGGCGCAGGCGCTGCGACAAATCGTCATCGGACTCGGCGGCCCTCAGGACGGCGTGGAAATGGAATCCGGCTTTCAGATCAGCGTCTCGAGCGAGCTGATGGCCATTCTCGCCGTCGCCCGCGATCTCCGCGACCTGCGCGCGCGGATTGACCGCGTCGTGCTCGCGCAGGACCGCGCGGGCCGGGACGTCACCGCCGCCGATCTCGAGGTCGCCGGCGCGATGACCGCCTGGCTCGTGGAGGCGCTTCAGCCGAATCTCATCCAGACGATCGAGGGCCGGCCGATGCTCGTCCACGCCGGGCCTTTCGCCAATATTGCCCTCGGCCAGAGTTCGATCCTCGCGGACGAGGTGGGCGTCCGGCTGGCCGATTTTTTGGTGACGGAGAGCGGCTTCGGGGCGGACATCGGCTACGAAAAGTTCTGGAATCTCAAATGCCGCTTCTCCGGCCTGCGCCCGGACGCGGTGGTGATCGTGGCGACGGTGCGCGCCCTGAAGATGCACGGCGGCGGGCCTGCGGTGAAGCCGGGGAAGGCTTTGGACGAGGCCTACACGCGGGAAAACCTTCCGCTGCTGGAGGCCGGCTGCGAGAATCTGGCGGCGCATATCGAGATTGTGCGCAGGAGCGGCGTGCGCCCGATCGTCGCCCTGAACCATTTTCCGACCGACACGGCGGAGGAAATCGCGCTCGTGCGGCGCGCGGCGGAGGCGGGCGGCGCGTATTTCGCGCTCGCGCGCCACTGGGAACACGGCGGCGAGGGCGCGCGGGAGCTGGCCGAGGCGGTGGCCGCCGCCGCGGCGGAGCCGCACGAATTCCGATTCCTGTATGAGGACGACCTGCCGCTGTGCAAAAAGATCGAACGCATCGCGCGGGAGATTTACGGCGCCGACGGCGTGAGCTACGCCCCCGCCGCGACGGAAAAAATTCGGGGGCTGGAGGCGGACCCCGACGCGGCGCGGCTCGGCGTCTGCATGGTCAAGACGCACTTGAGCCTTTCCCACGATCCGGAGCGCAAGGGCCGTCCGCGCGGCTGGACGCTGCCGGTGCGCGACCTGCTGGTCTATCGCGGCGCGGGCCTGGTCGCGCCGGTCGCGGGCGATATCAAGTTGATGCCCGGCACCGGCTCCAATCCCGCCTTTCGCCGCATTGACGTGGACGTGGAAACCGGACGCGTTCGCGGGCTGTTTTGAGCGGACTTCTTCTTCCCCGGAGCAAGAACATGAGCGCTGAAATCCTCGACGGCAAAAAGATCGCGGCGGAAATTCGGGCGGAATTGGCGTCCGCCGTCGAATCGCTCAAAGCGCAAGGCGCGACCCCCGGCCTCGGCGTCGTCCTCGTCGGCGACGATCCCGCCTCCCATTCCTACGTCACCGCCAAGGAGCAGGCCTGCAAAGATCTGGGCATGTTTTCCGACGATAACCGCCTGCCGGCGACGGCTTCGCAAGACGAAGTGCTCGCCGTGGTGGAGCGGCTCAACCGCGATCCGCGCATTCACGGCATCCTGGTCCAGTTGCCGCTGCCGAAAGGCCTCGACGAATCCGCCGTGCTGCGGGCCGTTCGGCCGGAGAAAGACGTGGACGGATTCCACCCGATGAATGTCGGGCGCATGGTGATCGGCGCCGAGGCGTTCTGGCCGTGCACGCCCCACGGCGTGATCCAGATGCTCGCCCGAAGCGGCGTGCGCACCGAGGGCGCGCACGTCGTCATCGTCGGGCGCAGCAATATCGTCGGCAAGCCCCTGGCCAATCTCCTGCTCCAAAAAGCGCCGCACGCAAACGCGACGGTGACCGTCTGCCACACCGGCACGCGCGATATGGGCTATTTCACGCGCCAGGCCGATATTCTCATCGTCGCCGCCGGCCGACCGAAAACGATCACCGCCGACATGGTGCGCGACGGCGCGGTGGTGGTGGATGTCGGCGTCAACCGCGCGCCGGATCCCTCGAAAAAATCCGGCTTCCGGCTGGTCGGCGATGTGGATTTCGAGGCGGTGCGGGAAAAGGCCTCGAAGATCACGCCGGTGCCCGGCGGGGTCGGGCCGATGACCATCACGATGTTGATGTATAATACCGTGGAATCGGCCCGGCGCGCCCTCGCGCGCGGCGAGCGCTGATCCCGCGGCCGGCGCGCAACGCCGGAGAAAGGCGCATGCGCCATGTTCCGCGAAGCGCTCGAAAAAGGCGTGTTCGTTGTCACGGTGGAACTGGTTCCCGGCCGAGGGGCCGCCGGACCGGCGCTCGACGCGCCCGCCGCGTTCGCGCGCCGCGTGCGGGAAACCGGCCTGGGCGTGCACGCGATAAGCCTGACCGACGGCCCCGGCGGCGGACCGGCGATTTCGCCGGACGTGATCGCGGAGGAAGTCGCCGCCGCCGGCGTGGATCCGCTCGTCCACCTGGTCTGCCGCGACCTCAACCGCAACGCGCTCGAGGCGCGCGCAACCGCCCTCGCCCGGCGGGGATTGAACAACGTGCTCGCGCTGACGGGCGATTATCCCACCGCGGTCTCCGGCCCGATCGCGCGTCCGGTCTTCGACTTCGATTCCGTGCAGGCGATCGCGTTTCTCAAAGCCTGCAATGCCGGTCTCGAAAAGCCCGGGCGCAAGCCCGGCGCGACCGAGCGCCTGCCGCCGACGAATTTCCTCGTCGGCGCGGCGGTTTCGCCGTTCAAATCGCGCGAAGAAGAGCTCGTGCCGCAGTTCATCAAGCTGGAAAAGAAGATCGCGGCGGGGGCGGACTTCATCGTCACGCAAATCGGCTACGATCTGCGCCGGTATCACGAGTTGCTGCGTTATCTGCGCGCGCGCCGGTTGCGCATCCCCGTGCTCGGCAATGTGTACGTCCTCAGCCTCGGCGCGGCGCGCGCGATGCGCCGGGGCGAAGCGCCGGGCTGCGTCGTGGGCGACGATCTGATTCGGACGCTCGAAGCCGAAGCCGCGGCGCCGGACAAAGGGAAGGGCGCGCGGCGGGAGCGCGCGGCGCAGATGGTCGCCGCGCTGAAGGGCATGGGGTACGCCGGCGTCCACCTCGGCGGTTTCGGCCTCAAGTTCGAGGATGTCGAGCGTATCCTCGCGCGCGCCGAGGAGCTCGCCCCGCAGTGGGAACAAATCGTGTCCGACATTCAATTCGGCGGCGCGGAGGAGTTTTACCTGTTCCCCCCGCCGGAGAGTTACCGCCCCGACCTGCCGCCCGACCCGGACCCCTTGGCGGGACTCCGCGGCGGGCGGGCCGGCTTCCAATACCGGATGATGCGCGCGCTGCACGACGCGCTGTTCGAGGAGCGCGCCCCGTGCTATCGCGCGCTCAAGGCGCTGCACCAGGCGGCGGACGGCAAACCGGCGCTCGAGGCCCTGGGCCACGCGGCGGAGTTCGCTTCCAAGCGGCTCCTCTTCGGCTGCCGCGACTGCGGCGACTGCGCGCTGCCGGACACCGCCTATCATTGTCCCGAAGCGAATTGTCCGAAGGGCCAGCGCAACGGGCCCTGCGGCGGTTCGAGCGACGGACGCTGCGAAGTCTTCCCGGAGAAGCCCTGCTTCTGGACGACCGTCTATCGGCGCGCCAAAGCGGCGGGCGAATTGGACCAGGTGCGGCGCCGCCGGCTGCCGCCGCGCGACCCCCAACTGCAGCAAACCTCCGGCTGGGCCAATTACTACCTCGGCCGGGATTACCGAAAGCGCGTCGAGGAAAGCGAAAAATAGACGCCGCCGCCGCCCAGCGCAAACGCTTGGCGTACACTCACCGCGGTATTGCTTTTTGCGTGTGTGTTCCGCAGCGCGCCTTGTTATATTTCGCTTGCGACGATGGGCTGGAGACCGAACTGCCGGCGTTTTCCGAAGAGGTCGTGGATTACGCTCGAAGCGGCCCAAGGAGCGCGAACAGCGATGAGAATTATGAAGCGGCCCCATTCCGAACCCCGACGCGAAGCGCCTCCCCATGAGTAAGCTTGAAGAGCTGAAACCCAACGCCGCCGTGCGAGGCATCCTACCCGATGCCCTTGCCACGGTCGTAAGCGTTCAGTGGTTCGGTTCCGAGGCCCTGGAACTGACCTACAAGACGCCGTCCGGCAAGGTGGCCAACACGCTCCTGTATCGCGACGACGAGGCCCGCCTGGAGATTGTGGAGCAAGGCCGTCCGTGGAGTTTCGACGGAGACGGCAATCTTTTCCGCCTTGTCTCAGAGGCGCATCGCATCCGCCTCGCCCACCTGTTCGATCCTGTCCTGGCCGTGCACACCTCGGTGCTGGAACCCCTGCCGCACCAGATCACCGCCGTTTACGATGTCATGCTGCCGCGTCGGCCTTTGCGATTCCTGCTGGCCGACGATCCCGGGGCCGGCAAGACGATCATGGCCGGCCTGCTGATGAAGGAACTGATCGCCCGCGGCGATCTTCATCGGTGCCTGGTGGTGTGCCCCGGTAGCCTGGCTGAACAGTGGCAGGACGAACTCTACCGCCGGTTCCATCTGCCCTTCGAGATTTTGACAAACGACAAACTCGAAGCCGCGCGCACGGGCAACTGGTTCCTGGAGACCAACCTCGTAATCGCGCGACTCGACAAACTGTCCCGCGACGAGGAAGTGCAGGAGAAACTCAAGGCGCCCGACTGCCGCTGGGACCTGATCGTCTGCGATGAGGCGCATAAAATGTCCGCCAGTATCTTCGGCGGCGAGGTCAAATACACGAAGCGCTACAAGCTCGGCCAACTGCTCTCCACCCTCACACGCCACTTCCTGCTCATGACGGCCACACCGCACAACGGCAAGGAAGAGGATTTTCAGCTTTTCATGGCGTTGCTCGATGGCGACCGCTTCGAGGGACGATTCCGCGATGGCGTTCACACCAGCGACGTCTCCGATCTCATGCGCCGGATGGTCAAAGAAAAGCTGCTGACATTTGACGCCACCCCGCTTTTCCCGGAACGCATCGCCTACACCGTCCCCTACAAGCTTTCCGACGGCGAGGCGCGGCTATACAAGGAAGTGACGGACTACGTGCGCGAAGAGTTCAATCGCGCCGAGGCCCTCGAAAACGATAAACGCGCCGGAACGGTTGGATTCGCCCTCACCATCCTGCAACGCCGCCTGGCCTCTTCGCCGGAAGCCATCTGCCAATCCCTGCGCCGACGCCGCGAACGCCTGGAGAGCAAGCTGCGGGAACTGGAACTGCTGCAACGGGGCAATCCTGGGAGCGCGGGCGTCCCGCCCGCATCTCCCGAACTCGATGCGGAGGATGTCGAGGACCTCGAAGACGCGCCGGACGACGAAATCGAGACGGTCGAGGAAGAGATTCTGGATCAGGCGACGGCCGCGCGCACGATTGCCGAACTCAAAGCCGAGATCGGCACGCTCAAGCGGCTGGAGGGCCTCGCCCTTGCGCTTCGCCGCAGTGGCGAGGACCGAAAATGGCAAGAACTGGCGAAGTTGTTGCAGACAGTGTTCATGGCCGGACCGGCGGCCAGCCGGGTGGCGGAGGATCGTCCGCCTTACGGTTCCGGGCCGATACCGCCGCCAACGCCGTCCCCACATCAGAAACTTGTACTGTTCACGGAGCACCGCGACACACTCAATTACCTCGAAGATCGCGTCACCACGTTGCTCGGGCGCAAGGAATCCGTCGTCACCATTCACGGCCACATGGGCCGCGAAGAACGAATGAAGGCCCAGGAGGCGTTCAAGCACGATCCGCTCGTGCAGGTGCTCCTCGCCACGGACGCCGCCGGCGAAGGCATCAATCTCCAGCGCGCCCACCTGATGGTCAACTATGACCTGCCGTGGAACCCGAACCGGATCGAACAGCGCTTCGGCCGCATTCACCGCATCGGGCAAACCGAAGTCTGCCACCTCTGGAATCTGGTCGCCGAAGAGACCCGCGAGGGCGATGTTTACCGCACCCTGCTCGAGAAACTCGAACAGGCGCGGCAGGCGCTCGGCGGCCAGGTGTTCGATGTGTTGGGCAAGCTCCAGTTTGAAGGCAAACCCTTGCGCGACCTTTTGATCGAGGCTATTCGCTACGGCGAACGGCCCGAGGTCCGGGCGCGGCTGACCCAAGTGGTGGCGAATGCCTTCGACAAAACCCAGTTGCAGGACCTGCTCGAGGAACGGGCGTTGGCGCATGACAGCATGGACGCCTCGCGTGTCTTCAAGGTGCGCGAGGAGATGGAACGCGCCGAGGCCCGGCGGCTCCAGCCCCATTACATCGAATCGTTCTTCCTCGAGGCTTTTCGTCAGTTGGGCGGGTCCGTCCGACAGCGCGAGCCGCGCCGCTACGAAATCACGCACGTCCCCGCGCCGGTCCGCAACCGGGACCGGCTAATCGGTGTGGGCGAACCTGTTCTTCCCCGCTACGAACGCATCGCCTTCGAGAAGAGCCGGGTCGCTCCGCAGGGGCAGCCGCTGGCGGCCTTCCTGTGCCCTGGGCATCCGCTGTTGGACGCCACCATTGATTTGACTCTGGAGCGCCACCGCGACCTCTTGCGGCGCGGCGCGATTCTGGTGGACGAGCGCGACGCCGGGACGCAACCCCGCGTTCTGTTCTACCTCGAACACGCCATACAGGACGCCAGCCTGACGCGGGCGGGTGAACGGCGAATCATCTCCAAACGCATGCTCTATGTCGAACTCTCCCCTGGGAGCGCCGGCGTCCCGCCGGCATGCTTTGGGACCGCCGCCGTCCCGGCGGCAGACTCTCTTTGGCACTCTCGTGGCTACCTTCCCCATTTCGACGCCCCAGGTCTCATCCAATCCGTCACCTTCCGCCTGCACGATGCCGTCCCACAGTCCGTCGTGGACAACTGGCGCGCCGAACTCAATTGGCTTGAGGGCTTGCCTGCCGACGACCCGCGTGAAGTCGAACTCCGCGAACGCATCGCCAAGTACGAAGACCAGGGGTGCGGCGCCTGCTGGCTTCGTGACGAACGCATTGCGCGACTCGTCCAGGATGCTCTGCTGCACTTCGACGGCGAACGGTACCGCCTCATCGCTTGGTGCATCATGCCGAACCATGTGCATGTCCTCTTCGAGCCTGGGAGTACTCCCGGGACCGCCGGCGTCTCGCCGGCATCATTCTCCCTTGATTCCATCCTCCACTCTTGGAAGTCCTTCACGGCCCACGAAGCCAACAAGATACTCGGCCGCGCCGGCGAGTTCTGGTTCCGCGAGTACTATGACCGGTTCATCCGGAACGAGCGGCACTTCGCGAATGCGAAGGATTACATTGAGAACAACCCGGTCAAGGCAGGGCTGGTCAACGAGAAGAGTCAGTGGCGCTGGAGCAGTGCGTTTCCCGAAGAGTGCCGGCGGGACGCCGGCGCTCCCAGGGCCGCCGAGACGGCGGCGCTCCCAGGCGTTTTCCGCCACTTGCAGTATGCGCCCTATCTGGATTACCGGCCGTTGGTTGACGGCGAACCGGGCATCGACGCGCTTCTGGCGCGTCCCGAGTGTGCGTGGATCTTCCCTGGGAGCGCCGGCGTCTCGCCGGCATCTTCCATCGAGCAGCGGGTGCTCGCCTATGCCGTGGCCCAGGTTGTTCCGGAACACTTGTCCGAAGTGCGTGCCCGTCGCCTGGAACTGATCGCCAAGACCGAAGCGGCGGTCCATGACCGTCTGACCAAGGAGATCAGTTATTGGGATCACCGCGCCGAGCAGCTCAAGCTCCAGGAGCAAGCCGGGAAGCCCAATGCGCGCCTGAACTCCGACGAAGCGCGCAAGCGCGCCGATGCGCTGCAGGCCCGCCTCCAGAAGCGGATGGAGGAGATCAAACTCGAGAAACAGATCGCCCCGCTTCCGCCGGTGATCATGGGCGGGTGCTTGATCGTGCCCGCCGGTCTGCTGGCGGCGATAAAGGGGGAATCGGCGGGCGGGACGCCCGCGCTCCCAGGAGACACGCAGGCCTCCGCCGCCAAGGCCCGCGCCATCGTGATGCAGATCGAGCGCGAGCTCGGCTTCGAGCCGGTGGATCGCGAGCGCGACAAACTCGGCTACGACATCGAAAGCCGCGTTCCGGGAACGGGCAAACTGCGCTTCATCGAAGTCAAGGGCCGCGTCTCCGGCGCGCCGACCATCACGGTCACGAAGAACGAGATTCTCTATTCGTTGAACAAGCCGGATGACTTTATCCTCGCCATTGTCGAGTTTGATAGGGAAGAGGCGGGCGGGACGCCCGCGTTCCCAGGAGCGGGCGAGACGCCCGCGTTCCCAGGAGCCGGCGAGACGCCGGCGCTCCCAGGTTACCGCGTCCACTACGTCCGCCGTCCGTTCCAACGCGAGCCCGACTTCGGCGTCACCAGCGTGAACTACTCGTTCGCCGAATTACTGGCTCGCGCTGAGGCGCCGCGATGAACGGAGCCGCGAGCGCGCTTGTCATTCTCGTTGTGAATGGTAATTATTTGAGCCATGAATAATTATATTTTGCCCCGCTGCGTGGCCGAGCGTCTGCGCGAGCACTTGCGGGTGATGCCCGTAGTGGTCGTCACCGGCGCGCGGCAAACGGGCAAAAGCACGCTCGCGCAGGCGCTCGACGGCAGACGCTACGTGACACTGGACGATTTCGACGCGCTGGACGCGGCGCGGCGCGACCCTGACGCGATTCTCGGCGGCGCTCAGCCGGTCACCCTAGATGAAGTTCAGCGCGCCCCTGACCTTCTTCGCGAAATCAAGCGCGCCATCGACCGAAATCGGCGGCCGGGCCGATTTCTGATTACCGGCTCGGCCAATCTGCTGCTCATGCGGCACGTTTCCGAATCGCTGGCGGGCCGCGCCGGTTATCTCACGCTCTGGCCCATGACCCTCCGCGAGCAGGCCGGCCAGGGTGTCGCAGGGCGATGGGAAGAAATCCTCGCAACCCCCGAACCCGAATGGGACAAGCTGCTTGCGGACGTGCCCGCGCAGCCCGCGGATTGGCGCGAAGCCATCGCCCGCGGCGGCTATCCCACACCTGCCTTGCAGCTCAAGACCGCGAAAGAACGCGCCGTCTGGTTCGACGGATACGTGCGAACCTACCTCGAGCGCGACTTGCGGGAACTCTCGGAAATCTCTTCCCTGCCCGATTTCCGGCGCCTGATGCACGCCGCCTGTCTGCGCATCGGCGGCATGATCAATCAAAGCGAACTGGGTCGCGACTGCGCGCTGGCCCAGCCCACCGTCCACCGCTGGCTCAATCTCCTGGAAACTTCCTACCTCCTGGTGCGGCTGCCCTCCTACGCCGTAAATCGGACGAAGCGGCTCATCAAATCGCCCAAGTTCTACTGGAGCGACACCGGACTGGCCTGCCACCTGGCCGGACCCGGGGCGCCCGGCGGCGCGCTGCTGGAGAACCTGATTCTGCAGGACCTCCTCGTCTGGCGCGACAGCCGCCGCGAACGCGCCGAGCTGTTCTATTGGCGCACCGCCATCGGCGAAGAGGTGGACTTCGTGATCGAAACGGAGGGCAAGCTGCTCCCCATCGAGGTCAAGGCCGGCAACCGGCCGCGCCTGGCCGATGCCAAAAATCTCCGCGGGTTTCGCGCCGAATACGGTAAAAAGGCCCGCGCAGGACTCCTGCTGCATACTGGCGATCAACTGGAATGGCTCGCCCCCGACGTGCTCGCCGTCCCGTGGTGGAGGATGCTGTGAAAAAACATATCGCAATCAGAGACCGCATCCCCCGCCAACCGGATATCGGTGTCACCAGCGTGAACGACGATTTTGTCGAACTACTCCAGAACGCCGAGGCGCCAAAATGAGTCAACCCCATCCGATAAGTTCAGAGGAGAATGTGCTATGCACGACGTGACATTGGTATCGAGAGTGGTTCTACGGAACTACAAAAGCATTGCGCAGTGCTCCGTGGCGCTCAAGCCGTTGGTCTTCCTCGTGGGACAGAACGGTGTCGGCAAGAGCAACTTCCTTGATGCCTTGCGGCTGGTTACAGAGTCGCTCAACACCTCGCTCGATCATGCCCTCCGCGACCGCGGCGGGATCAACGAAGTGCGGCGGCGTTCCTCCGGCCATCCCACGCATTTCGGCATTCGGCTTGAGTTGGCTCTGCCCGACGGCAAGAACGGCGCCTACGCATTCCGCGTGGGCGCGAAACCGAAGGGCGGCTTTGAGGTCCAGCGCGAGGAGTGCCGTATCTTCTCGAATGCCGCCCTCGAAGATGGATATTTCTACGATGTCGAGCAGGGACAGGTGAAGTCATCCAGCATGAAAGCGCCGCCACCGGCCGCCAACGACCGACTCTACCTTGTCGCCGCGTCGGGACAGCCAGAGTTCCGCGCCCTTTACGACTGCCTGACGCACATGGGATTTTACAATCTAAACCCGGATGAGATTCGCGACATGCAGCCGCCGGATGCGGGGGACGTTCTCCAACGCGACGGCCGCAATCTTGCCAGCGTTCTGGACAGACTGCCGGCGGCGAATCGCGAGCGCGTGGTGGAGATGCTTGCAAAAGTGGTGCCGGGCGTAAAGGCCGTTGACGTCCGTCATGTGGGCAAGAAGGAGACCTTGGAATTCCGCCAGAAAGTCGGATCGAATGAGGCCCCCTGGCGGTTCCTGGCCGAAAACATGTCCGACGGCACCCTCCGGGCGCTGGGCGTATTGGTGGCCCTATCTCAAACATCCGAGGACCCCTCCAAGGCCGTTCGCCTGGTCGGTATTGAGGAACCCGAAATCGCCCTGCACCCGGGCGCCGCTGGCATCCTACGCGACGCGTTGCGCGCCGCATCGCGGAACACGCAGGTGCTCGTCACCAGCCACAGCCCAGACCTCCTGGACGACAAGGCGATCTCGGACGAGCACATTCTCGCTGTCACCATGGATGCGGGCGAAACCCGCATCGGTCCGGTGGACGAAGCGGGGCGCAGCGCTATTCGCGACAAACTCTACACCGTTGGCGAATTGCTTCGCCTCAACCAACTCAACCCTGATGAAACCGCTGTGCGCAATGTGAATCCTCGCCAGCTAGAACTCTTCAGAATGGGCGACCGCTGATATGGTGCACCTGGCCTCCATTGTCGAAGGCGACGGCGAGTGCTCGTCGGTGCCTGTGCTTGTCCGACGCATCGCCCGAACCCTCGATCCCGGCCTTGTCCCCGATGTGGGGCCCGTCATACGCGTTCCGGGTTCGCGTCTCGTAAAGGCGGGTGAACTGGAGCGTACCGTCGAACTGGCCGCCCGCAGGCTTGGGGGCCAGGGTGGCATTTTGATCGTGCTTGATTGCGACGATGGCTGTCCGGCAACCGAGGGGCCCGCACTGCTTCGACGCGCGAAGGCCGCTCGTTCGGACATGGCTCTATCAGTGGTCCTGGCCAAGCGCGAGTACGAGGCTTGGTTCCTCGCCGCCGCGGATTCCCTGCGCGGGCATCGCGGCCTGCCCGTTGACCTGCAAGCGCCTGACGATCCTGAATCCATCCGTGGAGCGAAGGAATGGCTGGCCGAACGTATGCCGCAGAATCGCTCTTATACCGAAACCACGGATCAGCCGGCGTTGACCGAACTCTTCGACATGGAGATCGCCCGCCGGGCGGCAGATTCCTTTGATAAGTGCTACCGTGAAATCGTCCGCCTCCTAAATCTGCTCCGAGGAAATGTTGCTGCATGACTACCCCCCGCAAGAAGCTCATCGAAGTCGCGCTGCCTTTGCCGGAAATCAACGATGCGTCGGCATACGACAAGATGCCGGGGATTGGGCCGCATCCGAAGGGCATCCACCATTGGTGGGCGCGACTGCCGCTGCCGACGGCGCGGGCAGTGTTGTTCGCGACCGTGGTGACGGACCCCTCGGACGATCCGGCGTGGAAGGACAAGGGCGAGCAGGAACAGGACGCCGAGCGCGAGCGGCTGTTCGGAATCCTCCGCCGGATGATGGGTAAGAAACTGCACGAGCATCCGGAGGTTTATGCCGAGGCGCATGCCGAGATGCTCAAGCACTGCGGGGGCAACCTCCCGCCCGTTCTCGATCCGTTTGCGGGCGGCGGCTCGATCCCATTGGAGGCGGCGCGACTGGGCTTTGAGGCCCATGCCGCCGATCTGAACCCCGTCGCCGTCCTGCTGAACAAGTGCAATCTGGAAATCGCCCCGCGCTGGGCCAACCATCCGCCGGTGAACCCGGAAGACCGCGGAAACTACCTGGGAACGCGGGCGTCCCGCCCGCACAGAGAGTGGAACAGCCGCGGCTATCTGCCGCATTTCGACCATCCCGGCCTTGTGCAGTCCATCACCTTCCGCCTGGCCGACTCCGTTCCGGCCGATGTCATTGAAAAGTGGCGCTTTGAGTTGAAGCTGACCGGCGGCGAAGCGGCCAACGATCCGCGTTGCGCCGAACTGCGCGAGCGCATCGAAAAGTATTCCGATGAGGGCAAAGGCGCATGCTGGCTCCGCAATCCCGAAATCGCCGAAATCGTGGAAAATGCCTTGCTCCACTTCGACGGCGAGCGCTATCGCCTGCTGGCCTGGTGCGTGATGCCCAATCATGTTCATGCCCTGATCGAGACGATGGACGGCTTCCCGTTGGGCGATGTTGTCCATTCCTGGAAATCCTTCACGGCGAAGGAGTGCAACCGCGTTCTGAAAAGGCAGGGCGAGTTCTGGATGCCGGACTACTTCGACCGATACATCCGGGATAAGCGGCACCTCGACGCTGTCGTGGAGTACATCGCGAACAATCCCGTAAAGGCCGGCCTATGCGGAAAACCGGAGGAATGGCGGTGGTCTCACCTGGGAGCGCGGGCTGGCCGCTGATGTCCGCTATTACGGACGCCTCATCCGTCAACGCGCACAGGAGAAGATCGGACATCTCTATCCGAAAGTACGCCTGCCCAAGGAATATGGCGGCGGCGAGGCCAACGTAATCGCATGGCTGTGGGCAAGGACGGTCGCGAGCCAAGACCCGGCCGCCAAGGGTGCGCATGTGCCGCTGCTGACGAGTTTCCTTTTGGCCAACAACGGAGCCAAGTCATCGTGGCTTGTCCCTGTCGTTGATCGGGAGCGCGGAACCTTCCGCTTCGATGTGGCGACCGGCACACCAGCGGACAAGCAATCTGTTCGAAATGGGACGAAGTCGGGGCGCCGGACCTTCCGTTGTTTGCTCACCGGGCACCCGCTTGAATACGACTACACGCGCGGTCAGGCAAGCCAGCGGAAGACGGGAACTACACTAACCTGCATCGTTGCCGAAGTGCCGCGAGGTCGCATCTATCTCCCAGCGACGGACGAGCATGATCGCGCTGGCCGAACAAGCGAAGCGACATGGAAGCCGGATGAGCCCGTGACCAATCCCTGCCACGACGTAGACCGTCTGCCCATGTATGGCATGACCACATGGGGGGATGCTTTCACCCCTCGGCAGCTCACGGCGCTTACATTCTTGAGTGATGCGGTGCAGGAGATTCGGGCGGAGATCGTCAAAGATTTCCAAGCCTTGGAAACTGCCGTCCCAAAAACTTCCAATGCTTGGAAAAAC
>CALGXT010000082.1 GCA_937935255.1 uncultured bacterium | reverse complement strand
CGTCGGCAAGGCCTTCGGCGTCGTCTGCCTGCCGTGGCGCGGCGTGAACTACGAGATTGCGACCTTTCGGCGGGACCGCGGCTATCGGGACGGGCGGCGCCCCGACGCGGTCGAGTTCACGGACGAACGGGAGGATGCGCGACGTCGCGATTTCACCATCAACGGGCTTTTCTACGACCCGGAGCTCGATCAGGTGCTGGATTACGTCGGCGGTCGCGCCGACCTTGAACGACGGATCGTGCGGGCGGTCGGCGACCCGCGCGAGCGGTTCGCCGAGGATCGCCTGCGGATGCTCCGGGCCGTGCGGTTCGCCTCCACGTTGGAATTCGCGCTCGACCCGGCGACGGAGGAGGCGATTCGCGCGACGGCCGCATCCATTCGCGACATCAGCGCCGAGCGCATCGCGGCGGAGTTGACGCGACTGCTCGTCGAGTCGCCGAAGGCGGGACAGGGGGTGCGGCTGCTGGAGCGTACGGGTTTGCTGCGGGCGATTCTTCCGGAGGTGGCCGCGATGGCCGGCCAGGCGCAGCCGCCGGAGTTCCATCCGGAAGGCGATGTGCTGACGCACACCGTGCTGATGCTCGATGCGATGCAAGAGCGGGACGCGGAACTCGCGTGGACGGTGTTGCTGCATGACATCGGCAAACCGCCGACGGCCACCGTGGGGCGCTGGCCGGATGGGCGCGAGCGGATTCGCTTCGATCGGCACGCCGAGGTGGGCGCGGAAATGGCCCGCGAGATTCTGACCCGGCTGCGCATGCCGAACAAGTTGATCGAGGCCGTGACGTTCGCCATCGAAAACCACATGCGCTTCAAGGACGTGAAGAACATGCGGCGGGCCACGCTGCGGCGGTTGCTGGGGGCGCCCACGTTTCCGATGGAGCTGGAACTGCATCGGCTCGACTGTCTCTCCAGTCACGGGATGCTCGACAATCACGAGTTTCTCGACCGCGCCCGCGCCGAGTGGAATGCCGAGAAGCCGCTGCCGCCGCCGCGGGTTACGGGGCATGACCTGTTGGCGCTGGGCTATCGGGAAGGTCCTGAGCTGGGCCGCCGCCTGCGTGCGATCTACGAGGCCCAGCTCGAGCACCCCGAATGGGATCGGGAGCGGCTGCTAAAGATGGCGAAAGATCGGGAAATGCCGACCTGACGCGGAAAGATCGCGCCGCTATCGGGCGCCGCCGCGCCTGCGCGCGCGCCGAAGCGCAAAGGCCAGTCCGAACGGCGCGATCATGACCAGAGCGGACGGCTCCGGAATGACTTGCCACTGGCCAATCGTCGCGCCGGAGCCCGATTGAGTATCGCCGACTATGATGTCGCCCCTGCTGCCCGGCGTGAAAACGGCGCCCGGAAGACTGAAAACAGCTTGTCCCGTGAATGCCGCTGCGGCCGTGGAGAAAATCTGATTTTGACTGCCTCCAAAGCAATACAGATTGATGTCTTGAGGCGTGAGGGCGCCATAACCGTCGATTACAAGGGCAAAATCATAAGATTCCGAAAGAGCTCCGCTAGCGCTCAAATTGGAGATTTGCGCTTCGTATGAATCTTCCGTATATGCCGCCGCGAGAACGCCGAGCAGGGTGACGCCGTCCCATGTGATGGACGACGCGTCGTCAACTTGCGAAACCGCTCCGGTGGCGGTGAATGTGATCGCATTGAGATCGCTGGGGTCAATGGTGATCACGACGAAAGCCTGCGAGGCGGTGGTCGCGAAAAGAACGGCAAGCGCGAGCATCCAGAATTTTTTCATCGTATTTCCCTCTTTTTTTGCCGGCACGGCCGCGTAAACGCTGATAAATAAACGGCGATGACGGTATCCAATATGCTTTATCTTTTCTGCGTATACCCCCCCAAAAAAAATATGCAAGTAAACAACCGTTTTATTTGCGGACAATGGGGATGGACGGGAACGAAAATTCGCGGCGTGCAAGCCCATAGGGCTTCAACCCCAGATTTGCAGTGCAGGAGAGGGGGAGGAGGCGCCGAAGGGAATACAAATTTGCCCTTCGGGCGCTGCGCCCCAAGGCGGCGAAACGGCCGCCGCAACAACGAAGACTCGTCCGACGCGAAGCGAGAACAGGCCGCCTCAACTGACATTTGCTCCATCTTCTGTCCGCTGCTTTCGGTTCGAGCAAGCTCGAACGCTGCGGGCGCGAAATTCATGGGCCGTCAGAGATTTGCGTGTGCGAGTACGACTCCACGTCCCAACTTCCACGTCCCACGTCCCGCAATTCTTCCGCGCTAGTCCGGCGGCGCGGGGGCGCGGGCGTCGAGGAAGCTTTGCAGCATCCATTGCGCGGCGGCCTGATCAATCACGCTCCGCCGCTTTTCGCGGCGGACGCCGCTTTCGATCAGCGCGCGCTCCGCGCCGGCGGTGGTCAGCCGCTCGTCCCATAGCGCGACCGGCAGATTCAATGCCCGAGCCAGACGTTCCGCCCAGGCGCGGGCGGCTTGGGCCTCCGGCCCCTCGCGTCCGTCGGTGCGCACCGGCAGCCCCACGACCACACCGTCCGCCTGGGTATCGCGGAGCAATCGCCGCAACTCGGAGAGGACGGGCGCCTCGCCGCGGTTCTCGATCGTCGCCAGCGGCGTCGCGATCGTGCCCGTCGGGTCGCTCACGGCCACGCCGATGCGGCGCGCGCCGGGATCGAGGCCCAGCACGCGCGCGGGCATTTCCGACGGAGGCGTAATATGATCTTCAGGCGGTTTTCCGCCGGTCGGAACGGCGCGCGGTTCAGACATCATGTTCGTGCCGTCCGTCGTTTTGCAGGTGTCGCACCATTTTTTTGACCTCATCGGCGCGGTCGCGCCGGCAGATCAGCGTGGCGTTCTCCGTATGCACGACGATCAGGTCATCCACGCCCAGCAACGCGGTGAGGCGGCCCGGGGAATAGACGGTGTTGCCGCGCGCGTCGAGCGCGGCGAAATCGCCGACCGCCACATTGCCGTTTTCATCCGCCGGGAAGTGATGACGCAACGCCGCCCAAGTTCCGACGTCGTCCCAGGGGAAATCGGCGGGAATCATCAGGATATTGTCCGCCTTTTCCATCAGCGCATAATCTATCGAAATCTTTTCCAACGGCGCATAGGCGTCGCGGATCGCCGCCTCGAGATCGGCGCCGGCCGCGGCTTCGGAAAGACGGCGGGACAGTTCGGCGTAGCGCGGCGCGTGCCGCGCCAGCGCGGCGTCCAGCGATTTCAGCGACCAGACGAACATCCCGGCATTCCAATAAAAACGCCCGGCGGCGAGATAGCGCCGGGCCGTTTCCACATCCGGTTTCTCGACGAAACGGCGCACGGCGTGAAAGGGCCGCCCTTCCTCGGCAAATCGCGGGTCGCCGGCCTCGATATACCCGAACGAGGGCAGGGGGGCGGCGGGCGGAATGCCGATGACGATCAGGGCTTCGTGGCGCGCGGCGGCGGCGAACGCGGCGGCGAGGGTTGCGCGGAAGCGATCGGGCGCGCCGATGGCGTGATCGGCGGGCAGGATCGCGAAGACCGCCGTCGGGTCGCGCGCACGCACGAGCGCGGCGGCGAGCGCGACCGCCGCGGCGGTGTCGCGGCCCATCGGCTCGCCCACGATATTCTCCGGCGGCAGTTCCGGAACCCGCTCGCGCGTGGCGCCGACGTGTTCGGCGTTCGTGATGACGAGAATGCGCTCCGGCGGCGTCAGCCCCGAAAGCCGCTCCACGGTTTGCGCGATCATCGGGCGCTCCCCGACGAGCGCGAGCAACTGTTTGGGTCGGCGCGCGGTGCTGAGCGGCCAAAACCGTTCGCCGCGGCCGCCCGCGAGCACCACGGCGAATGCGTGTTCAAGCGCCATGGGCCGCCTCCGCCAGCGCCGCCGCCCAACGCACCGCTTCGCTGCGCCGGGCCGGGTCGTTCCCGGCCTCGAAAAAGCGCTGCACCAGGGCGCTGCCCACGACGACGGCGTCCGCCAGACGCGCGGCCTCGCGCGCCTGGTCGGGCGTGGAGATGCCGAACCCGAGCGCGATGGGCAGTTTTGTGAAACGCCGCGCGCGCGCCGCGACCTCGGCGGCGTCGCTCGCGAGCCGGTCCTGCGCGCCCGTGACGCCGGCGCGCGAGATGCAATAGACGAAGCCGCCCGCGCCGCGGACGATGCGCGCCACGCGGTCGTCGGTGCTGGTCGGCGCGACCAGACAAATCCGATCCAGGCCGGCTTTGGTGAAGGCCGGCTGAAAGGCCTCGGCCTCTTCCGGCGGCAGATCGAGCGGCAACACGCCATCGAAGCCGGCGGCGGCGATGCCATGGAGCGTCGTTTCAAAACCGCGCGCGAGCAAGGGGTTGAGGTAGCTGTACAACACGAGCGGAATTTCGGAGCGCGCGCGGATTTGCCGCACGGCCTCCTCCACGCGGCCGAGCGTGGCGCCGGCGGCGAGGGCGCGCTCGGCGGACGCCTGATTGACGCGGCCGTCGGCCAGCGGATCGGAGAACGCCAGCCCCAGCTCGATCAAATCGGTTCCGGCCTCCGCGAGCCGGAGCGCAATATCCACCGTGTCCTCCAGCGAGGGATCGCCCGCGGTGAGATAGGCGATAAAGCCTCGCCGCCCGCGCCGGCGAAGTTCTTCAAAACACGTTGCGATGCGGCTCATGCGGCGGCTCAATAACGAGGCGGACCCAGCGGAATGCGCTCGTCTTCGTTCGCGGCGGCGCGGCCGGAGACGCTGCGCCAGGCGATGGCGGTGACGCAGGTGTACATCGGCAGGGTCAGGACGATGCCGACGCCGCACGCGAACGCGCCGAGGCCGGCGATGAACGACGCGATGAAGACCAGCAGCAGCATCGGCCAGAAATTCGTCTTCACGATTTCAAAACTGCCTTGAATGGCGGACCAAAAATCCATGCCGCGCTCCACGATCAAGTAAATAGAAAAAACCGTGGCCGTCTGTATGAAAATGGCGGGCGCCGCCGCGAGGAATCCAAGGGGGCGGAGCAGCCGGGCGGCCACGGCTCCGGCGGCGCCGACGACCAGCGTGTAGAGGAACGCGGGCAGGAACCACTCGAAGCCCCGGAACACGTCGCCGGCCTGCGGCGCAGGTTCGCGCCCGTCCAGCAGCGCGAGAACCACGAACGCGGCGCCGGCGGCCATCGGGCCGGCGAGCAGGCCCAGGGTGAATACGGAAATCGCCGCCGCCGCCAGATGCGCCAGCAAGAGCAGGAGGAAATGCCGGCGGTAAAGGTCGAACGCCTGCCGCAGCCACGGCTCGATTTGAACGTCCATCTTCTCCATGATGCCGCCCCCGTGCTTTTACTCGTTTGCGCTTCGCGCGCTCCGCACGTAAGATGCTAGCGAAGAAAGTGGGATATCGCAATGTTTCAAATGGGATTGAAGGTTCAGGTGCAAATCGAGGGACGGCCGCCGGCGGACTACGCGGTCGGCACGCGGGTGTGCGATTTGCCGATCGGCGAGCGGGACGAGCGGGGGTTGCCGTACATCGGAGCGCTGGTCAATAACGACGTCGTCACGTTGAGCTACGCATTGGAAGTGGACAGCCGCGTGCGTCCGATCACAATGGCGGATCGGGCGGGCTGGCGCATTTATCGGAATTCGGTCAGTTTTCTGCTGGCCAAGGTGGTGCGCGAGCGGTTTCCCGGCGCGACTTTCGCCGTGGAACACTCGCTCGGTTCCGGCTTCTATTGCAGCTTTTCGCGCAACGGTACCGCCGGCATCTCGGAGGCCGAGCTACAAGAGATCGAGGAGGGCATGCGCGATCTGGTGCGGCGCGATTCGCCGATCGAGCGGCGGAAGATTTCCTTCGAGCGGGCCGTGCGGCAATTCGAGGCGGACGGCCAGAAAGACAAATACGACCTGCTGCGTTTCCTCAACCCGCCGAAAATCGCCGTGTACTGCTGCGAAGAGTTCATGGACCTCGCGCACGGCGTGCTCGCCGATCGCGCCGGCGCGCTGGAATATTTCGAGCTGATCCCGCATCCCCCCGGTTTCGTGCTCCAGTTTCCCGAGCGCGACCGGGCGCCCGAGTTTGTCCCCTTCGAACCGCAACCGCACCTCTTCCAGATTTTCAGCGAGCACAAGGAATGGGGCCGCATTCTGGGCTTGCGCACGGTCGGCGACCTCAACCGCGCCATCGCCGAGCACAACATTGTGGATTTGATCCGCATCGCGGAGGCCTTTCACGAAAAGAAAATCGCCCGGATCGCCGACCACGTGCACGAGCACCGCGACCGCATCCGCTGGGTCTGCATCGCCGGTCCGTCCTCTTCCGGCAAGACCACCTTCTCCAAGCGCCTGATGGTCCAGTTGCGCGTCAACGGGCTGCGCCCCGCGGCCATTTCCGTGGACGACTACTTCGTAGAGCGCGACCGCACGCCGACCGACGAGCACGGCGCGCCGGACTTCGAGCACATCGAGGCCGTAGACCTCGCCCTTTTCAACGAGCATCTGTCCATCCTCGACCAGGGCGGCGAAGTGGAGTTGCCCTCCTACAATTTCGCGAATGGCGCGCGCGAATTCCGGGGCAGAAAGCTTCGGCTGGAGCCCGATCAGATCATGGTGATCGAGGGCATTCACGCGCTGAATCCGCGGCTGACCGCGGCGGTGCCCGCCGAGCATAAGTTCAAGATCTACATCAGCGCGCTGACGCAGTTGAATCTCGATTATCACAACCGCATTGCGACCACCGACAACCGTCTGATGCGGCGCATGGTGCGCGACAACATGTTTCGCGGCAACAACGCCCTGAAAACGCTCGCCATGTGGCCCAGCGTCCGCCGCGGCGAGCGCCGCTGGATTTTCCCGTTCCAGAAAGAGGCGGATGTGGCGTTCAACTCCGCCCTCGATTACGAGCTCGCGGTCCTCAAGCCCTTTGTCGAACCGCTGCTCAAGGAAGTGAAGCCGCACGACGAGGCCTACGGCGAGGCGCGCCGCCTGATGCAATTCCTCGACAGTTTCATTCCCGCGCGCGCCGACTCGGTTCCGCCCAACTCCATCCTGCGCGAATTTATCGGGCGCAGCACCTTCCGCTATTGAGCGCCCGCGGTCCGGCCGGCGCCGCGAGCCGCGGTCCGGGTCGCCGCGAATGCTGATATTCGCGTGCGCGAGCGCGTCCGACCTCCCGCATTCGATATTCCACGGCCCACAATTTTTTCAACGCGAAGGACACGAAGAGCGCGAAGGAATTGGGCCGCGAAGAGGCGCAAACACAGAAAAGTCGCGTAGTCCACTGGAACATCTGTTTTACGCGCGTATATTGACCCGTCACGCGAGTGACAAAAACGCAACCAAAAATAAATAAAAGATGGAGACAATGACCATGGCGCACGAATTACCCAAACTGCCCTTTGCGGTGGACGCCCTCGAACCCCATATTGACGCGCGGACGATGGAAATCCATCACGGAAAGCATCACGCGGCATATGTCAACAATCTCAACGCCGCGCTGCAGAAATATCCGAATCTGCAAGGTAAATCCGTCGAGGAATTGATCGGCAATCTCGCGGCGGTTCCGGAAGATATCCGCACCGCGGTCCGCAACAATGGCGGCGGCCACTACAACCACGCCTTGTTCTGGCAATGGCTCTCGCCGAAAGGCGGCCATCCTTCGCCGGAACTCGCGAAGGCATTGGACGCGAATTTCGGCAGTTTCGACGCCTTCAAAGAGGCGTTTTCGAAGGCGGCGGTGTCGCGGTTCGGTTCCGGCTGGGCCTGGCTCTCCGTCAAGCCCGACGGCAAACTCTGCGTCTGCTCGTCGCCGAACCAGGACAGTCCGGTCATGACCGGCGTGTCCGAATGTCCGGGCCGCTTGCTGCTCGGTCTGGATGTGTGGGAGCACGCCTATTATCTCAAATACCAGAATCGCCGGCCCGATTACATCGCGGCATGGTGGAACGTCGTGAACTGGGAAAAGGTCAACGAGCTGTATCGAGCCGTGGCGTGACGCCATAAATCTCCGCGATGCGGTTCATCGCCGCGTAGGAGAGTTAGGGCGAAGCGTTCCCGGGCTCCGACATTTAGGAGCCGCCGATGCGCCGCCGCTGGGCGCGTCGGCGGCTCTTTCTTTGCGCGCCCGATGCTTCGTGTACGGCAGACCCCGGCGGCGAAGATGCCGCCGCAACGAGGTTTGTCAGTGCAGCACGTCGCTGGGAACGCCGGACGAGTGAAAACCGGGCCAGGGATGCGCCATCAGGTCCTGCGCCCGCAGGCCGGGCTCTTTCGGAACAAGCCGGCCTTCCCGAACGAGATCGCTGCCGGAGGCGGCGAGCCGCGCGATGAGCGCCTCCCGCAGGCGATGTGCGACTTCGACGGCGGCGCCCGCGCGGATCAGGTCGTGTTGTTCGAGCGGGTCCGATTCGAGATCGAACAGTAACTGCGCTCCGCCGCGGGCCTCATAGCAATATTTCCAACGCCCCTCGCGGACGAAATGATAGGGCCCGCATTCGCCGATCAGGCGCTCGCGCTCGGCCTCCCCGCGCGCGGCCGCCAGCAGGTCCAAGCCGTCGAGCCGCACGTCGGGCGGCGGCGTCGCGCCGGCGAAGGCCAAACATGTCGGATAGATATCCGCCAGCGCCGTGAGCGCGCCGCAGCGAAGGCCGCGCACGGCGTTTCGATCCCAGGAACCGTGCGGCAACCGCGCGAGAAGCGGAATGTGGGAAGAGCCCTCGAAGGGGACGGATTTGGCGCCCATATGATGGTCGCCCAGCATTTCCCCGTGATCGGAGGTGAAGAGGATCAAGGTGTTCTCGAAAAGCCCCAGCTCGCGCAACCGCGCGAAAAGCAGGCCCAGCGCGTAATCCAGTTGTGTAATGCAGGCGTAGTAGGCGCGTCGGATGGCGCGCCAGCGGCGGTCGTCGAAGCGATGGGCCATATTGAGATCGAAGGTCGCAGCGAGATAGCCCGGCGGGACATCCTCCCAACGCGCCGACCAGTCGCCGCGGATCGGCAGCGGCAGTGCGTCGGTTTCGTATAAATCCCAGTAATTGCGGCAGGGATCGAACGGCGGGTGCGGCTTCGCGATGCTGGTCCACAGGAAGAAGGGGCGGGTGTCGTCGCGCGTCTCCAGAAAATCTATCGAGCGTTCGATCGTCCAATGGGTCAGACTGTGATTTTCATGGACGGTGCTGATGACCGGTTCCATTTCGTTTTGTCCGAGCCCGTGCTCCATGGGGCGGCCGCGTTCGGGATGGCGCGCCATATCGCGGTAGTAGTGCTCCAGGATTTCCATGCGCTCGAAGCCGTAGTGGCAGCGCAGGGGGTGAAAGTGCATCTTGCCGATGGCGCAGGTCTGGTAGCCGGCGCGCGTGAGGACGCCGGGCAGCGTCGTCGCCGGCTCCATCGGCCGGACGTCTCCGCGGTTTCCCGTCAGTCCGTGCGAATACGCGTAGCGCCCCGTCATGATCGTCGCTCGCGCGGGCATACACACGGGGCAATCGCTGTAGGCGTTGGAGAAATAAATGCCGTCGTCGAAGAGCCAGTCGAGGTGCGGAGTGAGGATGTGCGGATTGCCGGCCGCGTGAATCGTGTCGAATCGCTGCTGGTCGGTGGTGATCAATAGAATGTTGCGCTGGGGCTGCGGGTTCATGGGTCGCTCCGGGTTGTTCGGCGCAGCTTATCAAAGCGGCGTCCGTTTTGCAAGCCGCGCGTTTATGCTGTACATCCCCCTTCGGGCGGCCATGATGGACGGACGGAAAGGAGAATGCGCCATGGTGACCGCGATAGTGGCCATGAAGGTGGATCGAAAAAAAGTCAACGAGATCGCCGAGCGGCTGGCCGATCTCC
>CALGXT010000081.1 GCA_937935255.1 uncultured bacterium | reverse complement strand
AAGACCTCGCCGTAGCCCAAAGGTCGAAGGCGGGCTGAGGCCGCGACGCCGTACATGAGCCGGTCAGAACAATTATGAGACGACTAGTATGGGCGGGGTCCCCGCGCGTCGTGCACGAGCGCCAGCAGCGCGAGGGCGGCGTGGTCGGAGCGGAGGATGCGCGGTCCCAGGGAGACGCGCGCGAAGCCGTGGCGCGCCAGCAAGTCGAGTTCGTACGGTGTCCAGCCGCCCTCCGGCCCCACCGCCGCCGTCACACGCGCGCCGGGCCGTACGACCGCGCCCACGCGCGGCGCCGCCGGATCGGGATGCGCGACCAGCCGTGTCTCGTCCGCCGCGGGCTTCGGACCCAGCTCGTCTTCGATAAACGGCTTGAATCGCCGGCGCACGAGAACCTCCGGCATGCGCGTATCGCCGGCCTGCGCCAGCCCTTCGATGAGCCGCGCGCGCATCAGCGCGGGGTCGAGCGCGTCGCTGTCGAAATACATCCGTTCGACCTTTTCGGCGTTGACGATGAAAATTCGATCCACCCCCGCCGCCGCCAGCGGCGCCCAGAGTCGCTTGAGGACCTTCGGCCGCGGGAGCGCGAGGATGAGCGCGATGGGCGGGCGCGGCGGCGGCTCGCCCGCGGCCTCGAAGCGCAGTCGAACTCGGTTTTGCTCGGGTTCGACGGCCAGAACTTCGGCTTCGCCCAACGGCCCTTCGAGAAGGCCCGCGCGCACGCGCGCGCCGGGCGCGACCCGTAAAACACGAATCAAATGCGCCGCGCGCGCGTCGTGGAGTTCGGCGAAGCCGCCCGTGGCGACTTCGGCGGCCTCGAGCAGGAGCCGGTTCATGCGCGCGCGGCGCGCGGAGCGAACTCGATCGTCCAGGCGCCGTCGGCGCGGGCCTCAACGGCGAGCCGCCGTCCGTTGGCCATCACGAGCGCGTCGGGCATGTGGCCGAAGGGCAGATGCGAGATCACCGGCACGCCGCATCGCTCGCCCCAATGGCGCAGAATGTCGTCCACGCCCGGCCCGCCGTAGTCGCGGGCCGACTGGTGCGAGAACGACCCGCCGAGCAGCGCGACGACGCCGCGGAGCGCGCCGGCGGCGTGGAGCTGGTTGAGCGCGAAATCCACCTGGTAGGGTTTCTCGTCAATGTCCTCGATCGCGAGGACGCAGCCCTCGAGGTTCGGCATCGCCGGCGTGCCGACGAGGCCGGCGAGGACGACGAGGCAGGCGGCGAAGCACACGCCCTCCGCGCGGCCCGGCCGCAACACGGCGGCGGCGGCGTCGGTGGCGTTCGAGCGGCGCAGCCCGCGTCCCCGAAACAGCGGCGTGAGCGATTCGCCCTCGCGGCTGCCTTGAAGGACGACCGGAATGTGTCCGTAATAGCCTTCGCCCCAGCCGCGCAGCCGCCAGCAGGCGTGAAAGATCGTCGTGTCGCTGTAGCCGATCAGCCGCGGACGGCCTTTCACCGAGGCCTCCAGCAGCGTCGGGATCAAGTGCGCCGCGCCGTAGCCGCCCTGACAGGCCCAAACGACGTCGTGACGCAACGCCTCCACCAAGTCGTCGAGCCGGGGTCCCGCCTCGAGCCAGGCGCCGGGACCGAGGTGGCGGCCGAGGAGCGGCGAGGCGACGACGCGCAAGCCCTCGCGGCGGGCGAACGCGCGCGCGCGCTTCAGATAATTCCGCTCCTCGATCGGATTTTGCAGCGCGTACGAAGGACAGCAGACATATAACGTCGGGGTCGCCATCGTTCGGCCTCGTTCGCGCGATTATGACGAAGCGAGCGCCGATTGTAAAGCCGCCGCGCTTGTTTCACCGCGGAGAGCGGCGCCGAGAGCGCCGAGAGGACGGCCATAGACACGGATGGATGCGGATGAACACGGATTCCAAACCCCCCGGAAAATCATCCGCGAAATCCGCGAAATCCGCGTCAAGGAACGCTGCGTCCTTCGCGTCTTTGCGGTGAAGATTTGAAAGCGCCGCCCATCATGCGTTCTCGAACCGTCCGTAGCGCTGGATCGCGGCCATCAGGAGCCGCATGCTGGTCAGGCGCGTGCCGTTGTTGATCGAGCCGGCGGTGGCGAAGAGGAGTCCGCGGCGCTCGCGCGCCTGCGCGAAATCGCGCAAAAATTCCGCGACCATATTGGCCTCCTCGTTGCGGCTGTAGGTGAAGGGGGCGAGCTGGCCATTGATGACGGCGTCCGGAAGATGGCGGCGGATTTCCGCGACGGTGAGCGTGGGGCCGAAGTTGACGCCGGTCAGCCGCAGCTCGCCGAGCTGGGGGAGCAGGTGGGCCATCGCCGAGTCGCTGTGCTGAAAGCGGCGGTCGCGGGGATCGGGCGCGTAGCGCGCGAAGACGGCCCGGTGGATGGGCATCGCGAACGCCTCGTACATCTCCGGTGTGAAGAGGCAGCAGTTGTCGTCGGCCCACGACCAGCCGCGGGGCGCGGTTTCCGGGGTGAAGCCGGCTTCCTTGTCGAGCACGCGCGCGCGTTCGAGAATGGCGCGCTGCAGCACGGCGCTGAAGCGGCGAAACAGCGGCTCATCGTCGTAGTAGAGCAACAGCAGGTTTTCGGCTCCAAAAATGGAACAGGCGAAGGTGCAGGGGCCGCGCTGATGACGGTACAGCAGGGGCGGCGCGCCCGCCGCCCGGCGGCGCGCGACGGCCTCGGCCCAATCGGGCGGCAGCAGGAATTCCCGCAGATTTTCCAGCCGCTTTTCGACGCGGTCGAGCAACCGCGCGAGTTCTGCCGGCGTCGAGGCCGAGGCTTTGAGCCACCAGGAGCCGGCGGGGCCGCCTTCCCAGACGTTTTCGGCTTCGAAGATGTCGTGGAGCGCTTTCACCGCCGGCGCGCGGCGGGCCGGATCGCTCGGCCGCTCGTTGAGGATGCGCCGACCGACCAGCGGTTCCGCGAGGTCGTTGTAGCGCCGGGCCAGATCGAGCGCCCAGGCCTCGTCCTCCAGCTGGCGGCGATAATCCTCCGCCAGGCCCAGCTCCGCGAAGACGCATTCGCTCGTCAGGATCGCGCCGAAGGGGCACTGGGGGATATCGCGTCCGAACGGATTCGCGATCGCCGTCCTCTGGTCGCGCCAAAACGCCTCGGGGTCCACGGGCGCGAGACCGCCATTCTTCCGCGTGTCCTCCAGTAAATCGTCCACTCGCCGCCGCGTGTCCGCGTCGGCCCGCGCGTACGCTCCGTTTTCGTTCACGATCGAGAGTCCTTTCCAAATGCCGCCCCGCGTCGAAAGACCGCCCGCCGGACTTTCGGGAAAACCGGCTTCCGTCGGAAGATAAATGTTTCGGCGCAAAAACGCCATGGCGCGCGGGGGGCGGCGCGCGGCCTTTCCCTTTCCAG
Organism: uncultured bacterium; assembly: GCA_937935255.1. Taxonomy (GTDB): domain Bacteria; phylum Verrucomicrobiota; class Kiritimatiellia; order PWTM01; family PWTM01; genus CALGXT01. Next base: position 686 of record CALGXT010000081.1, on the reverse strand, counting down.
CCGCGGCGAGCATCAGCTCACACTTTGCAAACTGTGAGCCGGCGGGGAACAGCACACGACGCGCGCGGCGGCGGCGAGAGCATCAGCTCACACTTTGCAAACTGTGAGCCGATGGCCTCGCGCTTCCATCTTTTCCGAAATCCGGGGCCCATCCGCTCATCCGCCATCCGCTTCGGCGCGCGACGGCTTGACGGCGTTTGCATTCGCGACTAGGAAGGGCGCCGATCCGAGTCGCGATTTCACGAAAGGGGTTTCCCATGGGGCGGATTGGGTTGGGACGATGGGGCGCGGCGCTCGCGCTGACGCTGGCGGGGGCAACGGCCGCGCGCGCGCAGGACGTGCGGGTCCGCAAAACCGGCGGCGAGAAGTCCGCGTTCGATTTTTCGGGTCTTGCGGCGGAAGCGACGCCGGCGGCCCGGGAATTCGCAACCGTGCTGCGGACGAGCCTCCTGCGCTCCGGCTGGTTCGCGGCGGCGGCGCCGGGCCGCGGCGAATACCGGCTGACCGGCGCGATCGCCGCGCGCGGCGACGGGCTCGACGCCCGGTTGGAGCTATTCGAAACCGGCTCGGCCCGGCGCGTGCTCGGCAAGCGGTATGCGGTCGAACCGGGTTCGACGCGGCGGCGCGCGCACGAGGTGGCCGACGAGATCGTGCGGGAGACGACCGGGCGCCCGGGCTTCGCCGCG
>CALGXT010000080.1 GCA_937935255.1 uncultured bacterium | reverse complement strand
CGGCGCGACCGCGCCGGCGCGATCCGGACGGAAAACCTCCCGCGCCGGCGCTGTTTCCGGCGGGGGCAGCTCGACCTCGCGCAAAACCACCGGCGCGGGCGGCGGCGGACGGACGCCGACGCCGCGCACCGGCAAAGCGGGAAAGCCGTACCAGAGGATCGCGTGGACGGCCAGCGACAAGGCGAGCGCCGCGGCGGCGCGCCCCGGCGCCCGCGTATCCCGCGCCGCCGACTCCCGTTCGGATGGAAGGGCCACGCTCGTTCCTCCGCCCCGCGGCGCCGCGGGTTCAGCCCTGCAACGCCATCAGGAATTCAATATTCGTCTTCGTCTTCTTCAACCGGTTGATGATCAGCTCCATCGCCTCGACCGGGGGCACTCCGTTGAGCGCGCGGCGCATGATCCAGATTTTCGCCAGTTCGTCCGGATGCAACAGCAGTTCTTCCTTGCGCGTGCCGGACTTCTCGATATTGATCGCCGGAAAGATGCGTTTGTCCACCAGATTCCGATCGAGGCACAACTCCATGTTGCCCGTGCCCTTGAACTCCTCGAAAATTACCTCGTCCATCCGGCTGCCGGTGTCCACCAAGGCCGTGGCGATGATCGTCAGGCTGCCGCCGCCCTCGATATTCCGAGCGGCGCCGAAGAAGCGCTTGGGCTTGTGGAGCGCGTTGGCGTCCACGCCGCCCGAAAGAATCTTGCCGCTGTGCGGTTGCAGCGTGTTGTAGGCGCGCGCGAGGCGGGTGATGCTGTCGAGCAGAATCACCACGTCGCGGCCGCACTCCACCATGCGCTTGGCCATCTCGATGACGATCTCGGCGAGCTGAACGTGGCGCTCCGGCGGCTCATCGAAGGTCGAACTGAGCACCTCGGCCTTCGTCGTGCGCTGCATGTCGGTGACTTCCTCGGGGCGCTCGTCAATCAGCAAAATGATCAGCTTCACCTCGGGATTATTGGCCGAGATGCTGTTGGCGATCTCCTGCAAAAGGACGGTTTTGCCCGTGCGCGGGGGCGCGACGATGAGACCGCGCTGCCCCATGCCGATCGGCGTCAGCAGATCCATGACGCGCATGGAGATGCTGCCGCCGGGGCGCTCGAGGACGAGCCGGCGGTTCGGAAAGAGCGGCGTGAGGTCCGTGAAAGGCACCTTGCCGCGCGCGCTTTCGGGATTGTCGCCGTTGATGCGCTCGACGCGCAGCAGCGCGAAGAACCGCTCCTTCTCCTTGGGCGGGCGGATTTCGCCTTCCACATAATCGCCTGTTCGCAATCCAAACCGCCGGATCTGGGAAGGCGAAACGTAGATATCCTCCGGGCACGCGAGATAATTCGAGTTCGGCGAACGCAGAAAACCGAAGCCGTCGGGCAGCAGTTCGACGACGCCGCGGCCCAGCATGATGGCATTGCGGCGCGCGTACGCCTTCAGAATCTCGAACGCGAGTTCGTGGCGCTGGAGAGCGCCGAGGTCCTGCAACCCCAGCGCATCCGCCATCGCCTTGAGCTCCGGAACGGTTTTTTCCTGCAACTCGAAGAGCTTGATTGTCTCGCGAGGACGCGGTTCCGGCGCCGGCGGCCGCGGCAAACCTCCGCCGCCGGCCGGGGTTCCATTCGACGCGGGCGGAGGCGGCGGCGAGGAAGGCGCGCCGGAAATCGGCGCGGGCGCTGGAGCGGATTCCGCAGGCGTGTTCTCCGCGGGCGCTGCGAAGTCGGCGGGGGGCGGAACCGGCGCGACGGCGTCGGACGCGAGCGGTTCGCTACCCGGCGCGACTTCTCCCGGCGCGACCGGCGGGGTGGTTTCGACCGGTTCGACGTCGCCTTCGGGCGCGCGTCGTTCGTGATAACGCCGTCCGCCGTAACGGGAATAGTGTCGCGGTCCCCGATTCGGCCGCCCGCGCGGGGGCCTCCCATTGATGTCATCCGGTGTCATGTTTTCATCTCTCCCGGCCGCGGATGCTTTGCCAGACCCGCAGCGTCGCGCGCTCCAATTCCTCCAGCGATCCGTCGTTGCGGATCACGTAGTCGGCGCGCCTGATTTTTTCTTCCAGCGGCCACTGCGCCTCCTGGCGCCGCCGCCCTACCTCGTCGCTCCAACCTCTTCGCGCCCATCGCTCCCGAACCGTCGCCGGACTCGCCGCGACACAGATCGTCGCCGTCCAACCGTCCGTCCAGCCGGCCTCGAACAACAACGGCACGAGCGCCGCCGCGTCGCGATCCGCCGGCAAGGCGTCGAGCCACTCCTGCAGCGCGCGGCGCGCGATGGGATGCGCCCGCGCGTTCCAGGCGGCGAGCGCCGTCGGGTCGCCAAACACAATCCGCGCGATCCGCGCGCGATCCGCCGCGCCGTCCGACCGCAACGCCTCCGCGCCGAATTGCTCGACGGCCGCCGCGCACAGCGGACCGCCGGGCGCCAGGGCGCGATGAACCAGGGTATCGGCGTCGCACACCGCCACGCCGTGCGCCGCCAATATCCGTCCCACTTCGCTTTTTCCGCAGGCCACGCCGCCGGTCACGCCGACCGTGATGCGGGATCGGGCGTCGCTCATGGCGTCGGCTCCGTTTCGCCAAACTCCGCGGCCCGCAGCGCGCGCGCATGCCGCCAGACGCGCGCCGCGTCCTCCTGCCCGGCAAATCGCCGCAGCGCCTGTTCCGCGAGCAGCTCGGCGTCCTCGATCCGTCCTTCCTCGAGCGCCGCCTTCGCCCGCCGCGCGAGCTCGTCCGCGATATCTTCCTCGGCTCGGCTCACGATCCGAAACACGCGATACTTCTCATTGCCCCACACATACCGGAATCTCCGGCAGCGCAGGGGATGAAATTCGAAGTTCCACACCGGCGCCTCCGCCGGCGGCGTCAGCGCATTCGCCATATAGCGCATTTGATATTCGGGCGACCGAGGCGAGAATTCGCCCAATCCATGCACATACAGAACCGCCCCATACCTGTCCGCCCAGTCTCGAAATGACCGTTCCGTTCCCTTGAACAATTCCGCCGCATAGGCTTCCACCCGATCGCGAATCTCCTTCGATTCGAATTTCGGATGCAGCACGATCGGCGCGCCGCCATAGGTCAGCGCGAACGCGCTTGTCCCAAAATGCGCCAATACCGGCGCGCCGCGCGCATTCTGCCGGAGCCAGTCCGCCAAATCTTCCAACGCCTCGTACGCGGTTTCGCCGCGCGCCGGCGCCCACGTGGAGCGGGCCGTGTTCGCGGCCTCGCCGACCAGCGCCGCGGCGACCGCCGCGCGGCGGCGCCGCCATAAAGACGCGAATGCTGCGCCCATCACGGCCGCGGAAAACACCGCGAAGAAAACATGGAATCGAAAGAACAGCCAGAAAAACAACAGCGACGCGCAATGGGAAAACAAGATGAACGGCGGAATAAACGTCTCCGACCCGCCGTGGAATTTGTGGGATAATGCTATCACGACGGCGGCCGATGTCAACGGAATAATCCAGGGAAAAAGTCCGAAGGCCAACGGGGCCGTTGTCGAATGCAGCGCGGGCGTCCAAAGCATCCGCTGCGCGAAGGTCAGCAGCGCGGGGTCTGACGGCTTCCGGTTCAGAAACCGGATTTTGGCCCACAGCAATTCGCCGAAATGGCCGTAGCTTTCTTCGAAAACCCCCGCTCGCAATGCCGCGGAAATCGCGACGGCCGCCAACAGCGCGAGAGCGGCGGCGCGAGAAGAGGGCGCGCGGCCGGCCCGCCGCCGCGACGCGGCGGAGGCGACGGCGATCGCCGCCGGCGCCAGAAGGAACGGCGAGAACAGAAGGCCGCGCGTCCGATAATAGGGATGCAGGAGGGCGACGACCGCCAGCGCCGCCGCCGGCAGAAACCAGCGGCGCGCGGCCGCGTCGAACCGCGCCGAAGGGCGCCGGATCCACGCCGCCGCCCGACCGATCGTCCACAGCGCCAAGTGGAACTGCGCAAGATCCCAACACAGCAGCGCGCCCGCCAGCGCGAGCGCCGAGAGCGCCGCGCGCGCGACACCGCGGCGCCCCGCCTCCTCCGCGCCGGCATCGGCCCAAAGGTGCGCCAATATAAATGGAAACGCGAAATTTTCCCGGGAAAGCTCCCAACCGGTCGAACGAATGACCGCGCCCAGACTCACCGCGTAAAAGGCCGCCGCGACGCCCCCCGCCGATGCCGATCCCGTCCAGCGCCGCACCCCGGCGAACATCAGCGGAATGCCGAGGCAGAACCAGGCTGCGGAAATCCAACGCAGCCGATCTTCCAGCGATACCGAGCGGGGCCCCGCCCTCGCCAGCGCGGCCAGCACATACTCGAAGCCGACGGTATCCGATACGAAGGTGCGGACGCCCTCCGGATATTGAACGTCTTTGTCGCGGATTGGCAGCGCTTGGCCGTTATAGAGCGCGCGCACCCGTCGAAAATGCAATGCGCTTTCGAGCGTGAACGGAAACGGGCGTTCCCGCCCCGCCGACCAGACGGCGACGCGATGACGGCGGATGCCGAGACCGGCGGCGTAGAGGGCCATCGCCGTAGACGCGATCAGCAACCAGGAAAGGACGCGGCGCATGGACCTACAACAACAGACGCGGTTGATCGAGTTCCCGCAGCAACGAACGGAAATTCCAGCGCTCGTAGAACGCGCGCAGGGCGGCGGAATCCGGCGCGGCGATGGCGCAATCGCGCCACGTCCGACTCAACGGGAGGTCGGACCTCAATCGCAATAGCCGCAAATTGCGCTCCACCGTCCCGCGCTCCGCCAACAATGCGGCGCGAAGGCGCGGCGAGGAAACCTCCTCGATCCGCCGCCACAAACCATCCAACCCGCCGAATTGCTCCAGAAGTTTCGCGGCCGTTTTCGGACCGACCCCCGGCACGCCGGGGATGTTATCCGCGGCGTCTCCCGTCAATGCGAGCCACTCCACGATGTTTTCCGGCGGGACGCCCGTTCGCGCGCGCACTTGCTCCGGCCCCCACGCCTCGGACGCGGCGGCGGAAGACGGCGGCGCGACGCGGATGCGCTCCCCCACCAACTGCAAAAGGTCCTTGTCATTCGAGGCGATGCGCACCTCGGCGCCCTCGCGCGCCGCCGTCAGGGCCAGGGTCGCCAACACATCGTCCGCTTCCTGGGCGGGTTCCCGAAAGACGGGTATCCGTGCCGCGGAGAGAAAGTCCGGCAAAGCCTCGATCTGGGATCGCAGGTCCTCCGGCATGGGGGGGCGCTGCGCCTTGTAGGTCGGCAGAAGCGCCGTACGCTCGGCGGGCAGACCGCCGTCGAATACCACGGCCAGGTGCGTGGGCCGATGGGTGTCGCGCAATGCCTGGAGCGCGTGGATAAAACCAAAAACAGCGTTGCTCGGCCGTCCGTCGGCGGCCGTGAGGCCGCGCACGGCGAAAAACGACCGGTACGCGAGATTATGGCCGTCCAGGATGAGAAATGTCGGTGCGTTCGACATGGGCCGCCGCGCCTCCGCGGCAACAATTAGACGGCGCCGCCATCCGTTCGAAAAAACGATTCGAGTCTATCCGGGATAGGCGGGAAGCGACAGAGGAAAAAACGGCGCTCTTCCGGAACGCCTGAGAAAAACGGCAACCTTATTGTCCGATCTCGTCCCCTTTTCGACGGACCGGGTTTCCAGCCATGGTCCGAGAATAAAAACCCCCCGGAAGCTGCGACTTCCGGGGGATTTTTACGCATCATCAGGGCGACTCGCCCAACTTCACCATCGCTCACCGACGGCATCTTTCGAATCGTGAATCGGATCGCCGGCGGGGTTCACCAGCCGGGCCGTCACGAAGACGATCAAGTTGCGCTTCGAGCTGCGTTCGCCCTTCGAACGGAAGAGGCGGCCCAACAGCGGAATATCGCCGAGAATCGGAATCTTGTCGTCGAACCGCGTCACCTGGTCGCGAATCATTCCGCCGAGGACGAGGGTTTGGTTATCCCAGAGCACCACGGAGGTGGTGACGCTGCGGCTGGTGAATACGGGCTGCAGAATGGGATAGCGATCCGGGGGGCCGTAATCCAACCAATCCGCCAGTTCCGAGACTTCCGGCACGAGCGTAAGGTCAATGGTATAACCATCCGGCCCCACGGTCGGCGTCACGTTGAGGATGACGCCCGTTTCGCGGGTTTCGAAAGCGGTCGGGATGGGCACGCGGAAGGCCGCGTCCATCTGGCTTTCCACCGACTGCTCTTCGTATTCGGTGGGATAGATAATCTCCTGAACGACCTGAATCTGCGCGTTGACGCCGCTGCGCGTGGTGACGCGGGGCGCGGAGAGCAGATCGGTGCCGCCGCGCTGGGAGAGCGCGTGCAGGACGAAGGTCAGTTCGGGGTTGGTCAGCACGCTGGAGATGCTGAACAGGGTGCCGGTCATGGCGCCGAAGGTGGTGATGGTCGAGCCGGCGGGGTTGGCGCCGTCCGAAGCGCCGCTGAAATAGCGCAACCCGCGCGTGAAGCCGCCATTGGCCGCGTTCTGGTTGAGCTGGATGCGCTCGCGAGAGGATAGCGGACCGGGGCCTTTCTTGTTGGCCAACTGCCAATGATCCGTCAGCATCCATTCGAAACCGAACTCGTCGAGATCGGTTTGCGCCACCTCGATGAAGCGCGCCTCGATGGTGACCTGTTTCGGGACGGCGTCAATTTGCGGCAAAATGCGCTCGAGAATTTCGAGGTTCTCCGCGGTGTTGGTGACAATCAACTGGCTGATGGCCGAGTTGTAGCTGATCGAGGTGCCCGGCGGGAACGGCACGCCCATACGCTCGAACATCGCCTTGATGTCGTCGTCGGGCGTCGTCCGGATGGTCGAGCCGCCCAATCCGCCGAAGCCGCCCCCGGCGCCGGTCTGGCCTCCCGTTTCCTCTTTTTTCTCGACGGCGGTGGTCATGATCGAAGGCATCACCGGATACAGGCGCGTGATCACGTTGAAAACGACATCTTTGGGCGTAATGATGACCGCGTTGCCCTCCAGCCGGAACTTCAGACCTGCGACTTCCGTCACGTATTTGATGGCGTCGAAGAGCGTGACGCGCCGCAGGGTCAACGTGATGGTGGGCGTTCCTGCCGACTCCATGGGCGCGGACGGCGCGGCCTCGGTCGGCGCGGCCGGTCCGCCGCCCAAGGGACCCCACAGGTCTTCGGCCGGCGTGGTCGGCGCAACGGGCGTCGGCGCGGCGGCGCCTCCGCTATCGAGCTTAAGAATGATGTTCACGCCGACCTTCTGGGGATCGTTGGCCTCGCTGGCTTCGCGCAAAAAGTTGATCACGTCGGAGATCGTCGCCTGCCGGAAGTTGACGGAGGGGATCGTGATCGCCATCAGCTTCTCGCGCAACTGCTGCGTATCGGGCTGCGTGGTTTTCATCTGGCCGGGATCGGATTCGATGGGGCCGGCGGCGGTGCGGCGGATGGGCGGGTTCCAGCGCTCGCGAACGTCCTGCACCAAATCTTCGATCGTGGCGCGTCGGCGGGTGTTGCTCGCCGCCAGACGGCGTTCCTCGATCCGTTTCAGGAAACGCATAGCGTCCAGGTGGTACGGATCGCGCACCAGAATCTGTTCAAACGCGGCTTCGGCGCGGTCATAATCTTCGATATTGAACCACTGCTTGCCGCGCTCCATGAGCTGCGCGATCTGCGCCTGCTTATCCATCACTTCCTCGGTCTCGGCGATGGGACGGGGCGCCGCCGCGCGGGCCTCCGCCTCCCGTTCGCGGGCCGAGATGCGGGCCAGCAAGGAACGAACTTTGCTGCCGTGGCCCGCCTCATCTTCCGATGCGATGGCCGCCTGTTGTTTCGCCGCCGCGTATTCGCCTTTTTTGTAGAAGCCGACGGCCTGCTGATAGGCGGCTTCGGCGCGGCCGTATGCGGCCCTTTGACGAAGTTCCGCGGTTTGCGGCATTTCGGGCAGCTTCATCAGGGCTTCCGTAAATTGAGCGAAGGCCTGGGGGTAGTCTTCGCGGCGCAAAGCGTCTTGCGCCGTCGCGAAGGCCCGGCGCCCGTCAATGTACGCCGCCTGCCGGCGAATCTCCTCGGCGCGCACCAGTTCCCGCACGGCATCCGCCGTCCCGGGGGCCTCAACCGGCGCTTCCGCCCCCGCCGCAGCCGGCGGAGTCATGACAGGCGCATCGCCGGGGGCCGGTGTCGGTTCCGGTGAAACCTCGGGCGCGGGCGTCGGGGGCACGTTCTGCAAGCTGCCCAGCAAGTCCAGAAGGTCGGGGGGCGGCGGCGCGGGCGGCGTCCCCTCCGCCGGGGCCGGCGGGGTTTCCACCGGAACTTCGGGCGCAGGCGCTTCCACAGGAGCGTCCGCCGGCGGTTCAGCCGCGACGGGCGTTTCTCCCATCGGCGCCTCCGCAGGAGCGACGCCCGTCTCCGGCCCCGCCATCGGCGCAAGCCCGTTCAGAAGGTCGTCCTGAGCGTAAACGCCACCGGCGATCCCGACCGCCGCCATTGCACAAGTTGCCCAACGTGTGACCCGATTCATCGTTTTACTACCTCCGCTCCATTTCGGACCGCATCCGCGTACCTTCGACGTCAAACTACCGTCTCCCTCGGATCCTTCGCGCGTTCGAAGCCGCCGATCAAAAAAAACCGCGCGGCATCCTCTACGGCGAACGATTCCCTGTCAAGATAATGTCAGACTTGCATTACACCTTTTTTACGCCGTCACCGTCGAGGCTGCGGCGCCCTCTCGCGTTCCGGCCCCAGGAAAATCTCCCCTTCCATCGGGACGCCGATACCGGCGGAGGGATCGCGCAGCGCCGCTTCTTCGCGCCCGCTGATCAGCGGCGCCAAGTATTCTTTGCCGGACGCGACCGCAAGAATCCGAGCCTTGCCGTCCGGCGTCACCTCAATGAAGCGGTACGCCACTCCTCGCAATGAGAACTCCTGCCCCATCTTCACGACGATCGGCGGGGCGCTGCGATCCAGCAGCGACACGAAGCGGACGATGAAGGCGTCATCGCTCTGCTCGCGGCCCATCAACAAGGTGATCGTGCGTCCGCCCTGACGGACGGACAGCGACTTCTCGGCTTCGTTATAGGCGAGGATTTCGAAGCCGTCCACCTTATCGCCGACCTTCACGAAATGGCTGCGCGCGCCCACATTGACCTGGAATCGCTTCTCGCCCTCGACCAATTCCTGAACCGCGAGGAAACGGATGCGCAGCATTTCCCGGCGCGGCGGCTCCGCCATGCGGAGTTTCGTGACGATATCGGGCATGGACCGGGGATCCCGCGGATCGGCGCCGGCGAGAAATTCCTCAAGGTTGGTGAAACCGTCGCCGTCGGCGTCGGCGTACGCGTCGTCGGGATTCATCGGGTTGAAGCCGTGCTGTTCCTCCCAGGCGTCCGGCATGCCGTCGCCGTCGCTATCCCTCTCCGCGACATCTCCCGGCTTCTCTTCCTCGTAACCGCAGAAGGGGCAAACATAGTCCTGCATCCCGATGGGCTTGCCGCAGCGCAGGCAGGTCGTGCGCGTCTCGCTGACGAAAAGGCGTTGCGCGCGGGGAACGGCCTGGAAGGGCTCGCGCAGCGCTTTCGCCGCGGCCTCCAGTTGCGCCACATCCAGGGCCGTCACATTCTGATCGGCGCGGGGTCCGACCACCGCGCCCGAATTGACCAGCAGACTGCGGCTCTGTTCGATTTTGAACCAGAGGATGCCGGCGGAGACCAGCAGCCCGGCCAGCAGGGCGACCAGCAGCGCCTTGTCATAGTTCTGTCGAAGCCAGCTCGAATGGGATTCACTGACAGCGTTCACGTCGTTGCACTCCTCAGCCGGCGGGGGTCGGCGCCTGGAAACGATAGACATCCGCCTCCACACGCACGCGGAGCAATTCGTCGCGCCCGGCGACGATGCGCTCCTCGCGTTTCAAGGGCCGGGCGGGCAACGCGCCCGCGGCGCCCGGCGCCATACCGGGCGGAAAAGCGTCGCCGGCCGGCGGCGACGGGGGGCGATAGGCGACCGGCGCGCCCTCCGTGCCGCGCGTCGCCTTTTCGCCGCCATCCTGCGTTTTGATCGCGGGGCGCGCGTTTTCATTGACGATCGTGAGACTATTCACGACGGTATAAGCGCCGGCGCGAGCCAATCCGTTCAAGGCGGCCCACAGTCCGCTTTCGCGCGTGGTGAATTCCACGGCGACCCGCTCCCAGGAGAACAGACCGTCCGGATCGGCCATCGGGCGGCCGTCCAGTCGCCCGCCGAATCCGCCCGCGCCCCGTTCCTCGAAGGGGGCGCGAACGGCCAGCCCGCTCATATCCGTCTCCGGCCCGCCGCCGGCGCCCGCCTCCTCGAAATTCTGACGTTCCACTTTGAGAATCTCCGTAATGCCCGCCTCGTATAGGGCGCGGCAGACGCTCTCGACGGCGTTGACCTGCAGGAGCAGGCGCGGCACCTCATCTTTGCGGGGCGGGACTCCTTTGAAATACTGCTCGAAACCGTATCCGAACGATGGCGGCGGCGGCGCGATATTGCGGGATGCCGCCACCCGGTTCAGCCGCTCGCTCATCCCCCGAAGTTCCTGCGAAAAACGGGCCGGCTCCAGGGCGGGCGGCTCGTATTGCCCGCGGGACAGATCTTCCTGGGTGCGGCGAAGGATGGCCGCCAATGCTTCCCGATTGGCCTCCAATTGCCGAATGTTCTCTTCGCTCGGGTAGGGACGGCGATCGTTCAGCCG
>CALGXT010000079.1 GCA_937935255.1 uncultured bacterium | reverse complement strand
AAAAACCCATTCGCAATGCGATCTGCAATGATTTTCAGGGGATCAAAACACAAGGACCGATTTGGGATCGGGCCGCACAGGGCATTCTGGCGAACATAACGAATTTGGAGTTATGCGACATTAGGGTTTTTCAGCGGAATCAGAGGTCGGCGCGAGAGCGCCTGTAGGGCGCGAGCTTGCTCGCGCCGCATGCGGCCCGGCCGGCGGCCGGGCCCTACCTTTCCCGGAGATGGGTAGGGCGCGGCGGCCCGCCGCGCCGCGAAAGATTCACCGCGGAGACACGGAGGACGCAGAGGTCGGAGCTCGGAGGTCGGAGGTCGGTGCTCGGCGCGTCAGCGCTGTAGCTCCGGCGCTCCGCCGCCGGAGAGGTCCGAGCTCCGAGGTCCGAGGTCGGTAGGGCGCGCCCGTCCCGGCTTCGCCGGGCCGAGGCTTACGGCGGACCGCCGCCCCGGAAATAAGGGGACAGAGAATACGAAGTCTACCGAGACGAATTCATAAGATGCTTCCTGTCCGTGTAATACGGCGGAATCTGGGTCGAAGTTATGGCAAGATGAGTGCGCAAGCCGCCGACGGTCGGCTCAAGGCTTCTTTGCGCCGAGCGCCTCGCGATAGAGGTCTTCGTAGGCGGCGGCGGATTTTTCCCAGGAATAGTCTTCGACCATGGCGCGCCGCCGCGCCGCCGCCCAGATTTCCGGGCGTCCGTACAGCTCTAACGCGCGATCCAATGCGGCCAGCAACGCTTCGGGTTTGTACTCCGAGAACGCAAAGCCGACCCCTTCCGTGCCGTCGGGCGAGAGGTTTTTGACGGTATCTTTCAGCCCGCCTACGGCGTGCACCATCGGCAGCGTGCCGTATTTCATGGCGTAGAGCTGGCTCAGCCCGCACGGTTCCTGGCGCGACGGCATCAAAAAAATGTCGCCCCCCGCCTCGATGCGATGCGCGAAGGCGCTGTTGAAACCGATCGTCACCGAGCAGCGTCCCGGCCAGCGTTGCGCCCATTCCCGGCACATGTTCTGCCAGCGCTCCTGGCCCGATCCCAGGAGCACAAATCGCACCGGACGCGCCATCAGCGACGGCATCGCCGCCGCCAACAGGTCGAGGCCTTTATCGTCCACCAGCCGCGAAATCATCGCCACCAGCGGCGTCGCATCCTCCGCAAACCCGATCTCCTTGCACAACGCCGCCTTACAAACGGCCTTCCCCTCGGCGATATCGTCCGGGCCGTAATTTCGCGCAATATTCGGGTCCGTCGCCGGATTCCAAACCTCGTAATCCGCGCCGTTCGGGATCCCGCGGAGCCGGTCGCCGATCGAACGCAACACGCCCGCCAGCCCCGCGCCCTGCGCCTCCGTGCGAATCTCATCGGCATAGGTTCGACTGACGGTGTTGACGCGATCCGAGGCGAGAATGCCGCCCTTGAGGCAATTGACTTCGCCGTAGTACTCCAGCCCGTTGACCGAAAAACAGGAAAACGGCAGGTTGGTCAGCGCGAAATCGGAGCCGGGAAACCGGCCTTGATAAATGATGTTATGGATCGTCATCACCGTCCGCTCGCGCAGGGGGCGCCCCAGCCCCTGCAAACCATGCCGCAGAAACAGCGGAATCAGCGCGGTCTGCCAATCGTTGCAATGAACGATGTCGGCTCGGTAATCCAGGACATCCAGCAAGGCCACCGCCGATTTTTGGAAAAAGATGAAGCGCTCAAAATTGTCGTCGTAGTCGCGTTCGGGCAGCGAATAAATTTCGCGGCGGTCGAAGAATTCGTCGCGGCGGACGAAATACACGGGCGGATCGCTGTTCTCATGTCGCCAGATTTCCGCCGTCAGCATTCGGAAGCCCACGGGAATGCGGAAGCGCAATCCCGTGTCGGCCAGCGGAAACTTGCCCTCCCACGCGCGCCGATGCAGCGGCAAGATCCGCAACACATCGAGTCCGCGTCGCCGCAAGGCGCGCGGCAGGGAATCGGCGACCTCGCCCAGCCCGCCGGTGGAGGCGTAGGGCGCGCTTTCGCTGGCCATGTATGCGATTTTCATCGGCGCGGTCGCGGCGGCGGCTCGCGCGCGCCCGCGACATGTGCTACCGTGCGACGCCGCACGCCATGGCGGAATTCATACCAACGCTGGAACGGCTCGTCAACGACGCGGTGCGCGCGGCGCGGGGACGGGCGCTGACGCTGAAGGAGATTCAGCGCGCCCTCGGCCCGGCAGGCCGCCGCAAAAGCGAGGTGCGCCAGGCCGTCCGCGCCCTCGCCGCGCGCGGCGCCCTCGCGCCGCGGGGCGGCAACCGCTGGGCCCCGCCCGGCGGCGGCGCGCGGCGCTTCGAGGCGCTGCTGCGGATCACCGCGCGCGGCGGAAGGCTCTGCGACCCGGAGAGCGGCGCGTCCCTCGCGGAAGTCCGGCCGGAGGATTTGCATTTGGCGCTGGACGGCGATCGCGTGCTCGCGGAGGCCCGAGGCGCGCCTTCCCGCCGGGCGGGCCGCGCGCCGACGGCGCTCGTCATCCAGGTGCTTGAACGCCGAAGCGAAACGCTCACCGGCCGGCTGCAACGCGGCCCCTACCACGCCGTCGTCATCCCCGACGATCCGCGCATTCCCTGGAACATCCGCATCTCCGATTTCGGCGGTCTTTCCCCGGAAACGGGCCGGCGCGTCGCCGTGCGGCTCGACCCCTGGTCGCCGCGCGCCGCGATGCCCTCCGGCGCGCTGACGGAGGACCTCGGCGCGGCGGACGACCCCGCCGCCCGCCGCCGAGCCTTGATGCGCCGCCATGCGCTCGAACCGGAATTTCCGGAAGACGCGCGGGATCAGTCGCGCCGCGCGCCGCGCGCGCCGCGCGAGCGCGACGCCGCCGAACGCCTCGATCTCCGCGCGCAGGCGGCGTTCACGATTGACCCGGAGGACGCGCGCGACTTCGACGACGCCGTTCATCTGCGCCGCCTCCCGGACGGCGGCTGGGAACTCGATGTGCACATCGCCGACGTCAGCCATTTCGTTCCCCCGGATTCCGCGATTGACCGCGAAGCCCGCGCGCGCGGCAACACCGTCTATCTGGTCGAAGAGGCGGTGTTGATGCTGCCCGCGGAACTGACCCGCGACGTGTGCAGTCTTCAGCCGGAGCGCGACCGCCTTTGCCACACCGCGCGGATCCACATCGGCCCGGACGGAACGCCGCGCCGACACGAGACGTTCGCTTCCGTGATCCGCTCGCGCGCGCGGCTGACCTATGACGCCGTTCAAGCGGTCCTCTCCGGCGACGATTCCCCCGACGTCCCGCCGGCGGTCCGCGCGCCGTTGAGGGAAATGCACGCGCTGGCGCGGCGGTTGCGCGCGCGGCGGCTCGACGCCGGCGCGCTGGATATCGTCACGCCGGAGGTGCGCTTCGTGCGCGACGCCCAGGGCGCGGTTTGCGACATCGCGCTCCGGGGGTGCGACGAAGCCTACCAACTGATCGAGGAATTCATGCTGCTGGCCAACCAGGCCGTCGCCTTGACCCTTTCGGCGGCCGGCGTGCCCGCGCTTTATCGCATCCACGAAGAGCCGGAAGAAGAGCAATGGTCGGCGATGGAGGCGGAGCTGGCCGAACTGGGCCTGATCCTCCGTGAGCGTACGCGCGAACGCATCAACGCCCTGCTGCGGGGAATTCGCGACCCGCGGCGGCGATCCGCCGCGAGTCTGGCGGTCTTGCGCAATCTCAAGCGCGCCCGCTATTCGTCGCACCGTTCCGCCCATTTCGGATTGGCGATGGAGCACTACACCCATTTCACCTCGCCGATCCGCCGCTATCCGGACCTGATCGTGCACCGTCAGTTGAAAGCGCTGGAAGCGGGGGCGCGCCCGCCCTATGGCGCGGCGGAGCTGGCGCGGATCGCGGCGCACTGCTCTGCGCGCGAGCGCGCGGCGGATGAAGCGGAGGCCGAGAGCGTGGCGGAGGCGCGCGTCGCCTTTTTCGCCGCCCGTCTGCGCGCGGGCGAAATCGGGCCTTATGCGGCCGTGATCACCGGCCGCACGCCGCGCGGCCCGCTGGTGGAGCTGACCGACTCCCTGCAGCGCGGGCTTTTGATCGAGACGCCGCCCCATCACGGACGCCGCCGCGGCCGCCGCCCCGGACGCGACGTCGAATATCGCCTCGGCGACCCCCTGCTCGTCGAACTCGCTCGCGTGGACGAACGCCGGCGCTGGGTGGATTTCCGCCCCGCCACGCGCGAGGGGGCCGCGACGGCCGCGCGGCGGGACCGCGACAAAACGACGGGATAACGCGGCGGTCGAAAGCGCGAAGGCCGAGGTCCGAGCGGCCCGCCGAATCTTCAAACACCCTCCGCCGGCCTGGTGGGCCCCGGCGAAATGGCGCAGAACGGCATAAAGACGGGCCCCGGCGGACAACGATTTAGAACGACGCCGGGACGCGCAGATGGCGAAATAGGGACAGCGCCCGCCGCGCGGCGGGCGCTGTCCCCAATTCGCGGGAGAAGAAGTCGGCGCAGGGAATCCACGTTTCCACGGCCAGCGGCGCGCCGTCGCGATCCCGGGCTTCGACGCGCGCCGCGCGCGGCCATCGGGGCCCGTTTTCCGGCGGCCAGCGGTCCGTCCAGTTCTCGCCGTTCAGGAATTCCGCGCGAAAGTAGGTGAAACGGGCGATGGGAACGGCTTTCGGCGGTTCGTCGGACGGGCGGGGCGGGGTCGGCGATTCCGAGCGCGAGAGTTCAAAACCTCCGCCGACTCTCGGCGTCAGGCGATAGGCGATGGCGCGAGGGCGAGCGTAGCGCAAATCGGGATTGTCGGGCGCGGCGCGCAGCGCGACAAACTCGAGACTCCACGAGCCATCGGGCGCCGCTTCAGCGCGCAGCGCGGAAGCGCCTCCAGCGCCGTCCTCCCCCGCGCAGCGCAAATCCTCCGCCCATTGCGCGAGGGCCGCGAGCGCTTCTTCGCGGCGGCCCTCGCGTTCCATCGTGACCGCGAGCGCCCGGCGCAACGACCGGTGCGCGAAGGCGAAGGCGGCGATGACCATCGCGCCGATCGCGACGGCGATCAACGCCTCCACCAGCGTGAGGCCGACCCGGGAGGAACGCGCGGCCGACCGTGAGATCAACCGCCCGGCTGATTCACGAGCGTGTAAATCACGAAGGCGGCGGCGCCGATCGCGAGCAATCCGATGACACCAATGAGGATGTACCACAACAGCATGTTGTCGCGCCGGCGGGCGCCGAACGGCGAAATGCTGCCGAACGAGACCGGCGCGCTGGCCGGGCCGGAAGCGATTTCGACCTGCGTTTTCGGAAAAGGGCGCGACTCCGGTTGGGCGGCGTCGTCGGCGTCGAACATGAATTCGACCGATCCGACCTGCACCAGATCCTTGGGATGCAATTCACATTCGGTGACCTCGCGCGAATTGACGCGCGTCCCGTTCGTCGAACCCAGATCGGTCAAGGTATAGGTATTGCCGGCGTGCACGATCTGACAATGGCGGCCGGAGACGGTGGGATGCTCGATGACAATCAAATTGGTGGCATTGCGGCCGATCGTGACCTTGTCGCGATCCACCTCGTAGTTCTTGCCTTTTACTTCCGCCGACATGCCGATCAAAACGGCCATAGGAGCGTCCTCCCGCTTTTGTGACTCATCCTGCATGAGGCGAGAAAAGGTGTCAACGTTTTAGCCGACCATGCAAAGTTCCGAGCGTCCGCCTCCCCGGCGGGAATCCTCATGGAAGGCCGCTCAGGGGGCAGGTCGGCTTTCGCGCGCCCTGTCGGGCGGCGCCGTCGCGCCCCCCCGCAGATCTCGCTCTTCGCGGCGGCGAATGATCAGCCGGCGGACGCTCCAGCGATAGACCAGGGCCGGAATGACCAAAAACAGCAAGCCCGGCACGATATAGCGCTGCGGTTTCGGAAGCCCCACGGCGCTGGCCAGAAACAGGCCGAGGAGCAGGCCTGTGATCCAACAGTTTCGCCAGGTATAGGCGCGTTCGCGCGGGCCGATCGCACGCCGCGAACTGATTCGGCCGGCGAGTACGCCGGCCGCCAGCCCCAGAATCATGCCTGCGGCGGCCCATATGAAGTTCTCATCGCTCATCGTCGCTCACGAATAAAAGTCCGATTTTTGTTTTGAAATATCCGTCTAATTTCCGGGCTTGTCAATGGATCGGCGCCCGGCAAAACTGGCTCGCTCATCGGCGGCGGGCGCGGTCATCCATCGGAAAAAAAGCGTCCGAAACACCGGAATATCTTATGAGAAATTTCGAACGATCGGCGCTGGCGATCCTGGCGGCGGCGGGCATCGCATGCGCGCCTGGAACGGTCCGCGCGGGCGCCCCCGGGGAGACGCGCGTTCCGCTGCGCGAGCGCGTGGCCGAACGCCTGCGGGAGCGGCAATGGCCCGATGGGCTGGTGGTCGGCGCGATTTCGACCCTGCCGGTGATCGAATTGCGCGGCGCCATCCCGGTGGGCATCCTCACGCTCGATATGCCGTGGTGGAAGGCGCTCGCCTTCGCCGTGGCCGGAAATATGCTGCCGGTGCCGTTGATCCTCGCGCTTTTGGGGCCGTTGTCGCGGTTCGCGATGCGGTATCGCGCGGGGCGGCGGTTCTTCGAGTGGCTCTTCGCCCGCACACGCCGGAAAACGGCCGGGATCGAGAAGTACGAAACGCTCGGACTCGCGATCTTCGTCGCGATCCCTTTGCCCGCGACCGGCGCCTGGACCGGCGCAATTGCCGCGTTTCTGCTGGGCATTCGCCGGCGTCATGCCCTGTGGTCCATTCTGCTCGGCGTCGTCGTCGCCGGCGTCATCGTCACGGCGCTCACGAAGCTCGGCTGGATCGGGGCGATGGTGGCCGGCGGGGCGCTGCTCGCCCTCGCCGTCGGAGCGCTCTGGCGCGCGCTGGCGCGGGAGGAACGGATCGGGGCGGCGACGAAACCTTGAACGCGCTCACGATCATTGGCGGAGGGTTGGCGGGTTGCGAGGCGGCCTGGCAGGCCGCGCAGCGCGGCGTCCCGGTCGAGCTTTGGGAGATGCGGCCGGCGCGCCCGACGGGGGCGCACCGCACGGATCGTCTGGCCGAGCTGGTATGTTCGAATTCGCTCGGCTCACGCCTGCCCGATCGCGCCTCCGGTCTTCTGCACCGGGAACTGCGCGCGTTGGATTCGCTGCTGATCCGCTGCGCCGATGCGGCGGCGGTGCCCGGCGGCGCGGCGCTGGCGGTGGATCGCGTCCGCTTCGCCGACGCCGTCACCGCCGCCATCGAAGGCCATCCGCGGATCGTCGTTCGGCGCGCCGAGGCGGAAACGCTGCCCGCGGGTCCGGTCGTCGTGGCCGCCGGTCCGCTCGCCTCGCCGGCGCTTTCCGCCGCGCTGGAGCAGGCGCTCGGCGAGCAAAACCTCTATTTCTTCGACGCCATTGCGCCGGTGATTCTCGGCGATTCGGTGGATTTCACGATTGCATTCCGAGGGTCGCGGTACGGCCGTGATGCGAGCGGAGAGGGGGATTATGTCAATTGCCCCTTCACGCGCGAGGAGTACGAGCGCTTCATCGCGGAGCTCATCGCCGCTCGCCGAATCCCGCGGAAGGAATTCGAGGCGGAGGTCGAGCAGGGCGTGAAAACCGGCGGCGCGTTCTTCGAGGGTTGCCTGCCGATCGAGGTGTTGGCGCGGCGCGATCCGCGCGCGCCCGCGTTCGGGCCGATGCGGCCGGTGGGGCTGACCGACCCCCGCACGGGCCGCCGCCCCTGGGCGGTGGCGCAATTGCGTCGGGAAGACGCGGCGGGCGAACGGTACAACCTCGTCGGGTTCCAGACGAACCTCGCGCGGGCCGAACAGGAGCGGGTTTTCCGCATGATCCCCGGCTTGGCGGGCGCGGTCTTCGAACGCTTCGGCGAAATGCACCGCAACACGTACATCAACGCTCCGACCGCGCTGATCCCCGCGCTGCAATGGCGCCTTCGGCCCGATGTTTTTTTCGCGGGGCAGATCGCGGGCGTGGAGGGGTATGCCGGCAATATCGCCACCGGTTGGCTGGCGGGCGTCAATGCGGCGCGGCGATGGCGCGGCGAGCCGCTGCTGACGCCGCCGCCGGAGACGATGCTGGGCGCCCTGTGTCGCGCCGCGGCGGAAGGCGATCCGAAGCGATTTCAGCCCGTGAAAGCGAATCTGGGTCTGCTTCCGCCGCTGGACCCTGCTCCGCGGGGGAAACGCGAGAGGGCCGCGGCGTTGGCCGAACGCGCCGCGCAGGCGCTGGCCGCCTGGCGGGCGCGGGAGTTTTTGAGTGCCGAAGCGCCCGCGCCATGATAATAAGGCCGCTCCATTTCGAAAGGCCCCGCCGAGAGCGCGGCCCGGAGTGCGATGCCATGGATGCCTTGGAAAATATTCTGACGCGGCGGAGCATCCGCCGATTCGAGGATCGGCCGATTCCGCCGGACACGGTGCGCCGACTGCTGGACGCGTTGTACGCATCGCCTTCCGCAATGGATGCGCGGCCGTGGCATTTCGTGGTGGCGGATGACCGGGCGGCCCTGCGCCGGCTGGAGCGGGAGCTGCCGCACTGCGAAATGCTGCGGGAGGCCCCGCTCGGCATCCTGGTCTGCGGCGACCCCTCGCTCGAGCGCGCGCCGGGTTTCTGGCCGCAGGATTGCTCGGCGGCTACGCAGAATTTGTTGCTGGCGGCTCACGCGCTCGGTCTGGGCGCCGTCTGGGTGGGCCTGTATCCGATGGAAACCCGCATGGAGGCGGTTCGACGCGCCTTCGGCGTGCCGCCGCCGGTGGTTCCGTTCGCGCTCGCCGCCATCGGCCACCCCGCGGAACGGCCGCCGCGCGAGGATCGCTTCGACGCGCAGAAACTGCATCACAATCAATGGGGCCGCCGTTGGGCGGCCGCCTCCAAAGGAAAGACGGCATGAGCACGGCCCCGATCCCGAAAATAAACGCCGACGAGCGCCTCGCGAAGGCCGCCAAACCCGACGAGGACGCCTTGCGATTGCACCCGTTCTATCGGGGCAAGATTGAGACCGGCTTGCGCTGTTGTGTGCGCGATTTCGACGATTTCGCCATCTGGTATTCGCCCGGCGTCGCGGCCCCGTGCCGGGAAATCGCCGCCGATCCGGAAAAAGTCTATGTCCACACGCGCAAATGGAACACGGTCGCGGTGGTCAGCGACGGCACGCGCGTGCTGGGGTTGGGGGATATCGGCCCGAAGGCCGCGCTGCCCGTGATGGAGGGCAAGGCGCTGCTCTTCAAGTATCTCGGCGGCGTGGACGCCTTTCCGATCGTGCTCGACACGAAAGATCCCGCGCGGCTCATCGAGACCGTGCTGCTGATGCAGCCGGCCTTCGGCGGCGTGAACCTGGAGGATATCGCGCAACCCAAGTGCTTCGAGATTCTCGACACGCTGCGCGAACGCGCCGAAATTCCCGTCTGGCACGACGATCAGCAGGGCACGGCGACCGTGATCCTCGCCGGGCTGATCAATGCCCTGCGTTTCGTCGGCAAGAACATCGGCGACGCGGCTATTGCCTTCGTCGGCGCGGGGGCGTCCAATACCGCCGCCGCGCGGCTGATCATCGGCCGCGGCGCCGATCCGGGCCGCTGCCGGCTGGTGGATAGCCGCGGCATCCTCGGCCCCTGGCGCGACGATGTCCGCGCCGATCGGAAGCGCTTCGCGGCGAAATGGCGTTTTTGCGAGACGACCAACGCGGAGGGCCGCCGCGGCGGTATCGCCGAAGCGCTGCGCGGCGCCGATGTCGTGATCGCCGCGTCAAAGCCGGGGCCGGGCGTTATTCACCCGGACTGGGTTCGCTCTATGCGCGAGGGCGCTATTGTTTTCGCCTGCTCGAATCCGGTGCCGGAGATCTGGCCCTGGGAAGCGGCCGAGGCGGGCGCGGCGGTCGTGGCGACGGGCCGGTCCGATTTTCCGAACCAGGTGAACAACTCGCTGTGCTTTCCCGGCTTGTTCCGCGGCGCGCTGGACGCGCGGGCGCGGACGATCACCGACGGCATGTGCTTCGCGGCGGCCGAAGCGATCGCGGGGCGCGTCGGCGACCGGCTGGCGGCGGATAATATCGTGCCCAAAATGGACGATGAAGACCTGTTCGCCGAGGAGGCCGCCGCGGTCGGATTGCGCGCACAGGCGGAAGGCGTGGCCCGAACATCGTTTTCCAAAGACGATTTTCTGGCCAACGCGCGCCGCATGATCCGCCGCGCCCGCGCGATGGCGGCGGCGGCTCAGCGGGACGGATTCGTCGAGACTCCGCCGGAGCGCTGATCGGCGGCGGCGAATGTGAAACTCGGATTGCGGAATTCCGCGATTCGAGTGGAAATCATCTCATTTTTGGCTTTGAACCTCGCGCTTCGCGCGCTCCCGCCTTATGTGCCCGTCCCTTGGCCTCATGAACTCTTTTTGTCTGTCCCTCCCGCCTGAAACCGATTTCCAAGCCTTGGAAGAAAAGGCCGACTTGTTTTCCAACCCTTGGAAAAAGAACAACTTGCGCTCACCGATGCGTCTCTGTCCCCGCAAATCCGATGGTATCACACTTCGCGAAGTGTGATACTGTCGGCAAGCGTGGATTCAGAAGAGGCGCCCCGTGTCCGAGGACGCTCTCAATCCGGCGCGACGAGGTCATGGGGCGTCCGTTGCGCGCGGCGCCCTCGGCTCATGCGCAACAGAAGCCAGATGTCCAGAACCAGCAGCGCGAAGGCCAGCGCCAGCAGGATCGTCAGGATCAGCCGCCGCCGGCGCGAGAGTAAATGCGTCGCCAACGCCGACGTTCGCAATCGGCTCGTCGTCGGCGCGGAAACGTTTCGCGCGTCGGTTCGGACGCCGGGTTCGGGCATGCGGCCCGCGAGGGCGCGCTCGATATCCGCGATCAGTTCGCCCCAGGAGGACGGACGGCGGGCGGGGTCCGGCTCCATCATTTCCGCCAGCAACGCCACCAACGGCTCGGACAGCGCGGGATTGGCGTCGTGCGGATGGGGCAGGGGTTCGGCGCTGTGGCGGCGGCGCAGCGTCTCGGCGAAATTCTCGCCCGCGAACGGCAGCTGGCCGGTCACGGCGTGATACAGCGTCGCCCCCAGCGAGTAAATGTCGGAACGAAAATCCGCCTCGTTCGGCCGGGCAATGGCCTCCGGACTCATGTAGTTGGGCGTGCCGACCACGAGTCCGCTGCGGGTGACTTTTCCGCGGTCGCCGCCAAGGGACAGGGAAATGCCGAAATCCATGAGCCGCGTGACGCCGCGGCGGTCTGTGATCACATTGGCCGGTTTGATGTCGCGATGGATCAGCCGGTGCTCCGTCCAGGCATAGTCGAGCGCGCGCGCGATATCAAGCGCCCGGCGCAGGGCTTCGACTTCCGGCATCGGCCCGCGGCGGCGGATGCGCTGCTCCAGCGTTTCGCCGTCCACAAAGGCCATCGCCAGATAGTGAAAGCCGCAGTCCATGCCCGCCTCGAACGCCGGCACGATGTTGGGATGTTCGAGCCGCGCGGTGAGGCGGACCTCCCGCGTGAAACGGGCGAGGAACACCGGATCGCGGGTCAGCGCGCGGTGCAGGATTTTCACGGCCGCTTCCCGCTTCAGCGAGAGCTGCTGGGCGAAATAGACGTCGCCCATGCCGCCGCGTCCCATCCGGCGAATCAGCCGGAAACCGCCGATCACCACGTCCGGCGCGATGAATGGCGGCGGCACCGTATTGAGCGCCTGGCAAGCGCCGCACTGGACGCGCGGGCCGGCGTCCGCGTCCGCCTCTATTTTGGTGCCGCATTTGCGGCAGACAAAGCTCAGAATCATGTCACCGCCGCGCGTATCGCCGGCGCGACCATAACGCACAAATTTTTCAGGCGAAAGAACCAAATCGCTGCGATCCCGCGTCCGTGCCCGCGAAGGCGCGAAGGGCCGGGCTGTTAGAAAAGCCGAAGGGGCGTCCCGTCAACCCGCTTCTCCGCCTTGCCTCCGCCAAAGCGGATATTGACGGCGGGGGACGCGCGCCGTAGGATGCCGGACATGAACTCCACAATACACCGCTCGATGGTCGCCGCGCTCGCATTCGCCGCGCTGTCCGCGACGGCATCCGCTCAGTCGTACGGTTCCGCCATCTCGGTCGGCGCGCGCCGCCATGCCCGAAATGCGGCGGTCGAGAACTCCCCCTTCGGCAAGGGCGATTATTCCGGGCTGATTGCTTTTCAGTTGCACGACGAAGGCGCCTATTGGCGGCTCGGCCTGGGCTATGCCGGGGAGGCCGAGCAAGCGCCCGGCGCCGACAACGTTTTGACCCCCCAGTTGCACCTCGTCTTCCACGAGCGTTTCCTGGCGATCGCGGTGGGCGTTCTCAAGAGTTTTGTCAACGGCGGCGCCGGCGGCGATCGCGACACCAAACTGTATTATGATCTGCAGGCGGGCATCGAAATACCGGCGGGCCGCTTCCGCGTTTCCGCCATGGCGATCTACCCCTTCTCCGACTGGGGCAAGCTCAGCAAGTTCTCCGCCGACGATGTGGAATACTCGGCCGGCGTGTCTTTTCGTTTTTGATCCCGCATGAAAGCCATCGCCTCGTTGTTCCGCGGCTGGATCGGCGGCCGCAAACCGCACGGCCGTTCCCGTAGCGACAAGGCCTATGTGCTCGACGGCGCCGCCGTGCTGGGCGAGCGCGCGGAGCGCGTCCCCGCGCCGCCCCGGGAAATCATCGCGTGGATCCAACGGCTGACGCGGTTCGCGCAAAAAGAGCGCATCCCCCTGCAAGCTGTATTCATCGGCGCTCCGCTGCGCAAGGCGCCGGACGGCGCGGATTTCGGCGGTATCGAGGTGTTTTACGCGAAAGACTCGGCGGAACGGGTGGAGACCATCACTCGGCTTGCCCAACAATTGCGGCGCAAAGGCCGGACCGTAACGGTCATCACCTCCGACGCCGTGGTCGAGCAGCGCGCCCACAGCCTGCTCTGCCATGTCATGCGTTCGCAAACCTTTCGCAAAGGCCTTGATTTGGCCATGGGCGGAACCGCGGGCGGGGAGCGCCCGTTGCAAGTGCCGGGCGTTCCCGGCGGCGAACGCGGAGCGAGCGGCGACAGCGACGAGCGCCGCGGCGGACGGCGGCGACGACGGCGACCGCGCGGCGGCGGACGCCCGGGCGGGCCCCCGCCCTCGCCCGATCAAGCCCGCCAGGACGCGCCGCCGCCGGCGAGCGAATCGAGCGACCGTCCCTCCGAAACCCCCGCCCCCAACCCCGCCCCCGCCCCCGAGGCCGCGCCCCCAAAACCGGCCGTCAGCGACGAGGTGCGGCGGCTGATTGATCCGGTGGATTGAGTCGCCCATTTCTTTCCGCCGGCTGGATATTTCCCCGCCGTCCGCCGATTTCCGGTGTATCACACTTCGCGAAGTGTGATACACCGGAATGCAGCGGGTGGGGGCGGCTTCTGCGGAAGAAAAGCGACCATGCGCGGCGGCGACGGGATTCCCGCCCGGTTCCGGCGCGCGTCCGAATGAATACGGCGGAACGGGCGGGGTCGGGCGCGGGACGCCGTCTTTTCTTCCCTGCCGCTTTGCCGCCCTGCGCACCCCGCGGCGGAGGGCGCGGTTTTGGGCGGCATCGTCAAACGCGCCGCACTCGGTCCTTGAAGGGCGGACTTTCGCCTTCCTCCGCTTCGGCGCTCGCGGCGCGGCGCGAGATGTTGAGCAGAATGCCCACCATGGTCGCATTGATCAGCAGATTCGATCCGCCATAGCTGATGAACGGCAGGGCGAGGCCCGTCGTGGGCAGACTGCCGGTGGCGACGCCGATATTGACAAAGGCCTGCGCTACGATCGAAGCCGTCAGTCCGAGCGCGAGCAGGCGGCCGAACACGTCCGGCGCGGCGCGCGCGATGTTGAGGCCGCAAAGGCCGATCAATAGAAACAGCAACAGCACGCCGAGCGTGCCGAACAAACCGAGTTCCTCGCCGATGTTCGCGAGAATGAAATCCGTGTGCACTTCCGGCAGATGCAGATGCTTGCCGAGCCCCGCGCCCAGGCCGACGCCGCCCCACCCGCCGACCGCGAAGGCCTCCAGCGAGTTGACGAGCTGATACGCGTCGTCGCGCGCATATTTCAGCGGATCCCAAAACGACGTGATCCGCTTGAGGCGGATCGGATCATTCAGAATGAGAATGGTCAGCGCGCCGCCGCCGCCGGCCCCCAGCAGCAGCAGTTGCTCGATGCGCGCGCCGCCCGCGAACAAGAGAATCCCCGCGACGACGGCCAATAAAATCGTGGAGCCATAATCGGGTTCCTTCAGCACCAGCAGCAGCAGAATCCCCACGCCCGCGAGCCCGGGCGCAAGCCCGCGCCAGAAACTTTCGATATGCCGTTGCGCCCGCCGCAGCCACCAGGCCAGAAAAAGCACCACGGTCAGTTTCGCCATCTCCGCCGGCTGAAACATCATAAAACCCAAATTCAGCCAACGGCGGCTGCCTTTGATCGGCTTGCTCAAGCCCGGCAGCAACACCGCGACCAGCAACAGCGCCGTCACCACGAAAAGCGGCAAGGCCAGCCGGCGCCAGGCGCGGTAGTCCAGAAAAGCCGCCGCCGCGCAAAAGACGGTCGCGATGCCCAGCCAGACCGCCTGACGGGCCAGAAAAAAGGTGGGGCTTTTGTTCAGACGAATGGCGAACGGCTCGCTCGTGCTGGCCAGCATGACGATTCCGCCGCTGACCAGCAGTAAAATCGAGGCCATCAGGATCAGCCGAGTCGCGCGCATCCCGTGCCCCGTTGCGACAATCGCGCGCCTACTCGGACAACGGGATCAGAATTTTCTGCCCCGGCTTGATTTCCGCTTCCGGCGCCAGATTGTTCACGCGCCGCAGCGTCGCTTCACTCACCATGAAATCGCGCGCCACCGCGGCGAGCGTATCGCCCTCGCGCGCCGTATAAAGCACCGTTCCCGCCGTGTTTCCGTCCGGCGTTGCGGCGGGCGGCGCGGGCGGCGTTTTCGGGGAAGCGGACGCCGCGGGCGGCGACGCGGAGGTCGAAGACGTTCGAGCGGGCGCGACCGGCGCGCTCGCCGCGGGCGGCGACGCGGGCGCAGGCGGCGTCTTCGGAGAAGCGGATGCCGCGGGCGCGGGCGGCGTCTTCCTGGGATGCGGAACAATCAGCCGCTGACCGACCTCCAACCGATCGCCGGTCAGATCGTTCGCCTCGCGCAGTTCGGACACCTTGACGCCATAGCGCACGGCGATGTGGCTGAGCGTATCGCCGGGCATGACCCTGTACTCGACCGCGCCGGGAGGCAGCGCGCGCGGGGCCGCGGTCGCCGACGGTTTCGCGGCGGCCGGCGTCGGCGCGCTCGCCGTCGAAGGCAGCGTCAATTTCTGGCCGACGCGAATTCGATCGGGTTTCTCGAGCTTGTTCAACTCGACGATCTCTCGCGCGCTGACGCCATGGCGCTGGGCGATCCGGCTGAGGGTGTCGCCCGGCTGCACGATATAGGTCGTCGTCTGTTCCTCCGGCAGCGGCTTCGGGGCCGGGGTGAAACGCGCCGGCGGCGGCAGGGGCGCCGGCGTCGTCGGCGCGGGGGCCGGCGTCGCCGCGCGCGGGGGCAGGACCGGCGCGGGCGGGGGTTCCACCTTGGGCTGCCGCGTCCCGCAGCCCTGCGCCAACAACAGCGCGCCGATTCCCACCGCATGAACCGCCACTACCGCACTCACCACACCGGACGTTTTCATCAGTTTTCCTCCGCGGCGTTACGCCGCCGTTACTCCATCTGCCCTTCCGCGGCCTCCGCCGCGCGCACGAGCCGGACGAATCGTTCGCCCCGCTCGGCATAGCTTCCGAATTGATCAAAACTCGCGCACCCCGGCGAGAGCAACACCACATCGCCCGGCGCCGCCTCGCGGCGCGCCCGCGCGAACGCTTCATCCAGCGCGCCGCACGATTCGCAGGGAACGACGCCGGCCCACGCTTCAGCCATCGCCGGGGCCGACGAACCGATAAGATAGATTTTGGCGGCGCGCGCGGCGAGCAAATTCGCGGCGGCGCGATAGTCCTCGTTTTTCCCCAGCCCGCCCGCGATCAGCCGCACCGGCCCCTCCGCGCCGCGCACGGCGGCCATCAACGCCGCCAGGTTCGTGGCCTTCGAATCGTCCACGTACCGCACGCCGCCGATTTCCGCGACGAGCGCGGTGCGGTGCGCGAGCGGTTGGAACGCGCGCGCCGCGCTCTCCGCGGCCGAAAGGGGGACGCCGCAAGCCTCCAGCGCGGCGGCGACCGCCGCCGCCGTCAAGCCGAGCGTGGGATTCTCGAACCATGTCCCCCGCACGTCCAGGCGCGCGACGCCGCCGCGCCAAACGACGCCGCGATCGTACTCCCAGTCCGCGCCCGACGCCGCCGGCCCGAACGTGATCGCGCGCCCCCGCGCCCCCGCGAACGCCTCCGCCAGCTCGATCGGCGCGATGGCCGTGTCGTCCGGCGTCTGCCGTGCGAACATCCGCAGTTTCAGCGCGCGATACGCCGCGAAATCGCCGTGCCGATCCAAATGATTCGGGTGGATATTCATCAGCGCGCCGACGTCGGGCCGAAATTGTTCCACCGTCTCCAACTGGAACGAGCTGACCTCCAGCACGAGCCAATCGGGCGGCGGCGTCGCGCGAACCGCCGCGCTCGCCGGCGGGCCGTAGTTGCCGCCGATCGCCGCGCGCCGCCCCGCCGCGGCCAAGGATTCCGCGAGCCACTTCACCGCCGTGCTCTTTCCGTTCGATCCCGTCACCGCCAGCGTCCGCCCGCGATGCCGGGACCAGCCGAGCTCGAGCTCGGAAATCACGGGCGCGCCGCGCGCGCGGAAGGCCGAAACCCACGGCCCGTCGGCGCGCACGCCGGGGCTGACGACGCACAGCGCGACGCCCTCAACCTCGGGCCGCTCGGCGCCGAGCCGGACTTCGACGCCCTCCGCGCGCAACGCCGCCGCCCGCGTCTCCAGCGCCGCGCCGGCGCCCGCGTCGTAGGCGACGACCCGGCGGCCCTCCGCGCGCAGCAACCGCGCCGCGCTTTCGCCGCTCGCCCCCAAACCCAGCACCGCCGTCGTTTCTTCGCGCATGCGCTCACCGAATCTTCAACGTCGCCACGCCGATCAACGCGAACAGCAGACCCAGAATCCAAAATCGAACGGTCACCATCGTTTCGGTCACCTCGACATCGCGGCCCTCCGCCACGGCATGCTCTTTCGCGATTTGTTCGAAATGGTGGTGGATCGGCGCGCAGCGGAAGATGCGCCGCCCGCCGGTCAGCTTGAAATACGCGACCTGCAGCATCACGCTGACGGCTTCGATCACGAACACGCCGCCGACGATAAAGAGCGTGACCTCCTGCTGGATCAGAATCGCGACCGCCGCGATCGCGCCGCCGACGGCGAGGCTGCCGGTGTCGCCCATGAAAATGCGCGCGGGGTGGCAATTGAACCACAGGAATCCGAGACCCGCGCCGAGCAAACAGCCGCAAAACACCGCCAGCTCGCCCGCGCCGGGCACGAACGGAATCAAAAGGTGGCGGGCGAAAAGCGCGTGCCCCGCCACGTAGGCCAGCACGAGATACGCCGCGGACACCGCGCTCGAACAACCGATCGCCAACCCGTCGAGACCGTCGGTCAGATTGACCGCGTTGACGCAACCGACGATGACCAGCCCCGAAAAAATCAATGCCGCCGGAAACTCCAATCCGACAAAAAAGGGATCTTTGACGAAGGGCAGCAGCACATCGCTGACGAGCGGCCGCGAGGCCGGGTCCGACCAGAGATAGGCGACGAAGACCGCCGCCCACGCGATTTCCAGCAACAGCTTGATGCGGCCGTTCAGCCCTCGCGTGTTGCGGCGGGTCAATTTCAGATAATCGTCCCAAAAGCCGACCAGTCCCATGAAGGCCGTCGTGGCGAAGGCCAGACCGACGTGCCGATTCCCCGGCGCCGTCCAAAGCAGGACGGAGACGGCCAGCGCGGAGAGGATCAGCACGCCGCCCATCATCGGCGTCCCGCGCTTTCCGCGGATTTGGCCCAGCGCGGGATCATCGCGCTCAATTTGCTCGATCTTCCAGCGGCGAAAGCGGCGGATCAGCGCCGGGCCGACGAGCAGGGTCAGCAGGAATGCCGTCGCGCCCCCGCCGAACGCGCGAAAGGTGATGTATTTGAAGAGCCGCAGCGGCGAAAACCACTCAATCCATTCCGGATGGGAGAGCCAATACAACATGGTTTTATTCCTTTTCCGGCGCGTCCGCCCGCGCCGCCTCCCAAACCGCCTCGACCCGCTCCCGGCGGGAACCCTTCAGCAGCACCGCGTCGCCCGGCGCCAGCCGTTCCCGCAGGTAAGCCGCGGCCCCCGCCGCGTCCGGGAACGATGCGGCGCGGTCGGCGGGCCAGCCGGCGGCGAGGGCCGCGCGCGCGATCGCCGCGCCCAGCTCGCCCACCGTCACCAAACCCGCCCATTCGCCCGCCGCCACACGCTCGCCCAAGGCCGCGTGTTCGGCCGCGGCGCGATCGCCCAGCTCGCGCATGCCGCCCAGCACCAGCCAGCGCCGCCGCGGCCCCGGCAATTCCGCGAAGGTTCGCAATGCGGCCGCCATGCTCGGCGGGCTCGCGTTGTAAGCGTCGTTGATCCACAGCACCCCGTTATGCCGGCTCGTCTCCCACCGCATCGGCGGCGGCGTGAAACGCCGCAAGGCGCGCGCGATCTCGTCGGGCGCGATTTCGAGCTCGCGGCCGACCGCGATCGCCCGCAGGGCGTTCGCGCGCATCGGCGCGCCCGGCTGCGGCAGCGCATAGGCGTACTCGCGGCCGCACCGCTCGCGCACGAGGATACCATCAGTTCCGTCCCCCGCGACCCGCCCGGAATAATCCGCGGGCGCGTCCATCGCGATCGTCACGACGCGCGCCGCCGTGCGCTCCCGCAGGAGGTCGAACCACGGCTCGTCCGCCGCCAGAATCGCGACGCCGTCCCTCGGCAACGCCTTCAAGACTTCGGCCTTCTCCTCGGCGATGGCGCGCTCGTCGGGAAAGAATTCGATGTGCACCGGACCGATGCGCGTGACCACGGCCCAATCGGGCCGCAGCACCGCGCACAACGGGGCCAACTCGCCGGGATGGTTCATGCCGGCCTCGAAAACGCCGAAGGCGTCGGAGGGGCGCATCGCCAGCAGCGAGAGCGGAAGGCCGATATCGTTGTTCCAGTTGCCGAGGGTGCGCGCCACAGCCCCCGCGGTCTCCAGCACGGCGGCGGTCATCTCCTTCGCCGTCGTTTTGCCGAGGCTGCCCGTGACCGCGAGGATACGGCCGGGCAACCGCCGCCGATGCCCGCGGGCCAGCGCCGACAGCGCGCGGCGGGTGTCTTCCACGCGCAATAGGGGGCCGAGACCGCGCGGCGCAGGCCAGTCCCGCGCCACCATCGCCGCGGCGGCGCCCCGCGCCAGCGCCTCGGCGACGAAATCATGGCCGTCGAAACGTTCCCCGCGCAAGGCGACAAACAACGCGCCCGGCACGAGCCGGCGCGTGTCGTGCGCGACCGCCACGGCCGCGCGCGGCGCGCCTTCCCACGCGCCGCCGCTCCACGCGGCGAGTTCTTCCGGAAGAAAAGGTTCGTTCATGGACTCTCCGAGTCGAAACCACGAGCGGCGGAGACGCCGTCAGGCCAGCAGCCGCCGCGCGACTTCGCGATCGTCGAACGGAATCACCGTGCGATCGAATTCCTGATAATTCTCGTGGCCCTTGCCGGCGATCAAGACGATATCGCCCGGCGCCGCGCATTCGAAGGCGCGCGCGATGGCCTTTTCGCGATCCACGATCCGCTCCGCCGCGGCGCCCGCCCCGATGCCGGCGGCGATTTCCTCAATGATGCGCTCGGGATCCTCGCTGCGCGGGTTGTCGCTGGTGAGGATGACCAGATCGGCCCAGCGCGCGGCGACGGCGCCCATCAACGGACGCTTGCCGCGGTCGCGGTCGCCGCCGCAGCCGAAGACGACGATCAATCGGCGCGGCGCCAGCGACCGGAGCATGCTCAGCACATTCTGGAGGGCGTCGTCCGTGTGGGCATAGTCCACATAGACGCGCAACCCGCGGCGATTGGGGACGGGCTCCAGCCGGCCCGGCGCGGCCGTGAACGCGCTCGCGGCCCGCACGCTCGTCTCCAACGGGATGCCCACCGCGCCGGCGGACGCGATCGCGGCCAGCGCGTTTTGCACGTTGTAGCGGCCCATCATCCGGAGCCGGAGATCGGCGTCGCCCCACGGACTGCGCAGACGAAAGCTCGATCCCTCGCCGGTGATTTCCACGTCCTCGGCGCGCACATCGGCGGCAGGGTGGAAACCGTACGTGAAGGCGGCGCTCCAAGCGCCGCCGATGGTCGCGAGCTGCTGCCCCCAATCGTCGTCGAGATTGATGACGGCGGCGGCGGATTTTTCCATCTGGCCGAGGCCGCGGAACAACAACGCCTTGGCGTCGAAATACCGCTGGAGCGTGCCGTGATAATCGAGATGGTCGCGCGTGAGGTTGGTGAACACGCCGACATCGAAATCCACCCCCCACACCCGTTTCTGGTCGAGCGCATGGGACGAGACCTCCATCACGGCGGAGTCGCAGCCCGCGCGGAGCATCTGGTCGAGCAGGGCCTGCACGTCCGGCGCTTCGGGGGTGGTGCGCCCGGCGGGAATCTGGCGCGCTCCGATCTCATAGACCACGGTGCCGATCATCCCCGGCTTTCGTCCGGCGGCGCGAAAGATGTCGCGCAGCAGGAACGCCGTCGTGGTTTTGCCGTTGGTGCCGGTGATGCCGATCGCGCACAGACGACTCGAGGGATGATGGTAAAAGGCGCACGCGATTTCGGCGAGCGCGCGGCGGGCGTCCTCGACCTGAATGAAGGCCGCGTTGCCGCGGCGGGCGACGCGCTCTTGCGTGACGATAGCGACGGCGCCGCGACGCACGGCTTCGTCAATGAACTCCGTTCCGTTGCGGCGGGCGCCCGGCAAGGCCACGAACAAGTGGCCCGGCTGCACCCGCCGCGAATCGCAGACGACACCGGTGATGTCGCGCTCGCGATCGCCGCGAACGGTGACGGATTGAATGATCTGCAACACAGATTCGATTCTCATGGCTTCATCGCACAAATGTCCCAGGATCACGACTCGTTCTCCGGAGGGTTTGAGGGTGGATTCTCTTGGGTGGGGTCCACGACGCGGACGCTGTCCTCGGGATAGATGCCGAGAATGCGCACCGCCTCCTGCGCAATCGCGCGAAAAACGGGTCCGGCGGCGGCGCCGCCGGTGCGGGCGCCCTTCGGCTCGTCCAGCACGACGATCAGGCCGATCGCCGGCTGCTCGACCGGCAGAAAGCCGACGAACGAGGCCACATTGAGGGTCTTGGAATACTGGCCGTTGACGATCTTTTCGGCGGTGCCCGTCTTGCCCGCCACCCGATAGCCCGGCACGGCGGCCCGCGCGCCGGTGCCGCCCTCCTGCGTCACGCGCTCCAGCAGCGCGGCCATCCGGCGGGCGCCGGCGGCGGAAAGCGGACGCCCCAACACTTCCGGCCCGGTTTCCAGAAGCACGCGTCCCTGGGCGTCGCGCACGCGGCGCACGATGGTCGGACGCATGAGAAACCCGTCATTGGCGATCGCGCACATGGCGTTCAGCACTTGCAACGCGGTGACGCCCACTTCGTGGCCCATGGCGATGCGCGTGGGGCTCTGGACCGTCCAGACCGAACGCGGACGCAAAATGCCGCTCTCTTCGCCCGGCAGTTCGATGCCCGTCGCGCGCCCGAAACCGAAGCGGCGCAGAGCGGTTTCGAGGCGCTCATCGCCCATTTTCAGCGCGATTTTCGCCGCGCCGATGTTGCTCGATTTTTTGATGATATCGGCGACGGTCAGCGCGCCGTAGGGATGATAGTCCCGAAGCGGCTTGCCCCGATAAATCCAGGTGCCGTTTTCGCAGTCGAAGACATCGTCGGGGCGAACGATGCCCTGATCGAGCGCCGCCGCGATGACCGCGGACTTGAAGGTGGAACCCGGCTCGAAGACATCGCCGATGACGCGGTTGCGCAGGCGGTCGTCCAGCGAGAGCCGCGGCGCGGAAAGGTCGTAATTCGGGCGCGACGCCATGGCCAGAATCTCGCCGGTGCGCACTTCCTCGATGGCGGCCCACGCGCCGACGGCGCCGGTCGCCGCCAGGGCCTCGTCGAGGGCGGTTTCGACGATTTCCTGCAGATCGAGGTGAAGCGTCAGTTCGATGTCCGCCCCCTCCTGGCCGGCGATTTCCAGGAGCCGCCGGCCGTACATTTCGTTTTTCTCGCCGTCGCGTTCGCTGATGCGGATTCCGGGTCGGCCGCGCAGATAGGCGTCGAAGCGCTGTTCGATGCCCGCGCCGCCCACCCCCTCCGCGTTGGAGAATCCGATCACGTGGCAGGCGGTGGCGCCCCGCGGGTAGAGGCGGGTGGAGACCGGTTCGAACCAGACATGTTCCAGATTCAATTCCCGAATACGACGCGCCTCGTCGTCCTTGACGAAGCGTTCCACCCGGACGTAGCGCCGGTTCGGCTGCGAAATCCGCCCCACGACCGTCGCCGGATCGAGCGCCAGCAAACGGGCCAACTGCGCGCCCACGGTTTCCGCCCGATGCGTTTCCACGAGGCGCGCCGGATCGGCGCATACGTGATAGAGCATCGCATCCAGGGCCAGCAGATGGCCGTTGCGATCCAGAATCCGCCCGCGCCCGACCAGCAACGGGCGCTCCACCGTGCGCCGCTCGTTCGCCAGCCGCCGCAGCTCCGCGTGCTCGCCGAGGTGGCAGTTTCGGATTTTGACGGCCAACCGCGCGAACGCCGCGAGGAGGGCCAGCGCAAGGACGAGCAGTCGGACGCGTTGGACGCGATCCATCACGGAATGCGGCCCTCCCCCGCCCCCGCCCTGGAAGGCTGCAACACCAGTTGCGGAATGGCCGGCGCGATATCCGACGCCTCCAGGGTCCGCGACAGGCGGATCACCCGGCGTTCGTCCGGCCACCCCATCTCGATTTGAAACCGCGAAAGCGCCAGCCGGATTTCGCGCAGCGAATTCCGGTTCGCCCATTTGTATTCCTCCGCGGTCGCCTGCCGGCGTAGATCGGCGCGCAAGGATTCCAGCCGCTGGATTTCGCGCCCGATCGCCTCGCAACGTCCATTGAGGCGGAGATAGAGCAGCAGCAAAAGCGCCACCCCGATGGCGGCGAACGCCGTCACCGTCAAGGCCAACGAATCCCGCCCCCGCTTGCGCGGTGTCTTCCAGTTCGTCATCTCGTCATTCCACCCTTTCCAAAACACGCAGCCGGGCCGACCGCGCGCGCGGATTCGCCCGGCTTTCCGCGTCGGACGGCGACACGGCGCGGCGCGTCACCCGAAGCCCCGCCGGGCGCTCGCCCACCCAGCGTTCGCCGCCTTGCGGCAACGCCTCGCGGCGCCCCTCATGCGCGCGGAAGAACCGCTTCACCATCCGATCCTCCAGGCTGTGAAACGCGATGACCGCCAACCGGCCGCCCGGCCGTAACGCCCCCCACGCCGCGTTCAAACCGCCCGCCAACTCCTCCAATTCCCGATTCACGGCGATCCGCAATGCCTGAAAGGTCCGCGTCGCCGGATGAAGGCGCGCGCCGCGCCGCCCGCCGACCGCGGAGGCGACACACTCCGCCAGGTCGAGCGTCGTTTCGAAGGGACGCTCGGCGCGGCGCGCCACAATCGCCTGCGCGATCCGGCGGGACCGCGGCTCTTCGCCGTAGCGGCGGAGAATCTCCTCCAGCTCGGCTTCGGCGAGGCCGTTGACCAAATCGCGCGCGCGAACCGGCTCGTCGGGATTCATCCGCATGTCCAGAGGCCCGTCGCGCAGAAAGCTGAAACCCCGCGCCGCCTCATCCAGTTGAAAAGAGGAAACGCCCAGGTCCATCAATACGGCGTCCACGGAGTCCCACCCTTCCGCGGCCAGGATTTCCCCGAGATGGGAAAAGCGGGCATGGCGCGCCCGAAAGCGCTCGCCGAACGGCGCGAGACGCGCGCGCGACCTCTCGACGGCTTCGGGATCGGCGTCCAGCCCCAGCAGCACGCCGACGGAAGGCATCGCGCGCAGCATCGCTTCGGCGTGTCCGCCGCCGCCCAATGTGGCGTCCACCGCCCGAACCGCGGTCGCGAGGTTCAAGCCCTCGATCGCTTCCCGCAGCAGGACGGGTTCGTGCATGGCGGCGCCCTTCCGTCGCTAGAACAAAATCGCCGGCGCGTGCCGGCGCGGCACCCCGGTGCGCTCCGCGGCCTCCGCGCGACTCGCGTCGAAGATCGCCGGGGCGGCGGCCCCGCGGCTCACGCACCAGGCGAAGCGTCCCGCGCGAGGGACAGGCATTTCAAAACGGGCCCTCTCCCTCGCCGGCTCGACCACCCGATTAGCCCTCAAGTAAACGATGCGTTCGATATGACTCATAATTCCGCCTCCATCACCAGCCGGCCCTGCGGGCGCCTTGCGCGAGGATGTCCTCGGGCATATCCGCCTTCAGGGCGGCCAGCCGTTTGGGATTCCACAACTCGAAACCGTCTCCTTTCCCCACCAAAGTCACCGTTTCGGCGATGCCGGCGCGCTCCAAAAGTTCATCCTTCACGCGAATCCGGCCCTGCACATCCCAGCCCAGAACCTCGGATTGAGAAGCCAGCAGACGCAAAAACATCTGGCCCGCCGAGTCGGTCATCGAGATTTCGCGCGCTTTCGCGAATTTCGGCGCCATCAGCCTCATCGGATAGGCCGCCAAACAGTCCGCCGTCAGACTCGGCATCACGAAAACCTCCGGCGGCTGCCCCACCAACTCGCGCCAGATCGCGGGAATCGTGATTCGGCGCTTTGCGTCGAGCGTGTGGGAAAATTCACTGGCGAAAACGCCATCTAAAGCCCCCACTGCCGCCAAATTTGACCCTTTTTCCTCCACTTCCAATTTACCTTTATGACTTCCGGCCCCACCTTTCCACACTTCACTTCTGCATGTCAACCCCTTTTTGAAAAAATTAGAAAAATTAGGGACAGGCAATTTGCGGCCACATCTCTCATTGCCGCGGGCCTTCGGCGGCGCTATCGTCTGCGCGCGAGGCCCGATATGAGCGACGCCGTCACACTCCAGCAGATCGCCGAGGCCGCCGGTCTCACGCGCGCCGCCGTCTCGATGGCGCTGCGCAATCACCCCCGCATCGGCGCGGCGACCCGCGAGCGCGTGCAGCGCATCGCACGGGAACTGGGCTATCGGCCTAACGCCGATCTGTCCCGATTGATGTCCGTCCTGCGGACCGCGCGCGAAAGCCGCGCGCGGCCCGTGCTCGCGCTGGTCAGCGACGGGCCCGCGCCGCTGGCGAGCAGCGGCTCGGCCACATGGATCGGATTTCAACGCCGGGCGACGGCCCTCGGTTATCGGCCGGAGGAATTCTGGATCGGCGGGGGCGATATTCCCCCGGAGCGGCTCGTCACGATTCTGCGCACGCGCGCCATCTCCGGCGTCGTCTTCGCGGCGCTGCGCGACCCCTCCCTGCTGGCGCGGATGAACCTCTCCTTTTTCGCCTGCGCCTGCATCGGCAACGTCGTGCACGAACCCCTCCTGCACCGCTGCGCATCCGACAAGTACGAAAACACCCGGCTGGCTTGCGCGAAATTGTGGGAAAAGGGCTGCCGGCGGATCGGTCTCGCGATACCGGAAGAGCAGGAGGAGCGCGTGGAGCAGACCTTTCTGGCCGGCTACCTGGTCTTTCACCACCGTCATCGCCATGCCGATTGGGCCTCGCCGCTGGTGGAGGAACAGCGCTGGGATTCCCAGCGGCTCTGCGATTGGATCGAGCGCCGGCGGCCGGATGGCGTGGTGGCCGCCTACGAAGGGCTGCCGGAGGCGTTCGAGGTGCGGCATCTGCCGAAAAGACGGCGGCCGCTCGTCGCGGTGGTCAACGTCATGCAGCCCGGCGTCATGGGCATTGACCAGCGGCACGATCTCATCGCCGAGGGAGCGGTGGACCTGGTGGACGCCCAGCTCCACCGCAACGAGGGCGGCGTGCCCGAACGGCAGAAAACGATCCTCATACGCGGGCGTTGGATGGAGAGCGCGGAGGTCCGAGGTCGGAGGTC
>CALGXT010000078.1 GCA_937935255.1 uncultured bacterium | reverse complement strand
TCGAAGGGAGCGCGGCGGATGAAACCTCGGGCGCGCCGGACACCGAGGAACTCGAGTTCCGCGAGCAGTACGATCGGCTCTCGAAACTCGACGACGACTGGCGCGACTATTTTGAACAAGCCAACTCCGCCGGCCGCGCGGAAAGCGCGGAGGCGTCGGATCGCCATAACCGCGCCGTCGAAAGTTTGACGCGCGGCGAAAGTCTGCAGGAACACCTGTTGAACCAACTGGGACTCGCCGACCTCTCCGAAACCGACCGGGCTCTGGCGGTGATGTTGATCGGTTCCCTCAACGACGACGGCTACCTCAACGCCACGCTGGGCGAGATCGCGGAAACGACGGGGCAACCCCTCGAACGTCTGGAGCGCGCGCTGGCGGCGGTTCAGGACATCGCGCCGCCCGGCGTGGGCGCCCGCGATTTACGGGAATGTCTGGAATTGCAGCTCCGGCGCGCGGGCCGCGGCGACGGCCTCGCGGCCGCGATCGTGCGGGATCACCTGGAAGCGCTCGGCGCGCGACGCCATGCGGAGATCGCCCGCGCGCTTGGCGCGCCCATCGCCGAAGTCTACCGCGCCGCCGCCGAAATCGCCGCGCTCGATCCGAGACCCGGTCGGGCCTTCGGCGCCGACGATGCGCCGTTCGTGACGCCGGAAATCGAGATTGTCTTTGAAAACGGCGAGTATGTCGCGCGGCACACCCGCGACCGCATCCCCCGCCTGCGCATCAGCCGCGCCTATCGCCAACTGCTCGAAGACCCCGCCACGCCGCCCGAAACCCGCCGCTATCTGAAAGAGAAGATTCGCGCGAGCGATTTTCTGATTCAAAGCGTCGAACATCGGCGGGAAACCGTGCTGGCCGTCGCGCGCGAGATCGCACGGCGGCAGCGCGATTTCTTCGAGCGCGGCATAGACGGCCTCGCGCCGCTGACGATGGCCGAAGTGGCGGAAGCCGTCGGCGTCAGCGAGACGACCGTCAGCCGCGCGGTCAACGGCAAATATGCCGAGACTCCGCGCGGGATCTACGAGCTGCGATTCTTTTTCACCGCGGGCTATCGCACCGAGGACGGACGCGCGGTGTCGAACGCCTCGGTCAAGGATCGGGTGGCCCGGATGATCGCCGAGGAAGACCCGGCCCAACCGCTCTCCGATCAGGAGATTGCGCAGCGGCTCTCCGCGCAAGGATTGCGCGTGGCGCGCCGCACGGTGGCCAAGTACCGCGAGGAGCTGGGGCTTCCGCCTTCGCACGAACGTCGGGCGTAAATTGCTTGACATAGGTCGCGAAGGGCCAATCAATAACGTCAGAGGTGTTTGTCGCGTCCGGCACTCGCGAAACGCCATGGAGGCGCCGCAATGCGCACGACCGTTTTATTGAGCGGGATCGCGCTGGGAATTGCCGCTCTCTTGTCGGAGGGTTGCCGACGCGAGGCGTCCGCGCCCCCTCCGAGCGCCGAGGACCGCCGTCCTGCGCGGGTGCTGGTGGTGGGGGATCCCTTCGCCCTCGCGATGGATCGCGTGCGCCCCGCGCTGGAGGCGGCGCTCGGCCGCCCC
This sequence comes from uncultured bacterium, assembly GCA_937935255.1. GTDB lineage: Bacteria > Verrucomicrobiota > Kiritimatiellia > PWTM01 > PWTM01 > CALGXT01. The sequence goes on along the minus strand of CALGXT010000078.1, from coordinate 6,073 downwards.
ATCGAACTGGAGATCGTGGGGTATAACGACAACCGTCTCCTGCTCCTCCAAACGGCCAGGGATCGGCGCGCGGCCTACGATCTGGCGAGTTTCGATGTCGTCTGGCTGGGTGAACTCGCGCGCAAAGGCGTCCTCGCCCCGCTGCCGCCCGATCTCGGCCCTCCGGCGGAGGATTTTTGGCCGGGATCGCTGGAGGCGTGCCTGTTTGAAGGCCGCCGATACGGCCTTCCCATCCAGCCGCATTCTGAATTGTTGTGGGTTCGCCGCGACTGGCTGGACGCCGAACGCATCCCATTTCCCGAAACCACCGACGATGTGCTCGCCGTCGCGCGGCATTTCCACCGCCCCGCGGAGGGGCGTTACGGCATCGCGTGGAACGCACAACGCGGACAACCGCTCGGACAAAGCATGGCCCACTTCTTCGCGGCGTTCGGTCAGCCGCTGCTCGACGCCGACGGCCGCCCGGCGTTTCACACGGAGCGCGGCCTGCGCGCGGCCCGTTTCGCGCTCGCGTTGCGCGACGTTTCCCCGCCCGACATCCTCAATATGGCCTGGGATCAACGCGTCGCGCGCTTCGCGTCGGGCGCCGTGGCGATGACCTACGGCTGGGGCGCCCGCGCTTTCATGGCGGAAAAAGACCCTGTTTCGCGCGTGCGGGGCCGGGTGCGGTACGGCCCCCCGCCCCACGCGCCGGACGCCCCGCCGGTGATCCCCTTGGGCGTGTGGGCGATGGGCATCCTCGCCAACGCGGTCTCCCCGGAGGATTCGGCGGCGCTGCTGCGGCAGTTGACCTCCCCGGCCTTCTTACGGCTGATGGTCCGCCAGGGCCACGGCGCTCCGCCGCTGGTTTCGCTGCTGGCCGATCCGGACTTGCAACGCGAGCATCCGGTGTTCGACGCGATGCTGGCCGCCCGTCAAACGCACACGTTCAGCGCCGCGATGCGCCCCGCCGTGCCGGAATGGGCGGACCTTTGCGAAATTTTGGGCGTCGTTTTTCATGACATGCTGCGGGGCGAATTGAGTCCTGAAGAGGCCATTGAGCAAGCCGACCGCCGGGCTCGACAACTCCTGGAGGCGTCCGAAAAGCATGGTCGAAAGCCAAGAGAATGAGCGGCGGACGAAAGCGCGAAGGCGGGTTCCCCGATTGCGCGGCCTGCTGTTGCGCAAATTTGTTCTTTTCAGCGTCCTGCCCGCCATCGTTCTCTCGGCCTTGGTCCTCGGCTTTCTCTACCGGGAACGTCTGCGCGCCCAACGGCAATTCGCGGAGGCCCAGGCCGCGGCGAGCGCCGCCCGCATCGCCCAAGCCTTGGAACGGCCGACCGTCGAGTTGCTCCATTTGCTGCGCTCCTCCGAGATTCGCGCCGCGGTTCGCTCCGGCCCCGAGCACTACCGAACGGAAGCGCTCGCCAAACTCTCGGCCCTCATCGAAACCACCGCCCGCAACCGTCTGAGCTATATCGTGGGGTGCCGATTGCTCGATCTCCGCGGCCATCCCATCCTTCAATGGGGGCGTCCCTGGCCGGCGACGGACGAACCCGACGGCGTCGCCGCCGATTATTTCACGGGCGCGTTGCACCTGGCCGCCATCCGCGGACAACGCGCGCCCGTGCACATTGCACACGCCGGCGGCGACGCGCCGGTGATCTATTCGGCGCTGGTCACCGACGACGCGGGCGCCATCTTCGGCGTCGCCGCCATCGCCGCCGATTTCCGTCCGCTGCTCCGCGAAATGGCGCTGAGCGGATACCACCGTCTGATCGGTCTGCTCGATTCCCGCGGCGACCCGATCGCCGAGGGTCTGCTCGGACGCAACGCCCGCGAAATCCTGCGCGAAACGCGGGGCGCCATTCTCACGGAAACCGGGGGCGTCGCCAAAGAGGAGGGCTGGCCGCTGGATCGCATCGTCGCCTTCGCCCGCGTGCGCCCGTCGGAACAGGCGTCCATCCAATGGACCGCGCTGTTCGACGTGCCGTCCCGCGGCGTCGTCGCCTACTACAAATGGGCCGCGCTTTCGCTCGCCGGCGCCGGCGCCGCCGTCCTTTTGCTCGCCGCCGGCGCCGCGCTGTTGCTTTCGCACCGCGTGGCGCAGCCCATCGTTCAGCTCGCCCGCGCAGCCGAACGGCTCCGCGAAGGCGATTGGGACGCCCCGTTGCCGACCGTCCGCCGCCCAAGCGAAATCGTGCGGCTCGCCGAGACCTTTCGCCGCACGCGCGACGATCTCTGCCGATCGCAGCGGGAATTGAAAGACAAACTGGACGCTCTCCAAAAATCCGAAACCGCCCTCGCCGTGGAGAAGGAACGCCTGGCCGTGATCTTGTGCGCCATCAACGACGCCGTGATCGCGATAGACCTGGAAGGGCGCGTGCGCTTCGCCAACCGCGCCGCGGAAAGAATGCTCGGCCTGTCGGCTCAGCACATGGCGGGAAACGACCTGAAAACAATCCTGCGCGGATTCGATCCCTCCACCGGAGAACCCCAGGACCTGACGCGGACGCCGGTGGCGGCGACGCGCCCCGCGTCGAGCGACTTGAAAATAGTCCGCGCGGACGGAAGCTCATTTCTGGCCGAATGCGCGATCTCACCCGTCCTCAACCCGGACGGCGAACGCATCGGCGCGATCCTCGCGCTCAAGGACGTCACCCTGGAGCGGCAGGCCGAAAAAGAGCGAATCCGCGACGAACGCATCCGCTCGCTCGGCGTTTTGGCCGGCGGAATCGCGCACGACTTCAACAATTTGCTCGGCATCATCATAGGCAACGGCAGCCTGTTGCTCGACTTGCCGCGCGAAAGCGGAGAGGAGGTGTCGCGCATCGCGCACGAGATTCTCGACGCGGCGGAGCGCTCCCGCGCCCTCTCCAATCAATTGCTGGTGTTCGCCAAAGGCGGCGCCCCGATCAAACGAGAGGCGGCGCTCCGCGAGATCGTCGAGGAGTCCCTCGCGTTCGCGACACGGGGTTCGCCCTGCCGTTACCGCATTGAAAGCCCGCCCCAGCTCTGGATGGTGCTCGCAGATCCCGATCAAATGCACCAGGTCTTTCACAACCTGGCGCTCAACGCCGTCCACGCCATGCCCAACGGCGGGGAAATCCATGTGCGTCTGGAGAACGTCGAGGCGCGGGAAAACGGCGCGATCGCCGGTTTGAAGCCCGGACCCTATATCCGGGCGTGGTTCCGCGACTTCGGCGTGGGGATTCCTCCCGAAAACCTCCCCCATATTTTCGAGCCCTATTTCACCACGAAACCGGGCGGACACGGCCTCGGCCTGAGCACCGCGCACGGCATTCTCGCGGCGCACGGCGGCGCCATCCGGGTGCATCCGCGCGACCCCGGCGTCGAATTCGAGGTGTACATCCCCGCGCGAGCCGGCGCCGCGCCCGGCAAACCCCCGCCGGCCGCCGCCCCCCCCTCCGCTGCGGCGCCCCTCCGCGTGCTGCTGCTGGAAGACGATCTGAGCCTCGCGAAGATGACGGGGAAAATGCTCGAACATCTGGGCCATACGGTCAAAGCCGTTGCGGAGGGCCGGGCGTGCGTCGAAGCCTTCGAGGAGGCCGCCGAAAACGGCCGGCCGTTCGATCTGGTGATCGCCGATCTCACCATTCGCGGCGGCATGGGCGGCGCCGAAGCCGTGAATATCCTGCGCCGACGCCACCCCGGCCTGCGCGCGATCGCCAGCAGCGGTTATTCCCAGGGCGCCGTCATGGCCAACGCCGCCCAACACGGCTTTAGCGCCGTTCTCCCAAAACCTTTCACCTTGCCGAATCTCCGCGCCGCAATCTCCGAAGCCCTGAGCGGAAATCAAGCCGCCGCAACCTAGCAGCAGCCTCTCCCGCGTCCCGACAGATCGAACGATTCCGACGGATCGGTCGGATCTTTTCGCTTTCGTGCGGCGACCGCCTCCGCACGAACCGGCTTGGCCTGCGAGCGCCCCGACCCTACACTCGCCGGCGTGGAACCGGAATACCCAACAGGAAAAGCGGAGATGGCGGCCGCCGCCGCGCTGCGGCGCTCCGCGCTCAAGATGGCGGTCTTCGTCGCCGTCGCCGCCGCGGCGGTCGCGCTCGCGCGCTGGACGCCGCTGCGCGAGGCCGCCACAGATATCCAGGCTTGGCGCGCGAGATTGCGCGCGACCGGCGCGTGGGCGCCCGCCATCTTTTTTGGCGTCTCGGCGGCGCTCGTCGCGCTCGGCGCGCCGCGCCTCCCGCTGGCGGCGATCGCCGGCGCCCTTTTCGGCTTCCGGCTCGGCGCGCCGATCGCCTGGCTCTCCTCCACGCTCGGCTCCTACGCCACGTTCTGCTTCGCCCGCTGGGGCGGACGCGACTGGATTCGACGCCGCGCGCGCCTGCCCGATCGCGCCCGGAAACTACTGCTCAAGCCGGACGCCTTCGCCGTCGCCCTGCTGCGGCAGATGCCGGCGCCGGCGGCGGCGCAAAACATCGCGCTCGGTCTGACCGATCTCAAGCACCGCGCGTTCTGGATCGGCACGCTCGCCGGCACGCTGCCGAGCACGGCGATCGTCGCGCTCGCGGGCGGCTCGGTCACGCGCGAATCCTGGCGCGGCGCGCTCGGCTACATCGCCGCCGCCCTCGCGCTCCTCGCGCTCATCGGCCTCGCCGTCGCGCGCCGGCGCGGATGTGCCGCGGGCGGCGAAGCTCACCGCGGAGGAGCGGAGGTCAGAGGTCTGTAGTGCGCGGCGGCCCGCCGCGCTGAAGAGCAACCCACCGCGGTGACGCGGAGGCCGCAGAGGTCTGAGATCCGAGGGCCGACGGTGGCGCTGTAGCTCCGGCGCTCTGTCGCCGGAGAAGTCAGAGGTCAGAGGGCGGCAGTCGGTAGGGCGGCGAGTCCCCTCGCCGCCGCGAACCACCCCATGGCCGCGGTGCGTAACGGAGTCCGCGCCCTCCGCGACTCGAGCAAGCTCGAGCCCTACAGGCGCTCTCGCGCCGACCTCTGACCCGCAACTTCGTATTCTCTGTCCCCGTATTGCGAAATCCTTCGATCACGAATGAAGCGGCGACACCACAACATACAGGGGCGCTCGGCCCGATGGCCACAAGATCGCGAATAAAGGGCTTGACAAAAATCCAGCGGCGCCTAGACTGATTAGTAGGAGATCGAAGCGGCGTAATCTTGACGACAATCTAATTTGGCGGAGACGCGAGGTTGGAGTAGATTCGGGCGCGATGAGGGTTGCGCCGGGTGGCGCAGCCGACGACCATGCCACGCGGCATGGTCGGGAGGGTAGGGCAATATGAATGACGCCGAGAGGCGGGGGGAATGACAGTAATGAAAAGGTGGTTGGCGGTAATAGCGATGGTCGGGCTGGCGGCCGGTGCGGCCTACGGCTCGATTGTGATCAATAACGCGACGAGCTATGCGTACGGTCAGAATTTTGACACGCTTGCCGCGTCGGGTACTGGAAATCCTTGGACGGATAATTCCACAATCGCAGGCTGGTGGTGGGATTCGAACAACAGCGCACGGAATCCGGACTCATACGGGTATATCGGAGACGCTGGCACTAATGCTACCGGCGCAGGCCACAGTTATGGCACGACCAGCGAGCGCGCGATGGGTGCGCTCTCCTCCACCGGCACCGATATCCTGTTCGGGGTTCAGTTTGTCAACAGCTCCGGCAGCGCCATTCCGCTGAGCAATATCCTGATCAGCTATGTGGGTGAGCAATGGCGGCAGAATTCGAATGCACAGACGCTCGCTTTTTCGTATGCGATAGACTCCTCTGCGATTGCCAACACGCTGGACGGTTCGGCGACTTGGGTGGCCAACACGTCGCTGGATTTCGTGTCGCCCAATACAGGAACGGCCGGCGCGCTCGACGGCAACGACGCGGCGAACCGGGCCACGTTCACGAATGTCCCGTTGGCGGGATCGGGGTCGCTGAACAACGGCGAATATCTCATGCTACGCTGGAAAAAGACCGGCACGAATTCGCACGGCCTGGCGGTGGATGATTTTCAGCTTCGAGTGATCCCCGAGCCGGCGACGTTCGGTTTGGTGGCCGCCTTCGGCGGGCTGCTGATGCTGCGGCGGCGGCTGCGCAAGTGATCGGACGCTGATT
>CALGXT010000077.1 GCA_937935255.1 uncultured bacterium | reverse complement strand
TCGGCTCACACTTTGCAAAGTGTGAGCCTATGGCCGAGATGGGGCGAGACCTCGCCTTCGACCCGTGCGTCGGGGCGCGATGTCCATCTCTATCTCCATCTGTCTCTATCTCGCCGCGGCGCGCAGCGCGCAGGCGGGCCTGCCTCGTCAACGGCGCGGGCGAATCGTCAGTCCAACGAGGCGCGAAGCCCTTGGGCAAGGGATCAAGGCCGCGCGCGAAAACGCTTCCGCCCATTCTCCCTTTCGCGCAAAATGAGGCGAATCCGGCGCGTCGCCGGCGGAGATGAAGCCATGCAACGATCGCAACTCGATTTGCCCGAAACGTTTCCCTTTGAAACGCGCCTGGAGGCGCGCGTCGGCGATATCAACTACGGCAACCACGTCGGCAACGACGCGCTGCTCTCGCTGTTGCATGAGGCGCGCCTGCGCTTTCTGGCCGTACGCGGCTTCAGCGAACTCGACGCCGGCGGCTGCGGGCTGACCATGGTCGAGGCGCTGGTGCAATATCGCGCGCAGGCCTTTCGCGGCGACAGCCTCCGAATCGGCGTCGCTCTTCAGGGACTCGATCGGCTGGGTTTCGACCTGCTGTATCGCGTCACGCGGGAATCCGACGGCGCGGAGATCGCGCGGGCGCGCACCTCGCTGGTATTTTTCGACTATGCGCGGGGCAAAATCGCCCGCGCGCCGGAAGCTTTTCGAAAAGCCTTTGAAAACGCCTGAAGCGCCGCCCGGCGGTTTTACGGCACGTAGATGACGAGCCGCAATTTCGTCCCGCGGGCGTTGTCGAGATTCGCGCCGATCTGGCCGGCTTGCCGCGGGCTGTCGAATCGCTTCTCCAACGGCTGGCCCGGGCTGAAATAGGCGCCCACCGGCCATTCCTCCACCTTCACGATCTTGACCTTGTTGATGATGGGGCGGCCCTCGACCACCTCGATGCGAAAGCCCGTGATTTCGCGATCCACATTCCAAACGATCGCCTCGCGCTCCTGCGTCGGCGCGATCGTGTCGAGGACGATTTCCTTCGCGCCCGCCGCCGCGACGAGCGCCGCCAGCCCCAATGCCGCCGCGCAGATTCCCTGCATTCTCATGCTTTCCTCTCCTGTTTCCCCGGGGGGGTTCTCGCTCCCCGTATAATTTCGCGCCCCGTTCCGCCGACCTCGCGCCGCCCGCGGGCGCACGCCTTTTGGACGGTTTTACGGCCCAAAAAATTCATCTTCGAGCATCCGACACAGGGTGTGGTAGATCGGCGCGTGCAATTCCTGGATTCGGAACGTTTCGTCCGCCGGCGCATGCACGAGGGCGTCGCACAGGCCGTTCATCGCGCCGCCGTCGCGTCCGGTGAAACCCACCGTCGCCAGGCCGAGGGCGCGGGCGACGCGCAAGGCGTGCGTCACATTGACGGCGTTGCCGGAGGTGCTGACCGCCCACAGGGCGTCGCCGTTCCGCCCCAGCGCCTGCACCAGTTGGGCGTAGAGATAGTCCGGCTCTCGATCGTTGAGCCAGGCGGTGCGCAGCGAGAGAAAGCCCGTCAGCGGAATGCACGGCAAGGCGCCCTGCAAGTGCGCGGCGTCCGGCCCCAGCCGTTCGGCGAATGCGCCGCGCAGGGGCCGGGGGCGCGCGAAGCCTTTGAGCAATTCGCCCGCCACATGCTCCACATCGGCGGCGCTCCCGCCGTTGCCGCACAAGAGCAGGCGGCCCCCGCCGCGAAAGACCCCGCGCAGCAACTCGAACGCGCGCTCCAACTCCTCCCGATTGCGGGATAGCTCCGGCTGCCGGGCGAACAAGTCCGCCAAATGAGGATTCATGGCGGGATCAGTCTAACCCCGCGCGGCGGCTTTGTCGAATCCGCCGAGTCCGCGCACGGTCGCTCGGCCGCGGATCGGCAGGCGGGACGCGGCAGGCGATCAGTTCGCGCCGAAGGGACAAGCGCCGGTCGAACAGCTTCCGGTTCCGCAACCGCCCGCGGGCAAACCGCACGTCCCGCTCGCGCAGCCGGAGGACGACGACGCCACCGACGCTGAAAACGTCGAAAGCTGGCGTTCGGTCTTTTTGGAACCGCATTTCGGGCAGACCGAACGATCCGCTTGCGCCCGCGAGACGAGGGTCTCGAAACGCTCGCCGCAACTCTTGCAGGTATATTCGAACAGGGGCATAACTCCACTCCACGCGCGCCGAATCGAGGCTCTCTGTTTCGGACGGTCGGCGCGCCCTGCCGGGAGGGGGCGCGCCGACGTCCGCACGGCCGGCCGATTTACGCCGCGTCAATCGCGGCCATGAGCTTCGCCGCCGGCTGTACGCCGACGAACTGCTGCATCACCGCGCCGTCTTTGAAGAGGATCAGCGTCGGAATGCTGCGCACGTTGAAGCGGGCCGCCACTTCCGGCGCCTCGTCCACATTCAGCTTGGCGATCGTCGCCCGGCCGGCCACCTGCGGGGCCAATTGCTCCAGGATCGGCGTTTGCATGCGGCACGGACCGCACCAGGGCGCCCAGAAATCCACCAGGGTGACGCCGCTGGCGACGCCTTGATCGAACGACTCCCCCGTCAGTTCCTTCAATGCTCCGGACATGGCTCCATTTCCTTTCTTTCGTGTTCCGTTTTTATTTCCTTCCGCCGTCCCCGGCGGCAAACGACTCTCGCCGGTTTCCAGCGGAATTCAAGACGATTCCTATTTCCCGTTGGCGATCAGGGCGCCGAAGAATCCCCATAGCGCCATCGAAATCCAAGGGTTCGAGTTCAACGGGCACGCGCCCGTTCGACAGCCGACGAAGCGATACATTGCGAATCCGAATGCGATGCCCGCCCCGGCGCCGATCGCCGTTCTCCATAAAGCGCTCATGACTTCCCATCCTTTCCGCCGTCGCACAAACATCTCAAAATCCGAACCGCCCGCGCGTCGCCGATCCGGTAACGCACCTCGCGGCCCCGCCGCTCCGCCGCCAGAACGCCCGCCCGGCGCAACCGCGCCAGGTGCCCGGACACCGCCGCCTGCGGCAGCCGCAGCCGCGCCGTCAGCGCGTGCACCGGCGCGGCGCCGCCGCGCTCGAGCAGCCCGACGATCCGCAGCCGCTGCGGGTGCGCCAGCAGCCGCAGCACGCGCGCGTCGCGCCGCAGCGCGGCGATCGCCAAACGCTCCGGACAGCGGTCGTTCGAGTCGTTCATGCCCGAAATATATATCGCATTCGACATATGTCAAATTCTTGATGAAACAGTCCGCGGCGCGCGGTCCCCGAAAACGATTCAACCCCTGGAAGCCCGGACGACCGGGACTTCCAAGGGTTGAAAAAGCCGCGGCGGGCGGCGTTCGCCGCCGCGCCCGGAAAATGATCAGCGCCGCCGGATGCGATGGCGCAGCCCGATCATCGCCGCCGCGCCCAGCAGCAGACCCGCCGAGGCGGGCTCGGGGATGGTGGTGGCGATGCCGCTCAGCCACAGGCCGTCGTAATTGCCCTTGTCGCCGTCCGCCGTGGTGGGGTTTCCGCCGTCCATGATCATGGTGATGGTCAGGGTGGTCGGGCCGTTCGCCTGGAAGGCGATATCCGCCATCCAGTTGGTGCCGTAGTTGTTGTTGTCGATGCCCCAACCGGCGGTCAGCGGCCCGGCGCTGCCGTCGCCCAGCGTCGCCGTCAGACGGCCCCACGCCTCGTAGGAGCCCGCGTAGATGCGAACGTAATTCGTCGTCGCGGAGGCCGGCAGCGTGAAAGTCCAGCCGTTCCCCTCGATGCCGGTGTTGCTGGCGCTGCCGTTGTAGTAGCGCTTCGAATTGAGACCCGCCACGGCGGTCCCGTCGGCGACGGCGTCGCCGCCGGTCCAGGTCAGGCGGTCCGCGTTTGCTTCCTGGCGGTTCGTCACGGTCGCTTCCGTGTAGCTCGGATAATCGGTCGTATTGTTCACGAACGTAATCGCGCCGATGGCCGAACCGCCGGATTTGCGCGTGTAGATCAAGTCGCCGCTATTGTCGAGAATCACCCAATCGTTGACGGCATTGCCGCTGATGGCATCCGTGATGTTGAAGGATTTCCCGCTATAGACCGTGACGTTGGAACCCGCCACCCCGTTGGCGGCGGCGGGACTGTTCCAACTCTGTGTTCCGCTGGTCGTGCTCGTCGGCGCGAAGCTGCCCGTCAGCAAAGCCGCCTGCGCCACACCGGTTGCGAGCGCGATAACGGCAATCGCCAATCTTCTCATCTCCACATCTCCCCATGGCCTGCGCGACGGACTTCCGGTCCATCGTCGGCGCGCCCACGATGCCCGAAACCGCGCCGGCCCCGCAATTGCGCAGAAAGTGTTTCTTCATTGCGTTTTGGGCAGTGCCGGCGGACGTGAAAAGACCGCCCGCGGGTAGGGGGTTCGATCTCGCGCGAATCCCGGATCGGCGCGCGCCGCGGTCAATAACCTCGTTTTCTCTCGCGGTCGGACGCCGCGGCGGCGAACGATTCGCGGTACGCGCCGGGGGCGATGCCCTCGGCCCCGCGGAAGGCGCGCCAGAAGGCGACCGCACCGCCGTAGCCGATGCGCTCGGCGATTTCCTCGATCGGCAGCGCCGTCGCGGCCAGCAGCCGCCGGGCCTCCTGCAAACGGCGGTTCTCGCGCCACCGCGAAGGCGTCGTCCGCAGATGGCGCGCAAAGAGCGCGCCGAGATGGCGGCGACTGACGCCGGAACGCCGGGCGAGGCTCGCCAGATCGAGCGGGCCGCGGTACTCGGCGTCGAGGATCGCGAGCGCCTTTCGCAGGCGCTCGTCCGAGACCGCAAAGGCGTCGGTGCTGAGCCGCTGCACGATTCCCTCCGGCGGGAGGCGCAGCGACGCCGGGCGGCGGTGGGAGCGCCCGGCGACGATCCACTCGACGGCGACGCGTCCGATCCGCGCGGCGGCGGGGCGGACGCTGCTCAGCGGCGGCCGCGACGACTCGTCGAGCAGCAGGTCGTCATCCACGCCGAGGACGGCGACGTCGGCGGGGACGGCCCGACCGAGACGCCGCAACTCGCGCAAGGCGTAAGAGGCGAAGCTGTCGGATCGCACCAGGAGCGCGGCGGGGCGCTCCATGCTTTCGAGGAACGCTACGAGCGGCCGCGTCTCCAGCGCCACGCCGCGCTCCGCCCGAGCGCCGGCGGCCGCGGCGGCCTCGGCGAGGCCTTCCCAGCGTTCGACGGCGAGCTGCCAATCCCCGACCCCCCATTCCAGAAAATAGATCCGGCGATAGCCGCGATCGAGAAAGAAACGGGCGGCGGCGGCGCCGATGGCCCGATCGTCGTTGAGGATGTTGTGGAGGAAGGGCGGCGGCGGGCCGACGCCGCCATTGGAAATGTTGATGGCGACGCGCGCGGCGCGGGCGGCGAGGCGGGCGGTTTCTTCCGCGCGGAGAAAGCCGATGACGCCGTCCAGCGGGCGGCGGTGTTCGAGATAATAACGCAAGTCGCGGACGTTGCCCGGATGAAGCGACCAGTCCGGATGGAGCGCCAGGGCGTCGGACATGCCGCGAAAGACGTCCCGCGCGAAACCGTACTCGAACGGCAGCAGCGCGAGGATCGTCTTCATGGGGCGTCCGCGCGGCGCGGCGGGTGCGCGCGGCGCTCGAAGCGGCCCGTGCGCCGGTTCTTCGTCGCCTCCGCGGCAGGGAAGCAACGGCCGTTCATGGCGATATAGACGCCGGGCGGCAGGGCCTGCGCAAAGGCGAGCGCGCTGCCGAGGTTGAAGAGTCCGTCGGAGCTGCCGAAGGTGTAGGGCACCATCGCGCCGGTCAGGACGACGGTCTTGCCGGCGAGCCGTTCCGCCAGAAAGCGCGCGGTGACTTCCATCGTGTCGGTGCCGTGGGTGATGACGATCCGGGATTCGGGCGCGCGCGCGCAGGCCTGGGCGATCAGGGCTCGGTCGGCCTCCGTCATGTCGAGGCTGTCCTTCATCATCAAGGTTTCGAACCGGACGGGCAGGGTGCAACGGCCCAGCCGCAGCATTTCGGGCGTGTGGGGGGTTTTGAAGAACAGCGTGCCGTCGAGCTCGTTGTATTCCTTGTCGAAAGTTCCGCCCGTGGCGAAAACCGCGACCGGCGCGTCGGACATCGTCATGGTTTTGCAATCTCTGTTGGGACGCCGGGCTGCATACTCCGCGCGCTGCCGCGCGTCAAGCGCGCGCCGCCGGCGGACTCAAATGCGCGCCTCCCCTTCCGTTGACGGTCTCCTGCCCCGCCGATTTCCTTCCTGCGGCGGGCGGGAATGCGGATTGGAGACGGCCGCCGCCGAAACAAAGCGAGCGCGAGCTTGAGATTCGCCCTCCCTCGATCTGCGCTTTTCTCGTGCGCCGTCTTCCGCGTCAATCCCGCTTCGCTCCCCCCGATATCTCTCGGAAAACAGCGGAATCCGCTTCCGTCCGTCGGGCTTCGGCGCGCTTGGCGGGTCGGCGTTGCCGCGCCGGATTTCGGCGGCCGCGGACGTGGGTGGCGAAGACGGCGTCGAGGGGACTCTCCGTCCCGCCGGAACCATCGCCGGCCGCTGAAATCCCCCCGTCGCCTCCGGTCCTGCCCGCTCCGGGAGTGTATCACACTTCGCGAAGTGTGATACAGTCGCGCGATGGCGAAGCGCTCTGCGGCGCGGCGGCCGGCGGCGGGGCTCGCGGCTTTCCCGACTCGGCGCCGGACGGCCCCAACCGCCCCGCCGCCGCCCGTTTCCGCCCGTCCCCGCGCATTCCCCCGCGCCGCCGATGGAATACAGGGGGAATGGCCCCGGCAAATCCTCTATTGACCCCCGGCGGAATCGGCGTATTGTGCCCGTTTCCAAACCGTCCCCCGCCGGGGAATCTCATCCTGTTCGCGGAGCAGCGGACGGTCGAGAGGCTGCGATATGAACTTGAAGAAGATTCTTTCCGAAGAGGCCGTCAGTCTGGCGCTCAAGGGCACGACCAAGGCGGAGATTTTGAGCGAACTGATGGATTTGCTGGTCGCCTCGGGCCAGGTGCGCGACCGCAAGGCCGCGATGCAGGCGATCGAGGAGCGCGAGGCCAAAATGTCCACCGGAATGCAGCATGGTCTGGCGCTGCCGCACGCAAAGTCGGACTCCGTGGACCGCCTGGTGGCGGCCATCGGGCTGAAGAAGGAAGGCGTGGATTTCGATTCGGTGGACAAGCAGCCCTCGCGTATTTTCGTGATGACGCTTTCGCCCCTGAATCGAACGGGCCCCCACATTCAGTTTCTGGCGGAGCTGGGGCGGCTCATCAGCCAGCCGGAAGTGCGGCAGCGCGTGCTGACCGCGACGACCCCGGCGGGCGTGATCGCGGCGCTTTCCTCGGAATAAGGCGAGCCGCGCATGAATCCCCTGCCTGACGAGGTCCTTCCGGCCGCGGCGGCCGCCGTGGAGGCGGCCGCCGAGCCCTCGGTCGGGGTGCAGCGGTTCGTCATAGAAATCGCCGTGATTTTGATCGCGGCGCGTCTGGGGGGGCGCCTGTTCCAAAGGGGCCTGAGGCTGCCTCGGGTGATCGGCGAACTGCTCGCGGGCGTTTTGATCGGCCCCTTCGCGCTCGGCGCCCTGCCGCTGCCGGGATTCGGTCCGTTGTTTCCGCGGATTCCCGGTCAATTGTTGCAGATTTCTCCGGAAATCTATGCGATCGCGACCTTGGCCTCGCTGCTGCTGCTTTTTCTTTCCGGTCTGGAAACGGACCTGGCGATCTTCCTGCGGTATTTCACGGTCGGCAGCGCCGTGGGCATCGGCGGGGTGGCGATTTCATTTTTCGCGGGGGCGTTTTTCGCGCAATGGGCAGGACTGGCGTCCTCGTGGTACGCGCCCGCCGCGCTTTTTCTGGGCGCGGTCTCCACGGCAACCTCGGTGGGCATCACCGCTCGCATCCTCTCCGAACAGAAGAAGACCGACTCCCCGGAGGGCGTCACTATTCTGGCGGCGGCCGTGTTCGACGACGTCCTCGGCATCATCATACTGGCGATCGTATTGGCCCTCGCGAAGACCACTTCGGAGACGCCGGATTGGGGGCGCATCGCGTTGGTGAGCGCGCGCGCGCTCGGCATCTGGCTGGGCTGCACCGCGGTCGGCATTCTCGCCGCGCGGCGGCTCGGCCGGCTGCTCAAGGCGATCGGCACGCCGGAGGCGATCGCGGTGCATTCGCTGGGGCTGGCGTTGCTGCTGGCCGGGCTGATGGAAGCCGCGGGCCTCGCGATGATCATCGGCGCGTACATCATGGGACTTTCGCTTTCCCGCACCGATCTGGCCCTGGAAATCCGCCGGCACCTGCACGGCGCGCACAACCTGCTGGTGCCCGTTTTCTTCTGCGCGATGGGGATGATGATTGACCTGGCGGCGTTGCGGGCGGTGTTCTGGAGCGGGCTGGCGTTCGCGGCATTGGCCGCCCTGGCCAAGGTGATCGGCTGCGGCGCGCCCGCGCTGGCGACGCGGTTCAACCCGCTCGGCGCGCTCCGCATAGGCCTGGGCATGATGCCGCGCGGCGAGGTAGCCCTGATCATCGCCGGTATCGGCCTTTCCACGCGGGCCGTCGGCTCCGAAATTTTCGGGCTGGCGGTGCTGATGACGGTGTTGACGACCGTCGCCGCGCCGCCATTGCTGGTCGCGACCTTTCGGCGGGGTTCCGGCGTTCGGGTGGCGGAGCGCGAAGGCGAACGACGGACGGAGACCGTGCTCGACCTCGCCCATCCCGACCTGGCCGAGTTTCTGCTGCGGCGCATCGCCGGCCTGTTCCGCCAGGAGGAGTTTTTCGTCACGCCGTTGAGCGAGGATCCGCCGGTGTATCAAATCCGCAAGGACCGGATGGTGTTCACGCTGCAGCTGGACGGCGCGCGGATCCGGCTCTCCTCGCCCGCGGCCTACGCCGACGTCGGTCGGTTCGTGCTGCTGGAGGAAGTGCTGGCGCTCAAGGATGTGGCGGAATCGCTCAAGCACGGCCCCACGACGGAAGCGCTCGGCGGCGCGATCGCCGAGACCTTGTTCGAGCCGGAGTGATCCGATGTCGAGCCGCTCGACCCACAACATCGCCTGTCCTCGGTGCGGTTTTGCGCAATCGGCGGAGATTTATGACGCCGTCAATGTGCGCGACGATCCCGGCCTGCGCGAGGAATTGATGGCCAACCGGCTCAACCAGGTCGTTTGCGAAGCGTGCGGGTTTCGATTTCGCATTGACGCGCCGCTGCTCTATCACGATCCGGCCCGCCGGTTCCTGATCTGGCTGCAACCGGCGCCGGAAAGCGAGGCCGACGCCGCCGAGCGCGCGTTCCGCGCGGCGGTCGAGCGGCTGCAGCGCGCGCGGCCCGACGGCGGCCCCCAGCCGGTGTTGCATCTGGTGTTGGACCGGATCGAGCTGGTCGAGCGCATCTTCCTGCTTGAGGCCGGATTGGATCCGCGCTTGATCGAATATGTGAAGCACGCCATTTTCACCAAGAATCTCGCGCGGCTCGATCCCGCCCAAAAACGGCTGCTCTTTAATGCGCAGGATTCCGACGCGGAAAACCTCGTTTTCGTCGTGCAGGACCTGGCCTCGCGCAAGCTGGAGACGGTGATCCACTATCGCCGCGAGGCCTACGAGGCGCTGCGCGAGATGTTCGACGATGACGCCGAGACCGCGCGCCTGTTCGAGCTGTTTCCCGGGCCTTATCTCAGCGCGCGGCGGCTGCTTCGGGAATCCGCGCCCCCGACCGCCGACGCCGCCCCGGAATCGCCGTGAAACGCCGCGCCCGCTCCGGTTCCGCCGCGGTTTCCAAGGATGGGAAAACGCGGCGTAAAAATTTTCCAAGCCTTGGAAGAAAACACCGGCCCGATTTCCAAGCCTTGGAAAACGCCCCCGTCGCGCGTCCGCCGGTCGCCTGTCTGGTCAGCCTCGGCTGCGACAAGAACACGGTGGATTCCGAGCGGCTGCTGGCGCGGCTGGCGCAGGACGGGTTTCTCATCGCCGAGCGCCCGGAGGATGCGGATATCGCGCTGGTGAACACCTGCGGATTTATCGCCGAGGCGCGCGCGGAGTCGCGGCGCGTTCTCGAGGCGCTCGCCGCGGGGCGGCGGCGGGGGCGTCCGTCGCGTATCGTCGCGCTGGGTTGCTGGGTGGAGCGGCGCCGAGGCCCCGGCGGCGCGGCCGAGGCGGAGGAGATTCCGGCGGATGCCGCGATCGGTTTTTCGGATTATCCGCGCATCGCGGAAATTTGCCGCGCGCTGTTGGCCGAGGAGACCGCCGCCCCGCCGGCGGACTCGGCGGCGCCGGGGGCGGGGGAGGCGTTCCACCGCGGCCCCCGGCTTCGAACCGGCCCGCCGCACATCGCCGCGCTGAAGATTTCCGAGGGATGCTCCAACCGCTGCCGTTATTGCTCGATTCCGCTGATTCGCGGCCCGCACGCCAGCCGCCCCCTCGAAGCGCTGGTGACGGAGGCGCGCGAGCTGATTGCGACGGGCGCGCGCGAAATCCTGATCGTCGGCCAGGATACGGCCAGTTACGGTCGGGACCTCTATGGGGAATATGCGCTACCCCGCCTGCTGCGGGCGCTGGCGGGTCTGGAGGGCGCGGCGCGGTTCCGCCTGATGTACGCCCATCCTCGCCACGTCACGGACGAGTTGCTGGACACGCTCGCGGGCGATCCGCGTCTCTGTCCCTATCTGGATTTGCCGCTCCAGCATATCCACGATCGCGTGCTGGCCGCGATGGGGCGCGGCGTGACGCAGCGCGACTTGCGGCTTCTTTTGGATCGCGTGCGCGCGCGATGGCCGGCGGCCGGGTTGCGCACGACTTATATCGTCGGTTTCCCCGGCGAAACGGCGGAGGAGTTTGAGGAATTGCGGCGGTGGGTCGCGGAAGGCGCGTTTCTGTATGCGGGTGTGTTCGCCTACTCCCGCGAACCGGGGACGCCGGCGGGGGCGCTCGCCGACGACGTGCCCGCCGCGGAAAAGGAGCGGCGGCGCGCGGCGCTGATGGAAACGCAGCAAACGGTCACCCGCGAGCGGCTCCGCGCGTGGGTCGGTCAGGAAATCGAAATCATGGCCGATGGCCCGGCGGCGGGGGGCGCGGAGGCGCCGCGCGGGGTGCGCGTTGTCGGGCGCGCCGCCTGGCAGGCGCCCGACGTGGATGGCGCGGTCTATTTGCGGGGGCGCGGGCGTCCGCCCGCGCCCGGCGCGCTTGTGCGGGCGCGCATTGTGGAGTCGCTGGATTACGATCTGGTCGGCGAATGGAGCGAACGCGAAAACGGGCCTGCGGCGCCCCCTGAATTTCCCGGCAAACACCGTGGAAGCTCGTGATGGTGAGCGGATCGTCGAGACTGAAAACGGAAGCCGCGGCGGCAAGCGAACCCACCATCCTGCGGCCGGGAATGGCGTTCCGCGAGTGTATCACACTTCGCGAAGTGTGATACACTCGCGGCCGCGGTTGGAAACGGGCGGAAGAGCGGGGCGCGGGGATGGAAGGCAGCGGGCTCGATCGCGGCGCGAGCGTTTCAGAAAGTGCGGCGGGGACTCCGTTCCCGTTTCCGCGCGTCGTCAAAAGCGCGGCGCCTTTCAAATCCTTTTTCCGATCTGACCCGCGGCCGGGCAAACCGGCCGGGTCTGGAGCACGGAGACTCGGGATTTTCCTGATCGTTGCCATGTCCAAACTCGCCTCATTCATGGAAAATGGTGTAGACTGAAACCCAAAGTGTTTTCTCGGAGGAGATCGGCCATGAAAATGCGATGGTTCATAGGGTATCTGGGCGCGGTTGGCGCGCTTCTCGCGGCGACGGCGCGGGCGCAGGATGCGGCGAAAGACACCCCGCCCCCGTCGGCCGGCGCGGCGTTGACGATGACGGCGGAAGGGGCCGAGGGCCTCACCGAATCGCTGCGCCAGGAGGCGCGCGCCGCGATCGCGCGCGGGCTCGACTGGCTGCGGGCGAAGCAGAACGCGACGGAGATCGGCGGGCACTGGTCGAATCCGCTCCATCCGGCGCTCACGGGTCTGCCGCTCTGGGCGCTCGTGCGCGGCGGCGATCGCGAAAGCCCTGAAGTCCGGCGCGCGATCGCGTTTTTGAAGGCCAACGCGCGGGAGAACGGCGGCATCTATCGCGATCCGCCGGAGGCGACGCGGGGCGGCGGATTGAGCAATTACAACACGGCGATCTGCATGGTCGCCCTGCACCTGACGGGCGATCCGGACGTCGTGCCGATCGTGCAGCGCGCCCGCCGGTTCGTCGCGCGCAGCCAGCATCTTGGCGGCGACGTCTATCACGGCGGCATGGGCTATGACGCCGGCACCGGCCGCCCGTACGCCGACCTGTCGAATTCGTACATCGCATACGAGGCGATGCGCATGACCGAGTCGGTCGAGGACCTGCGCCGCGAAGGCGAGGAACGGGCCGATCTCGATTGGAAGGCGGCGCGCGAGTTCATCCAGCGGACGCACAATGAGCCGACCGTCAATCCCGCGCCGTGGGTCAGCGACGATCCGCGCGATCGCGGCGGGTTTGTTTATCATCCCAACCAGACGCGCGCCGGCACGGTGAAAGGCGCGGACGGCATTGTGAAATTCCGCTCGATGCAGGGGATGACCTATGCGGGTCTGCTGAGCTACATCTACGCCGACGTGGACCGCAGCGATCCGCGCGTGGAGGCGACGGTGAACTGGGCGGTGAACCACTGGAACCTCGACGCCAACAACACGAAATCGGACGGGCGCGAGGCCCACGACACCCAGGACGAGCGCGAGGGGCTGTATTATCTGTACAACGTGATGGCCAAAGGGCTGGCCGCGTATGGGCGGGATGTGCTGCGGCCCCAAGATCGGCCTGCCTTCAACTGGCGGGAGCAGCTCATTCGGAAACTGCTCTCGCTCCAGCGCACGGATCCCCAAACCGGGCACGGCTATTGGGTCAACGAGGTCGGGCGCTACTGGGAGTCGGACCCCGTGCTGGTGACCAGTTACGCGTTGATTGCGCTGGAAACCGCGTTGGGCGAATAGCGGCGCGTTGAGCGCGCTTCAAGCGGATTCCGGCGCGGTGATCGCGTTGCGCACGGCGCGCGCCAGCGTCTCTCGATCGAACGGTTTGATCAGGATCGGGGCGCGCTCGCCTTCGGCGCGCAACATCGGTTCGGCATCCGCCGCGAAGCCCGTTATGAACAGCACGCGAAGGTTCGGATGCGACCGCCGCAGATGTCGAACCAGCTCCAGCCCGCTGGTGTGGGGCATGACCACGTCCGTGACGACGCAGTCTATCTGCGCATCCGGGCGCTCGACGATCATCAGCGCCTCGCCGCCGTTGCCGGCCTCGAGAACGTTGTAGCCTAGGCCGGCCAGCAGGCGGGCGGTGAGGCGGCGCACCGAGGGGTCATCCTCCACCAGCAACAACGTCTCGCGGCCTTCGGGCGGCGGAGCGGGCGCGAGCCGCGCGCGCTGTGCCGGCGCCTGCTCAACGCGAGGGAAATACATCCGAAACCGCGCGCCCCGATTGGGGGCGGTTTCCAGCTCGATGGCGCCGTTCATCGCGCGCACGATGCTGTACACCGTCGCCAGGCCGATGCCGACGCCTTGGCCGCGGGGTTTCGTGGTGAAAAACGGTTCGAAGGCCCGCGCCGCCACTTCCGGCGTCATGCCGCACCCCGTATCGCGGACTTCGAGCCGCACATAGTCGCCCGGCGAAAGCCCCTCGTGAAGCCGGCAGAATTCCTCATCGAGTTCCACGCGGGCGACGGACAGGGTCAGTGTTCCGCCGTGCGGCATGGCGTTGCGCGCGTTGACGGCCAGGTTCATAATCACCTGTTCGATCCGAGACCCGTCGCCTCGGATCACGGCGGGCTGCTCGTCACTGGTGATCATCAGCGCGACATCCTCGCCCAACGTTCGCCGAAGCAGGCCTTCCATGCCTTCGACAACCTCCCGGAGATCGAGCGGCTCGGTCGTGGCCGGCTGCCGGTGGCTGAAGGCGAGCAGTTGGCGGGTCAGCTCCGCGGCGCGCTCGCCCGCCCGCACGATCTCGCGGATTTCATTCGCGGCATCCGCGGGAAGTTCCGGGCGTTCGAGCAAAAGGTTGCTGTATCCCAGAATAGACGTCAGGAGGTTATTGAAATCGTGCGCGACGCCGCCGGCGAGCCGCCCCAAGGCCTCCATTTTGTTCGACTGGTGGAGTTGCTCCTCTTTCTGCCGAAGCACCGCTTCAGCCGTCTTGCGGTCGGTGATGTTGACCATCACGCCGTGCAAAACGTCCGGCGCGCCGGCGGGGGATTTCACCCGCTGAAAGTGGTCGCGAAACCAGATTTCCCGGCCGTCGCGGCCCCGGATCCGGTACTCGATAGCCCGCGCCGCGCCCGGTTCCGCGCCCAGCAGGAGCTGTTCGACGTTCGGACGGTCTTCCGGGTGGATCCGCTCGAGCCAGCCGCGGAAATCGCGGCTCCACTCCTCCGCCCGCAGGCCCAGCAACGGCTCCACTTGCGGGCTGACGTAAGTGAAACGCGGCGGGGCGCCGAGCTCGAGCCGGTAAGTGACGGCGGGCAACTGCTCGACCAGCAGGCGGTAGCGTTCCTCGCTCTCGCGCAATTGCCCCAGACGGCGTTCGAGCTCGGTCTCGAGCGAGCGCTCGCGCTCCCGAAGGAGGTCGCCTTGCCGCTTGAAGCGAAGCAACGACCGCACCTGGGCCGTGAATTCCGCCGGCTCGAAAGGCTTGCAAAGATAGCCGTCGGCGCCGAGGTTCAAGCCGTGCGCGCGGTGCCGCGCGCTGATCCACACCCCGGAGACCATCAATACCGGCACATGCGCCGTGGCGGGATCGGCCTTGAGGCGACGGCACACCTCGAAGCCATCCATGCCCGGCATCTTGACATCCAGCACCACGAGGTCGGGCGGCTTTTGCCGGGCCCTTTCGATGCCCGCGGCGCCGTCGGTCGCCTGAAAAAGTTCGCGGGTCGCGTCATCCGCGCGCAACAGCATGGAAAAGAGTTCCAGACTGTCGGGCTGATCGTCAATCATCAGGATGCGGTCGCTCATGGGATGGTATTTCGGCGCCGGTTCGGCGCGGTTCAATGGAACTGTAGATGTTGAAAAAATCGCTTTCAAGTATCTTTCGCCGCGCGAGCGGTCGTATTGCGGGCGGTTGCCAAAAGGCCGGCGGGCCGCTATAAACGGGCGGCGCGGGCGCATCGCCGCGCCGGAAAATTCAGAAGAGCCGAGATGACACGCACGGTGACGATTGACGGATGGCGCGTCGGCGCGGGACAGCC
>CALGXT010000076.1 GCA_937935255.1 uncultured bacterium | reverse complement strand
GCGCCGGGGCAGATAGGGGTCGGTGACCTCGAGAACCAGTGGAGCGGAAAAGAGATCGGCGGAAAGCCGCCCGGAGGCGGGAGGGGAGGCGACGAGCAGCGCGGGGGAAGGCGTATAATCGCGAACGAACGCCATTTCGAAACCATCCACCATGATGTAACTGTTGTATTTAGAGTCCGGATAAGAGAACTTGTACGCTTCCACCGTGAGCTTGTTGCCGGACGGCAACACCAGCGATTCGGGCACGGTGAATTCGACCACCACTTCGGCGCGGCCGTCGAAATCCCGGGTTCCGACCAGCGTGCCGTTGAAGTAAAGGTTGGCGCGGTGATCGGGGTTCCACGCCGTGTCATTCCAGCCGAACAGACGAACCGTGAACGCCACCGGACCGCCGGCGTACCCGTCCAGGGGCGCCGCAAAGTCCTTGCGGTTTCCGCCCCCGGAGACATTGGCGGCATTCAAGAAATCCCAATAAAAAATGTCGTCGCGCAACTCCGGAAATTCAACCATCACATAAACTTCCTTTTCCTCGTTGCGACGGCAGAAAAAGGTCGGGTTGGGCGGCGCCGGCGCCGGCTCGGGCGCCACGCGTTCCATGTGCCGTCCGACGCCCGGCTCGATCCAGAACATGTTCGCGCGCGTGTAACGGTTCGTCGCCGGCCATCCGTAAAATAAAATGCGGGAGTTCGCGGGATCGGGCAGATAGGCCACCGCGCGGTCGCCGCAGCGCATCGCCAGTTCCGCGTTCTCCGCCTTGAGGGCGGTTTCCGCTTGCGTCAGGCCGAGGGCGGCGGCGATATCGCCATAAGAAACGGCGAAAATGTCGCGCGTGGAAACCGGTATCTTCGCCGCGCCGGAAGGAGACGCCTCGGCGGTAAAAACGACGAAAAGCAACAACTGCGAAGCCCTTCCGCAGCGCCGCAATAAGCGCTCACATAGTCTGAGCCATCTCATAAACGCCGATTCCGTAGGAATATAGCACAGCGAAACTTTTTTTCGAATCGCCGGAGCAATAAACGCCGGGCGCGGCGGCGCTCCGCGGATCGCTAGCCAAAAAAACGATCGGCCGCGACGCCGATCCCGAACAAGGTCAGGTCGCGGTCATAAATCGCATCGGGGCCGAGCGCGCGGGCCAGCGAGCGGCCGCCGCCGCCCGTGACGACCGTCAACGCGGGCTGTAATTCGGGGACCCGCCGCAGATGATCGAGCAGCGCGCGGACCATGCCCGGATAGCCGACCGCGGCGCCGAGGCGCATCGCCGCCGCGGTTGTGCGTCCGAAGAGGGGAACCGATCCGCCCGGATTCAATCGCGGCAGCCTCGCCGTGCGCTCCGCGAGATAGTCGTAAAATAGACCCGGACCCGGCGCGATGGCCCCGCCAATGAAGCCGCGCCCCTTCACCAGCGCGCTGATGGCCGTAGCCGTTCCGGCGTCCACAACGATCGTCGGCGCGCCATAGCAGGCGAATGCCGCAGCCGCATTGGCCAGGCGATCTGCGCCCACCCGCTCGGGATGCGGAACATCCAACCGCACACCGAGCGGCGCGTCCGGCCCGATCGTCAACACCGGACGCCCCGTCAGCGCGGACAGGCGGGCCCGCCAGTCGGCTTCCTCCGCCGGCGCCACCGAACACAGCGCCGCGCCCGCGAAGTCGAACCGGAGGGCGAAAGCGCTCAACGCCGCGGCGCGTTCTTCCCGCGGGGCGCGCGTCGAAAGCCGAAGCCGACGCCCAATTCGGCCCGCGCGATACTGCGCGAGCACCGTGTGCGTATTGCCCACGTTCGCCAACAGCAAACGCCGGTCGCCCGGAATTGAATTCGCGCCCGCCATCTCACCGCCTTGGTTCCGCATCGCCAGAGCATCGGCCGCCGGCGGACGTTTGGCAAGCCGGGAACGCCGATTCGCCGATGCGCCTTGAGTCCGCCAAATCCTCGCGTATAGTGTCGGCCCGGAGACCGAACCATGAGCAGCCAACACCTGGAAACGGAAGCGACTTCGAACACGCGGGATTTGCACCGCGCCTTGGCCAGTTTGCAAGAAGAATTGGAAGCGGTGGATTATTATGCGCAGCGCATGGACGCCGCGCAGGATCCGGAACTGAAGGCGTTATTGAACCACAACCGCGAAGAAGAAGTCGAACACGCCGTCATGCTGTTCGAATGGCTGCGGCGGCGCATTCCGGCGTTCGACGAGCAAATGAAAAAATACCTGTTCACGAAGGGGCCGATCGCCGCGTTGGAGTCCGCGGCAAAGGACGTCGCGCCCGCGGCGGCGTCGTCTGGGGATCTGGGCATCGGCAAACCGAAAGCATAGAAAGGAACACCACCATGAGCGATTTTCTTCGAAAGCACTGGGCTCCCATCACCGACGCGGCCTGGACCCAGATCGAGGCGCAGGCGACACGCGCCCTGAAGGGACACCTGTCGGCCCGTCATTTCATTTCCGTTATCGGCCCGATGGGCTGGGATTTCTCGGCGGTCAATACGGGCCGCGTCCGGGCCACGGAGGCGGAACCGGTCCCCGGCGTCCGCTGGGGCGTTCGCGAAGTGAAGCCGCTCATTGAATCCCGCGCGGCGTTCGAGCTTTTGATTTGGGAGCTCGACAATGCGGACCGCGGCGCGAAAGACCTCGATCTCTCCGCGCTGACCCGCGCCGCGGCGGCGATCGCGCTTTTCGAGGAACAGACGATCTGGAACGGCCATCGCGAGGCCGGCATCGAAGGCATCCTCGGCGTCTCTCCGCATGCGCCGATCGCCGTGAAGAATGAGCCCGCGGCGCTGGTCGCGGCGCTGGAGCGCGGTTTGATCGCATTGGAAAAGGCCGGGATCGGCGGCCCCTTCGGCCTGGCCACCGACGCGGTCATCTATGAACAATTAATGAGCGGCGCGCCGGGGGGCTACCCCATCCGCGCGCGCGTGGAAGCCTTCTTTAAGGCGGGCATCCGATGGTCGCCCGCGATCCAGGGGGCCGCCATCCTGAGCGCGCGCGGCGGCGATTACGAGTTGACCCTGGGCCAGGACCTCTCGATCGGCTATCAGCGCCATGACCCTCGCGCGGTCACATTATACTTCACGGAGTCCTTCGCTTTTCGCGTGATCGAGCCCGCGGCGGCCGTCGCCGTGAAAATAGAAGGATAGACGCGCGAAAGCGCCCGGTTGAATCCAGGGCGACCCTCCACGGTTTTTCGGGGGGGCAAACGGCTTCGGCGGCGGCGTTCTCGGATTTTTTCAAGTGCGCTTCGGACGCCCTTCAATGGCGGGGCGGATACACGAGCAGGCGGCATTCGAGATCGCCGTTGAACAGCGTTCGCGCGAGCGCGGGCTTTCGGCGGATGGTCCGGGATAGCGCCGGATTGCCGGTGAGGAGCGCGACCGTATCGCCGGCGCGCTCGTTCAGAAACGCGGCAAACCGTTCGTGGAAATCGCCCTCCACCGCCAGCCGACGATCGTACGGGGGATTGGTCACGATGAAGCCGGGGCGATCGAACGCCGGCAAGGTCTCGAACGAACCCCGGTGAAATCGCACGCGCACCCCCGCGCGTCGGGCGTTGGCTTCCGCGGAGCGCAACGCGTCGGAATCTCGGTCGCCGGCCACAATTTCGAACTCGGTCGCCGCCGCGGCGCGCGCCTCGGCTTCCGCGCGGAGCGCGCGCCAGCGCGCCGCCTCCGCCTCGCCATGACAGGCCCAGCGTTCGAAACCGAATCGCTCCCGCAAGCGCCCTGGCGCGACGCCCGCAGCCCACAGCGCGGCTTCAATGGCGATCGTGCCGGAGCCGCACAGCGGATCGGCCAGCGGCGCGCGCCGATCCCAGCCGGACATCCGCAGCAGGGTCGCGGCCAGCGTTTCTTTCAGCGGGGCCGGACCGCCGTCCAGCCGGTATCCCCGCCGGTGCAACGGCGCGCCCGCCAGATCCAGCGCGATCGTCGCGCGATCGTTCGCCAACCGCACGAATACCGACACATCCGGATCGTCGCGATTCACGGAAGGACGGGCGCCACACCGCGCCCGCAGTTGATCCACAATGGCGTCCTTGACCCGCAGCGCGACATATCCGCTGTGCGTCAGGCGGCTCGAACGACACACCGCGCGCGCCGCCAACGTGTGCTTCGGGGTCAGAAATGCGGTCCAATCCACCGTGGCGACCCCTTCCCCCAGCGCCTCCGGGGTCGGCGCCTCGAATTCCGCCAGCGGGGCCAGCACGGCCATGGCGATTCGGGACCAGAGACAGCACCGCCATCCCTCCGGCCAGTCGCCGCGGAAATGCACTCCGCCGCGATCACAACGCACGCCCTCGAACCCGAGCTCGCGCAATTCGTCGCGCAACGCCGGCTCCGTATTCTTGGCCGCCGTGGCGAAAAAATTCATGCGCGGAGTCTGCCACGAAAGATCGCGGCAATCACGGCGGAATTGAGCGCGCTGGATTTTTCGGCGTTTCCGGTCTAGCGTTGAGCGATCGCTCGCTGGTCATGACGGGTCGCCGGTCCATTCTGATCGCGTCCGCCGAAGCGCCCTGGGCGGAATTTGTCGAGCGGCGCCTGCGGCGGCGGGGCCATACCGTCGAGCGGATGTCCGATCCCCGCGAGATCGCCGAGCGCGCTTTTTCCGCCGTGATCGCGGATGGCGTTCAGCGGCTGGAGGCGCTTCCCCGAACGACGCCGCTGCTGCGCGTCGCCCCGACTCCGCCGGAGGGAGTCCGCCACGACTGGATTTCGACGCCTTTCGAACTCGCGCTCATCGTGGAAGCGCTGGAACGCCGGCTGCGGCCCGGCGCCGACCGTACGGCGATCGGCGCTCCGCCGACGCCCCCGCCGGTTCGAACCGGCGCGGAATTTTTCGATGCGTCCTTCGGCGGCGTTTCGCGGGGGCGGGCGTTGCTGATTCGCGGACCGTCCGGCGCCGGAAAGTCCGTATTCGCGCTGCAATTTCTCGCCCGCGGCCTTTCGCGTCGGGAACGAGGATTGCTGCTCTCGCCGCGCGCGTCCGGGGAAGTCGCGGAATTTGCCCGCGCTCTCCGACTTCCGCTCGATGAGCCGATAGAATCGGGCCGCCTGCTGGCGCTGGATTCGCGGCGCTACGCGCCGGAACGCGGGCCGGCGGCCGCTCAAATACCCTCGGCCGCCTTTGAGCAACTGGCCGAGATTCTCCTCTCGAACCGCATTCGCCGCGTCGCGCTGGACCCGGTTTCGCCCTGGCTGGAGAACGCCGACGAGGCGGCGGCGCGTTCTTTTCTTCGCGCCCTCGAGCGCATGGGCGTCACGACGCTGCTAACGCTGCCGGCGCCGGGCGACGCCGACACCTTGGGACTGGCGGCTCGGCTGGAACCGCTGGTTGCCGTTTCCGCTCGTTTGGAATGCGATGCCGGCGGCGCTCTGCGCTGGCGTTGCGTCCGCGCGAACGGCGCCGCCGTGTCCGACGAGGGGATCGTTGTGACGCTTCAGCCGGGGATCGGCTTGCGGCGAGTGCACCCGCCGCGAACATAGCCGATCCGGCCGCGATCGCTTGGCGCGAACCCGCGCCGCCGGCGCGTCGAAACGATTCAAAAGGACGAAGCGCCGGTGACCTCCTGGAGATAACCCAGCGGCGCTTTCCAGAGGCGCGCAGCGGGCGATTCGGCGAAGGCGGCATATTCGCGCGTTCGGCAAAGTCCGCCCGGGCGATTTTCCCAGGCCGCGTCGAACGCATCCGCGAAACGCGCGGCGACGGCGGCGTCGCCGATCACCAACACATTGGCCTCCAGGTTACGGTCGCGCAAATTGCGCGAAGTCCAATTGGCCGAGCCGGCCAACAGCTCCGGCGGGCCGTCCGCGAAGGTGAAAAGGACGGCTTTCGCATGGAATTGCTCGCCGTGCGTGTCCGCCCACCGGATCATCAGATTTCGCCCCGCGCGCGCGCCGTAGGCCGCGAGTCCCGCGGCGAGCGGACGATTGGGGATGCCGTTTTTCTCAAGGCCGAAGGCGTCCCGATTGGGATCGAGAATCAGGCGAATACGGGCGCCGCGCCGGGCGGCGCCGCGCAACGCGCGCAAGACGGCCCGATCCGAGAGATAAAACAAGGCCACCCGCGCCTCGTCGCCCGACCTCAGGGCGTCCAACCGCTCCAGCAGCCGGCGGTGAATGGCCCCTTCGCCGAGCCATTGAACGCGGGGGCCTTCGACTTGGGCGTCGGCCGCCGGCAGCGCCGCGATTTCCGCGAGACAGCGCCGGCGAATGCGATCGAGGGTCTCCCGCGCCCGCTGCGTTTCGGCGGCCGGCGGCGCATAGTCGCCGGCCAGCGACCATTCGATGACAGCCAGTTCGGACGCCAACGCGTCCAACGCAACGGGGCCCCCGCATTCCAGCGCTACGTTGACATGGGCGGAACTGGCGCTGGAGGGATTAAAACTGCCGATGAGCAAGCGCAGCGCGCCGGATTCGTCGTCCGCCACCAGAAGTTTGCGATGATTGGCCCGAAAATGCAGAAGCCGCGCCATCTGGCGCGCGCTGATCGGCGGTTCCGCGATATCGAACGGGTTTTTGATGCGAGGCCGGTCGGCCCATCGGCGCAGGGGTCCGACGCGCGAGAACAACGGAGCGAAGAATTCGGCCGGCGGCGTGAACACCCGGTTGGTGGGGCGCAAACGGTTGACATCCGTATACACCACCGGGATGCCGGCGTCCCGCAGCGCGCGAAGGTCCGCCGCCTCATGCCCGTCGTAAATGCGGTTGATCGGGTCGGTCAGAACGAGCAGATCCATATCCGGCGAAGCGCGCCGTTTTTCGATCAGCGCCGCTGTGAGTTCGGCGGAAATATCGCGATGAAACTCCGCGCCGCGGCCCCGCCAGCCGTTCCAAAGAAACCAATCCATGACCAGCAGGCGGCGCGCTTCCCCAATCCGGCGCAAAACGGTTTCGAAGATTTCCTGCTCGATGCGGCGCGCAGCGGTGTCGGGGTCCCACACCGTGCGGTCGAGCAACAGTCGGGCGCCATCGGCTCCCAGCGGGCGCGGCGGCCCCGCGAGGGAAACGCCGGGCGGCAAAGGCCGCTCGCCGCGCATCCAAGGCAGGGCGACCGCGAGAAGACCGCAGCAGCGCCCAAAAAACCGGCGCGCTCGGCGACGGCGTTGCATTCGCTCGTTCATGCGGGCCGCAGTCTGCCTTTTGGCCGCGGCGCCGTCACGCACGAACATGCCTGAAGCCCCGGCGGAAAATTGCCTGTCCCTATATCCGTGTCCCAATATCTGCCGCTTCAACCGAAGCAAAGGGCCGCTCCCTTCCGCCGCATTCACCTGATCGCTTGCCTGTCCCCATAACCGGCGTGTAAAAGAGGGGCGCGCGGCAGGCCGCCGTTTCGGGAGAGGGTGCGATGAACAAAGGCAAAGGAATCGAGTTCTCGAAGGGACGACAGATTTCCGTCTTTCTGGAAGACAGGCCGGGAACGTTGGGGCGCGTCTGCCGGTTGCTCGGCGATGCCGGCGTCAATATTTACGCGCTGACGCTGGCCGAGGGCATCGAGCATGGCTACGTCCGGATGGTCACCGATGCGCCGGACCGGGCGATGGAGGTTCTGCGGAAAGAAGGCCATCTATTCTTCGAAAAAGAAGTGTTGTGGCTGGAGATCGGCAACCGTCCGGGCGGTCTGGGCGCCGTCGCGGAGCTGTGGGGCGCGAATGGCGTGAACATCGAGTACTGTTATTGCGCCAGCAGCCCGAGGGTGCCCGTAGGGATGGTCATCGCGCGGGTGGACGACATCGAGAAGGCGATGCGTCTGTTAGAAAACGGTTGAGTCGCTTGCGGCAGACATAATCCGATGTATGTTCTGGCGTGCTTTGAGGATGAGAAGCGGCATGAACGCCAGAAGCATCGGCGATATTTATGGAGGCTCTCACGCCCAGGCGGGCTCTCTTTACCGGAGTCGCCCGGGCTTGCCGCCGCCGCGGTGTCTCGTTCGGCGGCGGAGCTTTTCGCTTTTCCGATTCGCCGGCTCTTTGCTGGCGCTGCTGCTTCCCGCCGCGTGGGCGCTGAAACGAATGTTGTGATTCTCAATTTCAGCCGCTGAGAATCGTTTGCGCGCCGTCGAGCTTTTCCCTGCGCTTTTTCCTTTTGTTCTTCTTATCTCCAGTCCGGAGAATCCGGATCATACGGCAAATCCGGGCCGTCGGGCGGTTCGGTATCGGGGGGCAAATCGGGATCGGAGGGTTGATCGCCGTCGAACTTCGGCGCCATGGATGGCGGCGGCGGCGGCGGTTTCGTGCCGACGACCTGTTCCTTGCTGCGGCGGGCCGAGGCGCTTTTCCCCGAAACCGCGCGGGGGTTGAACGGCGGCGGCTCGAACCAGAAGTGTTCGCCGCCCATGGATTTGCCGTTTCCTCCGCCGCCGGTTCCGAACGGGAAAATGGCGCGAACCCCGAAGAGGTACTCGACTTCCGTAAAATCCCGGTTGAAGTAGGCCGCGAATTCGAACGAGAACCGCTCCCGCGGCCGGTATTCCGTCCGCGTCAACCAACCCGACTGCGCATCGAAACTCGGACCGTCGCGATAATGCGCGCCGCCGAAAATCCGCAGGTCGCCCAAAAAGGGCGGCAACGGGATGCGAAGACCGCCCTCGGCTTCGGCGCCGGTCAGCGGAATTTCCAGCCGCTCGAAGGTTCGGCGGATCGTGTCGGTGGAACCGTCGGGACGCCGGACTTCCTCCTCCTCGATGCGCCGCTCGACCACGTCGGCGCCATGCGGCGAAATGAAGCCGCGCAGACGCCCGGTCCATAGGGCGCCGCGATGCTCAAACCCGCCGGAGGTCGTGGTGTACCAATTGTCGCCCGGCGTGTTTCGCACATCGAACCGGAGAAAGAGCGATTGGCGAATACCCTCGCCGGGACGGCGGCGGAAAATGAAACCCAAACCATAAAGTTGCTCGTCGTCGTCGCTGGCCATGAAACGCGGGTTGGCCAGCAGCAGCCACTCGCCGCCGCGCGCCACGCGAATGAGCCCATCCGCGAGACCGAAAGAAACATGGCTGCCGGCGAAGCCGGAAGGATTCACCGAGGCGGGGGCCGACGGCGTGGAGGCCGGACTCGGAGCGGCGGGCGAGCTGGATGGCGCCGGAAAATGACCCTCGGACATCGCGCCGGATTCGAGAGGCGTTGGCGTTGATCTCTCGTCCGCGGTCGCTTTCCACACCGGGACGGCGAAGAGAAGCGAAACAGCCGCAAGGCGCGCCGACGGGCGGTATATTCTCATTGCTCAACATACCGCCGCAAAAAAGTTTGTCAAAAACGTCAAGACTCCGCCAGCGCAAGCGCTGCGCAGCCGATGACGCCCGCCGCCGCCCCGAGCGCCGCGGGCCGCACATCCATGCGGTCGTAAAACAAGGGCGAAAGCCGGTCTTTCAAATGCCGCCGGAGCGGATCGAAAAGCACCGGCCCGGCTTGCGCCACGCCGCCGCCGACAATGATGACCTGCGGTTGCAGCAGATAGGCGATGGAGGCGAAGGCGGTCGCGAGACAGAGGGCCACGAAATCGAAAACCTCGAGCGCCAATGCGTCGCCCGCGGTCGCCGCGGCGGCAATGTCGCGCGGAGTGAGGCGGGAAAAGTCGCCGGCGTAACGCTCGCGCAAGGCGCTCGCGCGGCCGGCGCGCAACGCCGCCGCGGCGCGCTCGACGATCGCGCGGTTGCCGACATATTGTTCCAGCCCTCCCACCCCCTGCGGCGAGCGGATGCCGTTGAGGTCAATGGAGACGTGGCCGATCTCGCCCGCCATCGAGTGCGCGCCGCGATAGATCCGATTGTGGATCAGCAAGCCGCCGCCGACGCCCGTGCCGAGGGTGACAAACACCGCGTGCTGATAGAGGCGTCCGACGCCGAATGTGCATTCGCCCATCGCCATGGCGTTGACGTCGTTGTCCACCCGTGTGCGCACGCCGAACCGAGCTTCCATTCGATCGGCCAACGGCACGGCCTTCCAGCCGGGCACATTCGTGAGATCGTAAATATAGCCGCGCTCGAAATCCGTGAAGCCCGGCGCGCCGATCCCGATGCCGACGATTTCACGCCGCAACGTTTCCGGCTCGTTCGATAAGCCCAGCTGCGGTAGCGCCGCCGCGACCGCCGCGATCCAGGCATCCGGGCCCGGCGCTTCCGCGGTGGGAAACGAGGCGGCGGCTTCGGCCTTGCCGCGCTCGTTGACGCGCGCCAGTTTGGTTTCCGTCCCGCCGAAATCAATGCCCACCGCTTTTTTCAGATTCGCTGTCGCCATCGTGTTCCGCTTCCCGGCGTCGGACGCCGCTTTTTCCAAGGTTTGGAAAATGGACGGCCTCATTCTTCCAAGCCTTGGAAAAAACCGCAAGTTCCGATGGCGGCCGGGTTTGACGGATCGGCGGCCCCGCCCTATCATCGCGCGCCGTTTTGCCTGTGAAAGGTTTTCTCATGAAGACGATTCCCAACGCCCTGGCCGAGCTCGAAGCCGGATCCGGTTCTTTTCGATATTATCGCATCGCCGTCATCGAGGAGCTCGGCTGGGGACGGATCGCTCGTTTGCCCTATTCGTTGCGCATCCTGCTGGAGACGGTGTTGCGGGGACAGGGAATGAAGCGGCCGGGCTTCGCGCCGGAACACGTAGAAAGCCTCGCGCGCTGGTCGCCGGCGAATCCCGGCGGCGGCGAGATACCGTTTTTGCCGGCGCGCGTGCTTTTGCAGGATTTCACCGGCGTGCCGTGCGTAGTGGATCTCGCGGCGCTGCGCGGCGCGCTGGCTCGCGCCGGCGGGGATCCTCGGCGCGTCGAGCCGCTCATACCCGTGGATCTGGTCATTGACCATTCGGTGCAACTCGACGAGGCGGGGTCCGCGCGCGCGTTCGAGGCGAACATCGAAAAAGAGTTTGAGCGCAATGCCGAGCGGTACGCGTTTCTGCGCTGGGGACAGCGAGCATTTGCCCGATTGCGCGTGCTGCCGCCGGGATTGGGGATTTGCCATCAGGTGAACATGGAATACCTCGCGGAGGGCGTGCGGTTTGACGAGCGCGACGCCGAAGGCCGCGTCGTCGCCGCGCCCGACACGGTCGTCGGCACCGATTCGCATACCGTGATGATCAACAGCATGGGCATTCTCGGCTGGGGCGTGGGCGGCATCGAGGCCGAAGCGGCGATGCTGGGGCAGCCCATCCCCCTCACGCCGCCGCCGGTGACGGGCGTGCGGCTCGTGGGGCGGCTGCGCAGCCCCGCCACCGCGACCGACCTGGCGTTGACGGTGACAGAGACATTGCGCGCCCAGGGCGTGGTGGGGCATTTCGTGGAGTTTTTTGGCCCGGGGCTGGACACGCTGCCCCTGGCCGACCGCGCGCCGGTGGCGAACATGGCGCCGGAGTATGGGGCGACGATGGGGTTTTTCCCAATGGACGCCTCCACGCTCGCCTATCTGCGCGAAACGGGGCGCGATCCCGCCCACATCGCGCGCGTCGAGGCGTATGCCAAAGCGCAAGGCTTATGGCGGGAACCCGGGCGGCCCGATCCCGAGTATTCCGCCGTCGTGGAGATTGATCTCAATCGGGTTGAGGCCTCCGTCGCCGGACCGCGGCGGCCGCAAGACCGCCTTCCCCTGGCCCGTGTGGGGCGCGAATTCGAGCGCGCGCTGACCGCGCCCGCCGAGCGCAAGGGATTCGGTATTTCGCCGGAAGCGGCGAACCGTCGAGTTGACCTCGGCCCCCAGGGGGCGCTGGAACAAGGCGCAGTGGTCATTGCCTCGATCACAAGCTGTACGAACACTTCGAACCCCGACTTGATGATCGGCGCGGCGCTGATGGCGCGCAAGGCGCGGGCGCGCGGGCTGCGCGTGCCGCCGCAGGTCAAGACCAGCTTCGCGCCGGGCTCCCGCGCCGTGACTGCGTATTTGCGGCGAGCCGGGTTGCTCGCCGATCTCGAAGCGCTGGGCTTTCACGTCGCCGCATACGGCTGCGCCACGTGCATCGGCAACAGCGGCCCGCTGGATCCCGAAATTGAGCGCGCGATTCGTGAAAATGGCCTGGTCGCCGCCGCGGTTTTGAGCGGCAACCGGAACTTCGAAGGGCGCATCCATCCGCTCACGCGCGCCAATTACCTCTGTTCGCCGCCGCTGGTGATCGCGTATGCGCTCCGCGGAACGGTCCGCGCCAATCTCGGCGACGAACCCTTGGGGACAGACACGAACGGCAAGCCCGTCTATTTACGCGATATCTGGCCGGATAACAGCGAATTGCGCGTCGCCGTGGCGTCGGCGCTATCCCCGGAAGACTACCTCGACACCTACCGGCGGCTGAGCGATGTGAGTCCCGCGTGGAACGCGCTGAAAGGGACGGAGAACCACGTTTATGCCTGGGATGCGAATTCGACCTATATCCGCGAAGCTCCGTTTTTCGCCGACTTCACCCCGGCGCCTGCGCCTCGCGGCGATATCGAAAACGCCCGCGTGCTGGGCTATTTCGGCGATTTCGTGACCACCGACCACATCTCGCCGGCGGGTTCGATTCCGAAGGATAGCCCCGCCGGGCGCTATCTCATCGAGCAGGGTGTCTCGCCCGCCGATTTCAACTCGTATGGCGCGCGGCGCGGCAACCATGAAGTGCTGATGCGAGGCGCATTCGCCAACGTGCGATTGCGCAATCGTTTAGCCGATCGTGAAGGCGGCTGGACGAGGCATTGGCCGGATGGCGCTGTTATGACGATATTTGACGCGGCGGAAGCGTACCGGCGCGAGAACGTCCCGCTGGTGGTGCTCGCCGGCAAAATGTATGGCGCCGGTTCTTCGCGCGACTGGGCGGCGAAGGGGCCGGCGCTACTCGGGGTTCGCGCCGTGATCGCCGAAAGTTATGAACGCATCCACCGGAGCAATCTGGTTGGGATGGGTCTGCTGCCTTTGGAGTTTCCCGCGGGGGCCACCGCGGATTCACTGGGACTGAACGGCAGCGAAACGATTCACCTTCGCGGCATTGCCGACCTCACGCCGGGCGGCATGATCGAAGTGGAGGCCGTCAAGTCCGATCGCCGCGCAATTCGCTTCCAAGCAAAGGCGCGCATAGACACCACCGTCGAAGCGGAATATTTCCGCCACGGCGGCATCCTCCCCTACGTCCTTCGCCAATTTCTCGCGGAGTAGGGACAGGGACGGAGAATTTGATGTGACGCCGTCCCGATCGCGACGGTTTGCGCATACCTCTCGCCGCTCACCTCGCTTGTCGGAAGGCCTCCGGCTTCCTACGCCGCATCGGCGGATGACGCTACAAAGCTTTACCCACATGCTACGGGCTTCCGACAAGACTGTCAGGCGTGCGCCGCCGACATCGCCGGATTTCACACGACGCCGGTGAGCCGACTCCCGCGCCGTGGCCGGCCTCCAGCGCCGCCAATCGGGAACATCCGTCCCGCTCGACAAATCCATTTGGGCTTTTCACCAAGGACAGCGGCGCAAAACCGCCAACATTTGATCCGTTTTCCGGATCGTAGTCCAAAACGAAATCCATCGTCGCCAGCCCCGGCGGATCCACGATGTTCACCGGGTTCCCGTCGCAGAAGGCGGTGAGGTTGACGCCGCGCTCGCCGATGGGGTCGGGGGTCAGCCATGCGAGCGAGGCCGCGTCGTACCAGCGCCGGCCGCCGTAGGGAGGCTAATATGGACGATTGATGGCGCATGGAATCTTTGCTTATATCACCCCGCCGCCTGTCCAACCAACAGGGGGAAGCTCGCGGTGGGTTTTCCGCGCCGGATGGAACAGCCCCCGGAATCGCAGTGGTATGACCGTGGACTCAATTCAAATCGGGGTGGTCGGATGCGGCGCCGTGACCGCCCGGTACCATCTGCCGGCCTTGCGGCGGGTCGCCGGCGCGCGGGTGGCGGCCCTCGCCGATCCGGCGTTGGAGCGCGCGCGGATTTTGGCGGCGCAATTCGGCGTGCCGCGCGCGGTCGCCGATTTTCAAGAAATGCTGGATGGCGTTGACGCGGTCGTGTTGGCGCTCCCGCATCATCTGCATGCCACGATTGGAATCGCCGCGCTTCGCGCGGGCAAACATGTTCTAATGGAAAAACCCCTCGCCAACACGGTCGCCGATTGCGACGCGCTGATCGCCGCGGCCCGCGAAAACGGACGCGTCCTCGCGGTCGCCCAGGTGCGCCGCTATTTGCCTGCAGTGCGCGCGGTGCGCGATTGGCTGTCCGCCGGTCTGCTCGGCGATATTGCCGCGTTTGAAGTGGAGGAGGGCGGTGTTTACCGTTGGCCGGCGGCCTCGGATTTCTTTTTTCGCCGGGAGACGGCCGGAGGCGGTGTGTTCATGGATACCGGCGCCCATGTGTTGGATATGCTGCGTTGCTGGCTGGGCGATTTGACGCTCGTGGAATATGCGGATGACGCCGCGGGCGGCGTCGAGGCCGACGGCGAGATGCGCGTGCGATCGCTGTGCGGCGCGGAAGGGACGATCCGCCTGAGCCGTCTGCGCGATCTCCGCAATCGGTGCGTGCTGCGCGGTTCCCGCGCCACGTTGGACGTTGAACCCCTCAACCATCGGGCAACATTGACCCCCTCGCGGTCGAAGACCGGACTCGCCGGAACGGTCGAAGGAGCGATGGACTCGGCGCCGGATTGGGTGACCCTTTTCGAAGAACAAGCGGAGAATTGGTTGAAGGCCATCCGCCGCCAACCCGCGGAAATCGCCGCCGCCGAGGAGGCGCGGGAAACCATTCGCCTGATCGAAGAGGCCTATGCCCGCCGGCGAACCGTCGCCGGGGTATGGGAGCGTCCGCTGATCGGAGCCGGTGCATGAGAGCGCTCGCGATGTCCGCCGTTGCCGAAGCGCTGCGCGGTTCCCGGATCGTGGCGCTGGGCGCGGGCGGCGTGATCGGCGGCCGTGTCGTCGAAGCGCTCGCCGGCGAATTGGGCGTCGAGACGGTCGCCGTGGTTCGGACGCTCTCGAAGGCGGCGCGTGCGGCCCGCTTCCCGATCCGGATCGTCTCCGGCGATGTTCGGGACGCCGGAATCCTGGATCGGGCGATCTCGGAAGGCGATATCGTCGTGGACTTGACGTATCCGGCGGAGGGAAACCGTGCGGAGCGCGTCCGCGCGGCTCGCGAAATGGCCGACTCGATCGCCGCCGCCGTCCGCCGCCGCCGGGCGCGCCGGCTGGTGCATCTGAGCACGATTTCCGTGTACGGCCCCGTGCGGGCGTTGACGCTGGATGAAAGCGCGCCGCGCCGTCCCGGCGCGGATCCATATGGCGCCGGCAAGCAGGCCGGCGAACGGGAACTGCTGCGGCTCGCGCGCGAAGACGGGTTGCCGGCGGTGATCCTCCAGCCCACCGTGGTGTATGGGCCCTTCGCCGGATGGACCGTGGGCCCGCTCCGCCAGCTGCGCGAAGGGATTGTGGTTCTGCCGGCGCGGGGACAGGGAATCTGCAATGCCGTCTATTTGGACGATGTGATTCAAGCCATCTTTCGCGCGGCGGTTGCCGAGGCGGTGGAGGGCGAGGCGTTTCTGATTTCCGGTGAACAACCGCCGACCTGGCTGGATTTCTATGGCGCGTATGAGCGGATGCTCGGCGTGTCGTCCCTGCTCGCGATGGACACGGCGAGCGTCCGCGCCCAGCTGAACGCGCAGGCGAAATCCGCCCGTCCGTTTCGGCGGCTGATCCACCGGCTTCGGTCCGACGGCGACCTGCGTCAGACGATCCTGGCCTTGCCGGCGCTTGCGCAGGCGTATGCGCTCGCGCGCGCCCTCCTTCCCCGCGCCCGTTGGGAGCGGGCCAAGGATCGGTGGATGAAACGCGGCGGCGCCGCCCCGTCCGCTCCGGGGCGCCCCCTGCGGCTTCCGCGTCCGATACAGTTGGAGCTCATGGCGTCGCCGGCGCGCGTTTCGATCGAAAAAGCGCGCCGCCGGCTGGGATTTGAGCCGGCCTATGATTTGGACCAGGGAATGCGGGCGACCCGCGAATGGGCGGCCTGGGCCGGGCTGATTCCGGAGTAGCCGATGGAAACCGCGCAATATTCGGCGGGGGCTGAAGGCCGGACGGAAGCGCTGCCGTTCGCGCCGGCGTCCATCGTGCCGGGATTGGTTTCAACCGTCATTCCGGTCTTCAACCGCGGATGGATGGCGGGCGACGCGGTGCGCAGCGTCCTCGCGCAAACCTATCGGCCCATCGAAATCATCTTGGTGGATGACGGTTCCACGGACGACACGTGGGACCGTCTTCGCGAATGGGAGCATGCGCAGCCGGAGATCGTCCGCGCCGTTCGGCGGGAAAACGGCGGTCCGGGGCTTGCCCGCGAGACGGGCCGGCGGCTGGCGCGCGGTGAATTCATCCAATACCTCGACAGCGACGATCTTTTGTTGCCGCGCAAGTTCGAGGCGCAGGTCGCCGCTCTGATTTCCCACCCGGAATGCGATATTGCGTACGGTCAGTCCCGGCTGATCGGCGCGGACGGGGCGAAGCTTCGGGAACCGAGCAAATGGACCGGTCGTTCCTTCGAGCGGCTTTTCCCGGCGCTGCTGGTGGATCGCTGGTGGCACACCCACACGCCGCTCTATCGCCGGGAGCTTTGCGACCGCATCGGCCCCTGGCGGGCTTCGCGGCCGGAGGATTGGGACTATGATGCGCGGGCGGGCGCGTTGGGCGCGCGGCTGGTCTTTGTTCCGGAGACGTTGTCCTGCCAACGCTATCACGAAGGACACCGCATCACGGGCGCCGCAGTGGAGAGCTATCTGCCGCAAGAGGCCGAATTCCTGCCGCGGCTGCTCGATTGCGCGCGGCGCGCCGGAGTTCCGTGCGACGCGCCGGAAATGCGGCATTTCGCGCGATGGGCGTTCGCCCTCGCGCGGCGCGTCGGAGCGATGGGGTTGTCCGCGGCCGCCGACGCTCTGCTCGGCCTTTCGGCGAAGGCCGGCGGTGAAACCCGCGGGGGGCGGATGGTTCGGAGACTGGCGCGCGCCGTCGGATGGCGCGCGGCCGGCCGACTGTGTCTGCTGCTCGAACGCGCGCCGTTCCGACGGCGCTCGAAAAGCGGTTTGTCGCCCTCCTGGATCGAGGACGCGCGCGCGCTGTGGCAGGCGCAGGATTCGAGGGTCCCATGAGCGGCGGTCCTCAAGTCTCGGTCGTCATGGGGGTTTTCAACGCCGCCGAAACCTTGTCGTCGGCGATCGAGAGCATTCTGTCGCAGGAGGGGGTTCCGCTGGAATTCATCGCCGTAGATGACGGCTCCACGGACGCCTCCGGAAAAATCCTCGACGACTGGGCGGGCAGGGACGCGCGCCTGAGGGTTTTGCGCCAAGCCCATGCGGGGCTGACGCGAGCCCTGGCCGAGGGTTGCTCGATGGCCCGCGCGCCTTGGATCGCGCGGCAGGATGCGGACGACATCTCCTTGCCGGGCCGGCTGAAAGCGCAATGGGAGCGGGCGCGCAAATCCGATGCGCCCGTACTGGTCGCGTGCGGCGCGGTGTGGCGGAGCCCGGAAGGGTATGACCTCTTCGAGGCGCGCCCGCCCGCGGATGAAACGCAAATGCGGCGCGACATTCTGGAGGGCGGCAAAACCCCTTGCGCGCACGGCGCGCTGCTGTTCCGCGCGGATGCGTATCGAGCGGTCGGAGGGTATCGGACGGCCTTTTACTTCGCGCAAGATTTGGATCTCGTCGGGCGCCTGGCGGAGCGGGGGCCCCTGGCGTCGCTCCCCGACCTCCTCTATGTATTCCGCGTCTCTCCGCGATCCATCTCCGGCCGCCACCGGGCGCGGCAGGAAGCCTTTCGGGCGCTGATTCGCCAGGCCCGGGCCGCGCGAGCGGCGGGGCGCGGCGAGACGGCGATTTTGCGAAAAGCCGAGGCGTTGAGCGCCGAAATACGCCGTTCCCGAGCCGACGGCGCCGGCGATGATTTCGAGGGCTGCTATTTCATCGGCGGTTGTCTGCGCGCGCGGCATCCCGGGATGGCCCGTTCCTATTTCGCGCGCGCGTTGCGCGCGCGGCCCTGGTCGCTGCGCGCCGCGCTCCGTTGGGCGCAAACGGCGGCCGCCGAGCGCCGCGGGCGCGGCGGTTCGTCATGAAGACCGGCAAACAACGACGCCGCATCGCGATCCTCGCGCCCAATTGCCGCCACGGCAGCGTGGGGGCGGTGGCCTGGCGACACGCCGCGGAGTTGAGCCGCTGGTTCGAGGTGCACGTGTTCTCCGCTGCGCTGCCGGCAACCGACAACCCGAATCTTTGCGCGCACACGTTGCGGCCCCGGCGCTGGAATTTTTTGCGGCGGTTCTGCCATGTGCCCAACGCCCTGGCGTTCGAGGCGTGCGCTCGGCGCGGGCTGGAAGCGCTCTGCCGCCGCGCCGCGATCTCGACGGTTTGGTGCCACGGTCACGCTTCCGTGCCGCTGGCGGCGGCGCCGTTGCGGCGGCGTCACGGATTTCGGATCGTACTGACCGCGCACGGCGATATTCGCGATCGCCCGCCGGGCTCCTACGCGCGGGAGTTGACGTGGTTCTACCGCCGCGTCAACGGTCCGGCCTATCGGCGCGCGGATGCGGTGCAGGCGATTTCGCCCCACATGGCGGAGCTGGCGCGCTCGGCCGGCGCGCGGAAGGTGTGGGTCGTGCCGCACGGCGTCGAACCGGCGGAAATCGGACTTTCCGGGATGCCGCGGCGCGCGGCGGAGACCTATCTGCCGGAGGGGATAGCCCGGCTCCTGTTCGTCGGAAGTCTTCAGCCGATCAAAGGCGTCGAGGCGCTGCTGCGGGCCTTGGCGGCCTTGTGTTCCCCAACGGCCGAATCGGCGGGCGCGTTTCGATGCCGCTTGACCTTGGCCGGGGGCGGCAATGAGCAGGCGCGTTATGAACGCATGGCGCGGGAGCTGGGATTGGCGTCGAACGCGCGTTTTCTGGGTTTTGTGCCGCGCGCGGAATTGGGAACGCTGTATCTGGCGTCGGACGTCCTCTGCGTCCCTTCGCTCTCCGAGCCGCTCTCGGTCGCGGGGATCGAAGGTTTGTTGTGCGGCCTGCCGTTGATCGGCTCGCGCGTCGGAGGCTTGCCCTACCTGGTGGGAAACACCTCCGCGGGACGGCTGTCGGCGCCGGGCGACGCGGCGGAGCTGGCGCAATCCATTCGCGAAGTCTGCGCCTCCCGCGAGCGGCTGGCGGCCATGGGAAGCGCGGCGCAGGAACGGGCGCGCCGCGAATTCGCGTGGCCGCGCATCGCGGAGCGGCTCCGCGATCTGGCGGCAGGGCGCGAACGCACGGTGTCGGAGGATGCATGAAATGATCTCCGCCAGGGCGCGCATCAAAAAAAACTTTCCCGCCGCCGTGGCATGGTGGCGGGCATTGAAATACGCCCTTCAGGATCGTCGTTCCCCGGCGCGGGTCTTCTCGGACATTTATCGCCATAACCGCTGGGGGGATCCGGAGAGCGTCTCCGGCCCCGGCTCCAGTCTGGCTCGGACCGCGGCGTTACGGGAGTGTCTGCCCGGATTGATCGAGGATCTCGGCGTCCGATCCCTGCTTGACATTCCGTGCGGCGATTTCCATTGGATGAGCCGGGTGAATTTGGATGTGGAGTATATCGGCGCCGATATCGTGGAGGACCTGGTGCGCGAAAATCAGCGGAAATATGGCCGCCCCGGACGGCAATTTCTTTGTCTCGACCTCCTCCGCGGTCCCCTGCCGAAAACCGATCTGCTCCTCTGCCGGGATTGTCTGATTCACTTTTCCTTTCGCAACATCCGCCGCGCGCTCAAGGTCATTCGCGATTCCGGCGCGACCTTCTTGCTGACCACGACGTATGTGGATCGAACGGCCAATGAGGATAATCCCACCGGCGCCTGGCGGCCCTTGAATCTGGAAGCGCCGCCCTTCAACTTCCCGCCGCCCCTGCGGTTGATTGATGAGCGGTGCCCGCGGGAGCATAGCCGCGATCAGCGGTTGGGCTTATGGCGCATCGAGACTCTGCGGTTGTGGTGAGCGCGGAATTCGTGTTGAAATCCCCGGAGACTTTGAGGAATGCCGCCGCGGATTCGGTCGGAATGAACGATTCGCGGAGGGCGGGGCGGTGAAACCGCGATGACGCGCATCGAGAATGTATCGGTCGTGGTGCCCACCTACGGGCGGGAAGCCGTGCTCGTGGAAACCCTCCGGCGATTGCTGGATGCCGTTCCGGCGCCCGGCGAGCTGCTGGTGGTGGATCAGACCGACAGGCACGCGGAGAGCACAGAACGCGTGCTGAGGGAGGAACACCGCGCCGGACGCCTCCGCTGGATTCGCCATCGGCCGCCGGGTGTTGTCGGCGCGATGAATCGCGGATTGGCGGAGGCCCGCGGCGAGATCGTGCTTTTTCTGGACGACGACATCCTTCCTTCGCCGAATCTGCCGGCGGCCCATCGGGCCGTCTATCGAGCATTTCCGGAGGCGTGGGCGGCGGTCGGTCGGGTGTTGCAGCCCGAAGACGACGACACCCCTGAGCCGGGCGGCGTTGGCGGGAAAATCGGGCGCCGCCGCGGCGACCGTCCGTCCTCGCCGTTGCGCCGCGACTTGGAATTCCGCTTCAACGGCATCGAACCGGCATGGGTCGAAAACGTCATGGCGGGCAACTTGTCGGTTCGCCGGGATCGCGCGCTCGCGATCGGCGGTTTCGACGAGAACTTCCTTCCGCCGGTGGCGTATCGCTTTGAGACGGAGTTCGCCAAACGCCTGATCGCCGCGGGGGGGCGGATACGGTTCGAGCCGTCCGCCGAAATCCGCCACTTGCGCGCCGTGTCCGGCGGCACGCGGAGCATCGGATCGCATTTGACCTCCGCTTCGCCGCTGCATGGGGTGGGGGATTATTATTACGCGCTGCGCCGGGGGCGGGGCTGGGACCGTGCGAGCTACCTGGCGCGCCGGCCTTTCCGCGAGGTGCGCACCCGTTTTCATCTCCGGCATCCGTGGTGGATTCCCGTGAAATTCATCGGCGAATTGCGCGCCCTCGTTCTGGCGTTCCGTCTTTACCGGCGCGCGCGCGCCGGGCGGCCGCCGAATCGCGCGCCGCCGTCCTCCGAAGCCGAGCGGCCATGCTGAACTTCGTCATTCCCCTGCGCGACGAGTCCACGACCGACGACTGGCCGGGCGTATGCGTCTTGCTCGAGCGCACGCTGGAATCCGCCTGCGCTCAAACGGGGGCGGCCTGCCGCGCGGTGGTGGTCGGCCATCGGCGCCCCGAGGGAATCCGATGGCCCGAGAATGCCGAGTTCGTGCCGGTTTCGTTTCCGCCGCCGAAATTGCCCCCGCAATGCGCGCCCGACCGCAGGATTTGGCTGTTGCATACCGATAAAGGCCGCAAGTTGTTGCACGGTTTGGCGGCGGCGCGGGAGCTGTCGGACGCTTACGTCATGTTTTTGGACGCGGATGATCTGGTCAGCAATCGGTTGGCGCAATGGACGAACCGGAACGCCGGGGCGAACGGTTGGTATTTCGATCGCGGCTATCGCCTGGATGAGTATCCCCGGCCCGCGCTGTATTGGCGACGCCGCTTTTATCACGAATGCGGGTCGAGTTACATTCTCCGCGCGGCCGTCGCGCCGTTCCCGAATCGGCTCGACGACACCCTGGACCTGTCGGATTATTACGTTCGGCGATACGTCACCCATGCGTATATTCGCGACGATATGAGCCGACGAGGCGTTCCGCTCTCGGCGCTGCCTTTCTATGGCGCCATCTACACGTTCAATCGCCGGAACTTTTTCGCGACGCAGCATCGAGAGCCCGATTCGAACTGGCGACGTTGGCTTCGGCATCTGCTCAAACGCCGGCCCATCACGCCCGCGCTGCGCCGCGAGTTCGCTTTGCGGCCGGCGGCGCGGCTTTCGGGGTCTCCATGACGGCGGGCGTCACGCTCTATGTGCCGTGCTACAACGGCCGGCGGTATATCCCGGACGTGATCCGGGGGATCGCTCGGCAGACCTGGCCCGCGGAAGAATGCCTTTGGGTGGATGACGGCAGCACGGACGGATCGGCGGAGCTCGCGGCGGAGGTCGCGTCGTCGCTCCGTCTCTCCTTGCGCGTCATCCGGCACCCGTCCAACCGGGGATTGGCCGCCGCGCGCAACACGGCCATCTCCGCTTGCCGGACGGATTTTTTGGCCGCGTTGGATGCGGACGTTCAGGCCGAGTCGGATTGGCTGGCGACGCTGATGGCGGAAATGACGCGGGACGCCGCACTGGCGGGAGTCTGCGGAAATCTCCGCGAAAAGCATACGGCGGCGTTGCCGGATCGCTGGCGCGCGGCGCATTTGCGGCAAAATTACGGCGACCGCCCGCGGGACGACCCGCCGGTATTGTTCGGGGCGAATCACGCGCATCGGCTCGCGTGGTTGCGGCGCGTGGGAGGCTACGATGAGCGAAACCGCGCGGCGGGCGACGACGTTTCTGTCACCCGTAAAATCCGGGATGCCGGCGGAAAAACGCGCTATCTGCCCCAGGCGGTCTGCTGGCATTTGCGGCGCGACACGATCGCCTCCGTCTTGACCACCTATTGGCGTTGGAAGTATTTCGGCAATTGGACCGACGACCGCCGGACGATTCGCCGGCTGCGCGCGGCGGTGGGCGACCTGACCGTCGCTACGGGGAGACTCGTTCGGACCGATGCTCGGCGGCGCGCCTGGGACTGCGTTTTGCTGGATTTGCTGTATCCTGCGATCAGCGTACGCGCACACTGGAACGCCTGGCGGCGCGCCCTTTGAATTCGGAGGAGAAAGCGCTGGGAGTGCCACCGACCATGATGGACAAAATTCGCGCGGTGTATCGAGCGTTGGCGCCGGAGTCTGTCCGGGCGTCCGGTCCGCTTCGTCGGATGCGGGCGGCGGCGATTCGTCTCGGCGGTTTTCAGTGGCTCTATAATGAAGATTATTTTCGACGGGTCATTGATCCGACGGCGACCCGCAGCGCGTGGGTCATTGCCCGATCCGTGGTCGAGCGCTTTCATCCCTCGTCGGTGATTGATGTCGGCTGCGGAACCGGCGCGATATTGGCCGCGTTCCGTGATCTCGGCTGTCGGACGCTGGGCCTGGAATACGCCCGGGCCGCCTTGCGCGTCTGCCGCGAACGCCAGTTGCAAGTTCTTCGATTTCGGATCGGGGCGGACGCGTGGACCTCGCCCGACACCTTCGATCTGGCCGTCAGCACCGAGGTCGCGGAGCACTTGCCCGCCGATCTGGCCGTGATCTACGTCGAATTGCTGTGCCGACTGGCGCCCCAAGTGCTGATCACCGCGGCGCATCCGGGCCAGGGCGGGACCGGCCATCTCAACGAACAACCCCCCGCGTATTGGAAGGCGCTGTTTCAGCGGGCCGGCTTCGCCTGCGATGAGGAAGCCTCCGAGGCGTTGCGCCGCGTCTGGCGGGAAAGCGGACAGGTCAGCCCGTGGTATCACGAGAACGCAATGGTCTTCAGAAAATGAGAATTTCAAACGCCGCGCCGCCCCCTCCGGACGCCGAAGCGGACCGTTCCTCGCGCGCGCCTTGCCGCCTCGCGATCGTGGAGTCCCACCCGATCCAATACAAGGCGCCGTTGTTCCGGCGGCTGGCCGCCGATCCGCGCCTCGATGTGACGGTATATTACGCCATGATTCCGGACGCCGCGCGGCAGGGCGCGGGCTTCGGCGTCGCGTTCGAGTGGGATGCGCCGCTGCTCGGCGG
This sequence comes from uncultured bacterium, assembly GCA_937935255.1. Classification (GTDB taxonomy): domain Bacteria; phylum Verrucomicrobiota; class Kiritimatiellia; order PWTM01; family PWTM01; genus CALGXT01. Next base: position 47,486 of record CALGXT010000076.1, on the reverse strand, counting down.
CTATCGCCATGAAGTGCTGCGCAATGTGGCGCGCGCGCCCTCTGTCGTTCGGTTCGGCGGCTGCGACACGCCGGAGATTTATCGCCGATTCCGCGAAGCCCGGCCGGACGCCGTGCTCGTCAACGGCTGGGTTGTGAAGGCCTGCGTGCAGGCGCTGGCGGCCTGCCGTCGGCTCGGCATCCCCTGTCTCGTGCGTTGCGAGGCGAACCTTTTGCGGGCGCGCGCCGTCTGGAAACATGCGATGCACCGGCTTTGGCTGCGACAATATCGCGCCTATCTCGCCATCGGCGCGGCCAATCGCGATTTCTATCATTTTCACGGTTGCCCGGCGGAGCGCATCTTCTGGGCGCCCTACGCGGTGGATAACGACCGGTTCGCCGCCGCCGCCGCGGAGCGCGCGGGCCGCCGCGCGGAACTGCGCGCCGGTTTCGGCCTGCCGGCGGATGCCGTCGTGTTCCTGTTTTGCGGGAAACTCGAGCCGAAGAAACGGCCGCTGGATGTATTGCGCGCCCTGGAAAAAACAGGATCGCCGGCGCGCTTGGCGCGCTCCGTCGCGCTCCTCGTGGCGGGCGACGGGCCGTTGCGCGCGGAGTGCGAAAACTTCGCGCGAAACCGCGAACTTCCCGCCGTTTTCGCCGGGTTCCTGAATCAGTCGCGTCTGCCGGACGCCTACGCCGCGGCGGACGTCCTGGTTTTGCCGTCCGACGCCGGGGAAACCTGGGGGCTGGTCGTCAACGAGGCGATGGCCTCCGGACGCCCGGCGATCGTTTCGCGCGCGGCGGGGTGTTGCGCGGATTTGGTCGTCGAAGGCGAAACCGGTTTCGCCTTCGAGTGCGGCGATGTTCCGGCGCTGGCCGCTCGGATGAACCTGTACACGGACGATCCGGCGCTGGCCGCGCGGCAGGGGAAACGAGCGGCGGAACAGGTTCGGGCGTTTGGCCTGGAGACCGCGATGGAGGGGATTGTCGCCGCGGCGCGTTCGACGCTAGTATCCCCCAAAGCTTGAAACAGCCGGTTCCGCATGTTCTTGCTCCTGCCCATGCTCATCCTTGCCGCCTGCGCCGTCGCGCTGCGGGATTGGCGCAAAGGGGTTTTCGCGGCCGTGGTCGTCGGTCTGGTGCAGGACCCTTTGCGCAAGCTCATTCCCGGCGCGCCCGGCTATTACGCGATGAGCACGGTGCCGGTATGGATGACGCTTTTTGGCGCCGCGCTGGCGTCGGGCGCCGTGCGCCCGGCGTTTTTCATTTTCCGGTTTCCGCGATTGGGGCGCGCGTTGAAGATTTTCGGCGCCTATTTGATCGTGCCGGCGATGCTGTCCGCGAGCTATGGGCGCAATACCTGGCAGGTGACCGCGCTGGGCGCTTTGGTGTATGCGACCACGTTCGGGGTGTTGTGTTGCGGCTGGCGTTATCCGATGAACCCCGCCGACGTTCGTCGGGCCCTGGCGTTCTATGTCTTGGCGGCGTCGGCGGCGCTGCTGGGCGGGCCGCTCGACCGTCTGGGCTGGAGCGCGCGGTATGCGGCCGTCGGCACGGAAGCGCTGGGTCACGTGTGGGTGACGCATCGCACCGGCGAGGCGGTGTATATGTTGGCCGGCTTTTTCCGAAGTCCCGACGTCATGGGATGGCACGCGGCGCTCGCGCTGATGGGGGCCCTCGTGCTCGCGGCCCGAGCGCGCGGCGCGGCTCGTTGGGGCTGGATCGCCGCCGCCGCCTGGGGTTTCGTCAATATCTGGCTGTGCGGCCGGCGCAAAATGATTTCGATGATTCCGATCTTTTTGGGCGTCTATCTCGTCGAAGTCGCCTGGTTCCAGGGGCTGCGTCGTTGGGCGCTGGCGGGGGCGGCGTCGGTGCTCGCGGTGGGGCTGGGATTCTATATCGTCACCCATCATCTGCGCGACGATCCGGTGCAACGGTTTTATCTTACGGCATTCGACGAAGCCGAGGAGCAGGTGTGGCGGCATGGCGTGGCCGCCGTCTGGGGCACCCTCGAGCAGGCCGGGTTCTGGGGCTACGGCCTGGGAATGGGGCAACAGGGCGTCCACCACATACGCGCCGAAATGCCCAACACCTGGCAGGAGAGCGGGCCGACCAAGCTGGTCGCCGAACTGGGCGTGCCGGGCGCGCTCCTGTTCTGCTCGCTGCTGATCCTGATGGCGCTTACGGCCTATCACGTGTTACGGCGAATCGCCGCCTCGGAGGAGTTTCCGGTCGGCGCCGGGATCGTGGCCATCCTGGCGGCCAATCTGAGCGCGGGCATCGTTTCGGCCCAGGTGTACGGCGATCCCTTCATCGCCCTCTTGCTGGCGCTGCTCGCCGGCTTGTTCTTTTCCTTCGCGGAGTGGATTCCCTCCGCCGGATCGGAGACGCCATGCCCCGCCTCGCGCTGATCCGCAGCGCGCCGCCCGGAGCGCCCGGCAGCATGGCGGCGTACGCCGACCTTGTGGCGCGGGCGCTGGCGCTCGATCCGCCCCCCGGGGTTCGGATCGGATTCTGCGACGCGTTCGACCCCCGCGCGGGCGGCGATCTCTGGCGGCAGCATTTTTGGCGGCTTCGCCATTTTCGCGGCGCGCTCCGCCGAGCTTCGGCGGACGCCTACCACTTGCTCGACGGCTCGATGTCGGCCTTTCTGCCGCGCGCCGTCCGCGAGCGGACCTGGATCACCGTCCACGATCTGATTCCCGTGCGCCAGATGCGGGGGGCGCTGCCCGGCGCGCAAAGTTTGCCCGCGCGGATGATTGTGCGGCGGGGCGTGCGGGCGCTTCGAGAGTGCCGATCCGTTTGCGCCGATTCGGAAGCCACGCGCGGCGATTTGATGCGGCTGGCCGATGTGCGCGCTGCGGCGGTCATTCCGCCGGCGCTGCGCCCGCTGCCGCCGCCGGCCCCGATGGATGAATCCTTGCCGAAGCGGTTTGTGCTGCACGTCGGCCATAACGCCCCGTATAAAAACCGCGCCGGCGCAATCGAGGTGTTTCGGCGGCTGTGCGAGCGGTCCGATGGGTCTGAGCGCGGCGCTCTCCACCTCGTTCTGGCCGGCCCTCCGCCCACGCTTGAACTGCGCAAGCGCGCCGCCGCCGCACCGCGCGTCGTGTTTCTCGAGAGGGTCTCGGACGCCGATCTCTCCGCGCTGTATCGCGCCGCGGCCCTTTTGCTGTTCCCCAGCCTTTATGAGGGTTTCGGCATGCCCGTGCTGGAGGCCATGTCGCTGGGGTGTCCGGTGGTGTGCTCGAATGCGGGCGCTTTGCCGGAGGCCGCCGGCGCGGCGGCGCTGACGGCCGCCGCCGACGACCTCGATGCGCTCGCGGGCCATTGCGGCGCGGTGCTTCGAGACACGGCATTGCGGGAACGACTGGTCGCGGCGGGTCGCCGTCGCGCCGCGGAATTCACCCTGGAGCGCATGGCGCGTCAATTATGGGACTGGTATGGATTCCCGCGGGGGGCGCGCCCGTCATGAAAGTGCTCGTCAACGCGCTATCGGTGACCAACCCCAGCGGCGCCCATGTGCTGTTGGGGCATGTGGGCGAGTGGGTGCGCGAGGGCCGCTTTCGCGTTGCGCTACTCTGCCGCGAAAGCATGACCGCCTTTCGCGAGCGGTTGGAGGGGCGCTGCGATTGGCGTCTCGCCCCGGAGTACTCGGCACATTGGCTGCAGCGTTCCGTGTGGGAGCGGACGCAGCTCGCGCGCGTCGCCCGCGAAATCGGCGCGGACGTGTATTTCACGCCGTCCGGCATCGCCGCCGCGCGGCTGGATATCCCGCAGATCGTTTTCTGCCAGAATCCCTGGTCCCTCGTGCCCGCCGCGCGCCGCCGCCGCGATGCGCCCAAGGCCGCCTTGCAACGGGCGGCCTATCGCCGCGCCCAGCGGATCGCCGACGTTCTGGTCTTCAATTCTCGCTACATGCGCGAGGCCTATCGCCGCAACGCGGGATTTTCGGAAAAGCGCGGTTTTGTGGTTTATCAGGCGGCCGACGATTCCACCCATCGGCGGGCCGCAGAGCTGAAGACCGCGCCGCGCCGCCCCGGTCAAATCCTCTGCGTCTCGGTCATGGCGCCGCACAAAAACGTGGAGACCGTCCTGCGCGCGCTGGCGCGGCTGCGGACGTCGGTTTCGAACGCCGCGGTGACGATCGCCGGCCCCTGGCCTTGTCGGGAATACGAGCGCCGTATGCGCCGCCTCGCGGAGCGGCTGGGCGTTGCGGACCGCGTCCGTTTCGCCGGTTTCGTCGCGCGGGAGGAACTCGACCGCCTCTACGCGGAGGCGATGGCGTTCTGTCTATTGTCCCGCTGCGAGTCGTTCGGCATCCCCGCGGTGGAAGCCCAAATTTTCGGAACACCTGTGGTAGGCTCCAATGTCTGCGCGGTGCCCGAAATCTGCGGGGCGGGAGGACGGTATTTCGGTCCGGACGACGCCGAAGGCGCGGCCGACGCGCTGGGGCGATTGCTGACGGATGCCGCGCACTGGCGCGAAATGTCGGAACGCGCCCGAGCGAACGGGCGGCGTTTCACGTGGTCGGAGTGCGCCCGCCCGTGGTCGGAGGTTTTCTCGGCGATCGCCCAACGGCAGCGGGCCGGTTCCCGAGGCCCGGGATAACGCTCGAAATACCGGTCGTTGGCCATCCAGGATTTGCAGACTCGTCTCTGTCCCTTGCGCCCTTGCGCTCGCGCCGCGGGCACTATCGCCGAAAACACGCCGACCCCGTTGGGGCGCCGGCCGCCGATTGGAAAAAGGATTGGAAAAAGGGACAGGCAAAGAGGGGATCGGCAAATGCCGTTCGGACCAGTCGCGGTCCGGATGGCAATGGATGGAATCGCGTCTCGTTCAGTTTCCAAGGCTTGGAAAACTTTGGCGAAATTTTTCCAAGGGTTGGAAGCCGAAGCGCGGGGGCGGGGGGGCGGGAGGTGCCGCCGTGCGGCGTCGCCCGCTCACGAAACCGGCGGCGCGGCGAAGGCGACCTGAGGCCCCGCCATAAAGTCCAGCAATCTGATCAGCGTTGCCTTCAATTCCCGCCGCGGCACGACCAGGTCGAGCAGACCGTGCTTGAGCAGAAATTCGGAGCGCTGGAAGCCTTCGGGCAAGTCTTGTTGCGTCGTCTCTTTGATCACGCGCGGTCCCGCGAAACCGATGAGCGCGCCCGGCTCGGCGACGATTACATCGCCGAGGGTCGCGAAACTCGCCATGACGCCCGCCGTCGTCGGATGCGTCAAAACCGGAATATACGGCAGGCGCGCCGCCGCGTGCCGCGCGAGTGCGCCGCTGGTTTTGGCCATCTGCATCAGGCTCAACATGCCTTCGTACATGCGCGCGCCGCCCGAGGCGCAGACTATGACCACCGGCAGACGCTCCGCCGTGGATCGTTCGATCAGCCGCGTGATTTTTTCGCCGACGACCGACCCCATGCTCGCGCCCAAAAAATTGAAATCCATCACGCCGAAGCCGACCGGGTGGGGTCCGATCCGCGCGCGGCCGCAGGAAACCGCGTCGCGGTAGCCGGTTTTCTCCATGTTGCTTCGCAGTTTTTCGGTGTAAGGACTGACGCCGGAGAACTCCAGGGGGTCCACGCTGGTCATTTCGGCATCCCATTCCTCGAACGACCCCGGCTCCGTCAACAGCTCGATGCGCTCCCGGCGGTCCAACTGGAAATGATGGCCGCAATGCGGACAGACCGAATGATTGGCGGCGAGCTCTTTTTTGTAGATGATTTCCTCGCAGGCCGGACACTTCAGCCAGAGGCCGTCGGGCATGTCGCGTTTGCGGACACTGACGGTCGTATAGTGTTTTTTACCGAAAATGGGCATGGTTTTCTTTCGGTTGCGCGGGTTCAGCCCCGCGCCAGCGTCATCACATGCACCGTCGCCGCGCCGCCTTCTTTCAGGGCCCGCGCGCATTCGTTGGCGGTGGCGCCGGTCGTCATCACGTCGTCCACAAGCAGGATTCTTCGGCCTTGGAGCCAACGCCGCCAGCGGCCCTCGAAAGCGCCCGCGACATTAGCAGCGCGCTGGGCCACTGTCAATTTCGTCTGGCTCCGGTCCGGTCTCCATCGCCGCAGGCAGCGGCGCGCGGACGGGATGCGCAGCCGTCGTCCCAGCGCGGCGGCAAGATGCGCCGATTGATTGAATCCGCGCCGCCGCCGCTTGCTCCAATGGAGGGGCACGGCCGCGACGGCGTCAAACGGCACGCCGTCATAGTGGGTGTGAACGCCGGTCGCCAGCAGATCGGCCAGATCGTCCGTCAACCAGAGGTGGCCGTTATATTTGAGGTTGCGGATCAGGGCGCCCATCGGCCCGTCATAACGGGCGACGGAACGCGCAGCGTCGAAATATACCGCGCGATGGGAGCAGAGCGCGCAGCGATAAGCGTGACCGATGCGCCCGGCGACGGGATCGCCGCAGAGCTCGCAAAACGGCGGCTGTACGAACTCAATGCGCGACAGGCAGTCCCAGCACAAATAGCGCGCGGCATCGGGGTCCGGCCGTCCGCATCCCGCGCAGCAGCGCGGATACAAAAGATCGAACGCCGCCGAAAACATCACTCGCCCTTTCGTCCGAAAGCCCCCTCGCCCCAATCGCGCGGCTGCCCGGAGAACTTACGCCCGGCGCCGCGCGGCGTCCGTCATTCGTCGCGCCGCGGCCTTGTCGGCGGCCAGCGTCTCCCGGCGGGCGGCCTCGCCTTCGGCGCGCAGCTCCGCCACGGAACGAACCTTCAGCCGCGCCGCACCCTTGAAGTTTGGGCAGGGCGGCGGGGGGGCTTGCTTCAGGCGACGCCGGGCGGCGGAGATTTCAGAGGCGTATTGCGGCAGCCATCGCGCTTCCGCCACCAGCAATTCGTCGGCCATGCGCCAGATTTCGTCCGGATCGCAGACCGCCGCCGTTAGCGGATCGTGTAGCAGCGCCTGCTTCAACAACGTTACGTCACCGCGCACGGCCGCCTCTTTCGCCATGCGCTGTACGCTCACGCTGGCGTTGCATGTCGCCGCGCAAGCCGGCGGTAGATCGCCGACGTGCGGGATGTTGAGACCGTGCCGGTCCACGTAGCCGGGAACCTCGACGATGCAGTCCGGCGGGAGGTTCGGAATGCTGCCGTAATTACGTACATTGAAATGACCGCGATAGGGGCGCCCGGTTTCGATGGCCTCGATGATGTAACTGCCGTGCTCATGTCCGCGGTGTTCGGGCGTGAGCTTTGGCGAATCCTCCGACAGCCATTTGGAAAAGTCCGTCTTAAACCAGTTCCGGCCTTCCGTGCAGACCCGGAGGTAGCCGCCGGTTTCGCCGTTGATCCAACTGGAAAGGTCTATCCAGCGCCGGATATCTTTGGGGCGTTTGCGGTACCACGGCACGTATTCGGAGAGGTGGCCGTTGGATTCCGTGCTGTAGAATCCGAATCGCCGCAATACGTCAATGCGCACCTTCTCCGTGGTTCGATAGCTCGGATGCCGCTCGAACGCCGCCAGCAGCTCTTCGCCCGAAACCGGGCGCCCGTGAAACAGCACGCGAATATACCAGGTCTGATGATTGATGCCCGCGCAGACGATATCCACCTCCTCGCGCCAGTGTTGGGGGTCGGCGCCGAGCGCCATGGCGATCTGGCGCCAGCCGCCCTCGACGCCGTGGCACAGCCCGACGGTCGGCACGCCGCCGTAATCCAGACAAACCCAGGTGTTGATGGCCATGGGATTCGCATAATTCAACAGCAATGCGCCGGACTTCGCGACTTCATGGATATCTTTGCAGAAATCGAGCAGTGCCGGCGCATTGCGCTGGCCATAAAAGATGCCGCCCGGCCCCAGCGTGTCGCCCACGCATTGGTCCACGCCGTACCGGAGCGGGATTTCGACGTCCAGCCGGAAAGCCTCCAGCCCGCCGATACGTGTGGTATTGAAGACATAATCCGCGCCCTCCAGCGCGCGCCGGCGATCGGTGGTCGCCAGGACCCGGGCGGGAAGCCGGTTGCTTTCGATGTCCTTTCGGCAGAGCCGGGTCACCATGTCGAGGTTGCGGCGGTTGATGTCGGTGAACGAAAAAACGGTTTCCCGCAACTCAGGCACGGTGAGCACATCTTGGGTCAGCCGGCGCGTGAAACCCACGCTGCCGGCCCCGATAAACGCTACTTTGATGGGCATGCGAACACTCCCGATCGGGTGGTGAAGGGAAGGAAATGTTTCAAAGTTGCTGACGGATAGCATGAAGCCCGGGTCATTTCAATCCGGCAAGGACCGCCCCGCTGACTCTCGTACCCATGGTTGGTCGCGAAGGATCGTGATAGGGTCAGAGATACAGGCGGTAGCCGGACCACGTGATGCGGGGCTTCATTCGCTCGAAGGGTGTCCATCGGACGCTGCCGTCGAGAAAGCCCTGGTTGGCGCCCTCCGGATTCGCGCCCTTCAGGTGATTGACGCCCTGGCGCCCGTCCGGTCCCCACCAGGAAAAGGCGATATCTTCCCGAAGCAGATCGCTCCAAAGCACGGTCAGATGCGGCGCATCCGCCAGTGAGCGGGCCGTATACGGGCGGTCCGAACCCCAGCCGGCATCGTAGTTCAGGGTCCCCATCAGCGCGCCGTCGTCCGCCGCGTAGGTGTACCCCCAGATGGAGAAATCCGTGCCGGGCCAGCGCCAGAAATTGTCCCGATTCCATCCCTTTTGGTTGGCCGGGCAATAGAACATCTTGCGGGGAACGCCGAACTCGCTTACCAGTCGGTCGCGCTGTTCCACCGTGTACCAGTACGGCGGCCGGTCCGCGGCATGGAGTCGCGGGAGCTTTCCGTTGAGCGAGGCCATCGCCATCGTGGATTCCAGCAGGAATTTGACGTTGACGGCGCAACTGAGGCGCATCGCTTGCGCGCGCGCGCCGTTGAGCGACGGCAGTACGATGCTGATCAGAATCGCGATGATTGCAACGACCACCAGTAACTCCACCAGTGTAAAGCCTTTATTCGTCATTCTCATATCCGGCAGTATGTGGCAGCTGTTGGAGAAGTGAAAACGGCAAAATATGCTTTATCTGTAAAAACGACACCCGCATGCGGATCAGCGCAGGATTGCGCGACCCGCGATGGCAGGGCCCCGCTGCTCGCCCGCCGGCGCGGCTTGATCGCACACATATTGCCGAGGGCTGGCATCCGAGATTCAACCAGTAATCGCGTAAACTGCTCTGTCCTGCGCGGCTGGGATTGCGCGGCGAACGATCGCGCTAGTCCACCCACCGCCCCGGGATATGGATACGGAAGGGAAGAGCCGACTCCGCGACGAGCGAGCGCTGCATTTCGAGCAGCAGCAGTTCGATCGCCGTGCGGGCGGTCTGGCGGAGGTTGAGGTCAATGCCGCTTTCGCCGGTCTTCCCGACGTTCATGATCGCCACCCGCGGCGCCGGCTTCAGGGTCCGGCTCCACGCGAGGGCCGGGTGAACGCTGGAGATCACCGCATCGAGGCGCTGTGCGGTCGCCCACTGGCGGAACTGCTGGAAGCTCGCGTCGTCCGTGCCGGGAACCGCCAGCGGCGGCAGATCCTCGGCGTGGAAACCGGCCGCGCGTTTTTCGATATAGTGGGCCGCGATCCAGGCGTCGCCCGTCCGCCAGCCCTGATAGGCCGCGTACAGCAGTCCGATTCTCCGGCTGCCGCGCTTGCGGAGGACGGCCCACGCCAGACGCAGGTTCTCGTAGAAGTCGAACTGAACCGTGTGAAGGTTTGGATACAGGTGTTCGGGGCCGAACGTGACGGTCTGGAAACCGCGTTTCGGAACGGGGATCGCCATCGGGTCGGGATCGAGCGGCGGCGGCGCGATCAGCAGGCCCGTGACGCCGATGTCGCGCAGGCGGCGGAAGACCGTCTTCGCGAGCTCGTGCCGGTGGCCGAGCCATTCCTCGCGGATCGCGATGCCCCGTTCGCGGGCGTAAAGCCGGAGCTCGCGCACCAGGTCCTGATAGAACGGATTGGCCAGCCATTTTTCGGGCGACAGCCAGTCATGCACGAGGGCGATTTCGTTCCACTTGGCGGCGACCTTGCGCCGCGCGGTCCGGTACTCGGCGAGGGCGCGCAGCGCGGGATCGGGCCGATAGCCTAGTTCTTCCGCCACCTTCTTCACGCGCGCGCGCGTCGCCCGCGCGATCTCTCGCCGATTTCGCAGCGCCAGCGAAACCGCCTGCACGCTCAACCCCGCCGCCGCGGCAATCGTCCTCAAGGTGACCCGTTTCGATTCCATGGCGCGCCCTCCAGATGATCGGATCAAGTAACGCATTCGGCGTGGAGCGTCAATCACCGCGGTACGACCGGCGTGGAGCTTTCAAAAGCGGATGCCTTGAGTAGGGAACGCGTGTGGCACGAAGTGGACGCGGCCGCCGATCATTAATGGAAGACAGAATCATTAGGACAGAATCATTTTTCGATCTTCAACCCAGACAGGCCAGCGTGACGCCACGGGAGCGATGCCGACAATGGCCGCAGTCGCCGCGCCGATCCGGCTCCCAAACAACCCCGAAAAACCGGGCGCCGATATGCGTCCGGTATTCCCCCTTCGTGGTTCGCCTACTCGGCCGGCGGGGGAAGAGAAACCACGAAGGCACGAAGGATGAACGTTTTCAGAAGTTGCGCCATCCCCGGCCGGCGTGAGGTTACCTGGTTGTTCGACGAAGAGAAAAGGGAAATTGACCGCGGATCACGCGGATGAACGCGGATAGGAAACGAATTTAACCGCAAGGGACGCAGAGAACACAAAGAAGGAGACGAAAGGTGACAAGCGTAAGGCCTCAAATCAACCGTGGCGGCTACTCTTTGCGCGGCTTGGCGTCTTTGCGTGAGAATTTCGGAGGGGTTACGCAAAGGCAAGCGGACGCGGTCAGCGCCCGCGTCTATAGCAGACGCCCAGCGAATCGGCACCTGTAGCCGCGGCCGCCGGCCGCGGCGAAACTGGCGCGGGAATAGGCTTTACAGATAAAGTTTATAATTAATTTGCGGCGCGGCTTGAGGAAGCGCATCGTGCGCATGATTGTTGGGCTGGGTAGGCTCGATAATGGGGCCCTGCGGCGGTGTGCGCCGGCAAGGGCGCGGCGGGAAGCAAGACGAAAAATGTCAAAGAAGATGAAGGAGACATGCACATGAATAACCATAGATACCTCACGACACGCGCGCGGTTTCCGGCGGTGGGCGCCCTCGCTGCGCTGCTTCTAACCCTCGCTCCCTTCGGTGTCTTTGCGCAGACGCAATACACATGGACGGGTGCCACGAGCACGGATTGGGGGACAGGTGCGAACTGGAACAATGCTGCGGCGGCCACTGCCACTTCCGGCAATATTCGCTGGAATATTGGCAATGCCGCCACGAATGAACTGATCTACGATGCGGGTGAAGGAACTCGTTCGTTCAGTTCGACTGCACTAGGTCTTTTGGTCGGACAAGGCTCCGCTGGCATTCTGCGCGTGCAGGGAGGCTCCCTCACAACAAATGGATCAAGCGGCAGCCTGATTGGCAACGGAGTAAGCGGAACGTTGTCCGTTGAAGGCGGAACCTTTGCCGCCAACAACATCATGTACATGCTGTATGGAACTCAAAGCAACACCACCGCCACCCTCTCGGTAAGCGGCGGAAGTGCTACGCTCGGCACTATCCATTTTGGACGGTCTGGCGCTATTGCCGGAACCGGCAACAGTCAAATCGTGAATCTCACCGGCGGCATATTGACCGTCAACGGTTTTGTGGATAATAGTCCGACCGCCTATGCCACCAGCACCATCAACCTTGATGGTGGCACGCTCCGCGCCGGCGCAACGAACGCATCTTTTCTCACGGCCGGTGCCGGTGGCGCACCCATTGTGAACGTGGGGAATGGCGGGGCGAGAATCGACACCCAAGCCTATGACATCGGAATATCCCTTGGGCTCGCGAATGCCGGAAGCGGTGGCCTGATCAAGAGCGGCGCCGGTACCCTAACGCTGTCCGGGGTGAACACCTATGTCGGCGACACGCAGGTGAATGACGGAACCCTCAGCCTCACCTCCGCCAGCGAGTCCCGCTTTGTAATAAACAACGGCAACGCGTCGAACAAATTTGACGGTGCAGGCACGGCGATCTTCGATGGGCTTTTCCGCCTCGATATCTCGGGGCTGACGGACACATCGGGCACTTGGAATCTGGTGAATGTGGCCAGCCTGTCTGCAACCTTCGGCGGCAACTTTGGGCTTGCCTTCACGAACGACACTGTCTTCGTCCATGATGGCGGTGGAAAATACAGCAGCGGAGACTGGTCCTTCGATACCGGTAGCGGCGACCTGACCCTGATTCCTGAGCCGAGTACGCTGGCCCTGTTGGGTATCGCGCTGGTCGGCGCGGCCGGTCTGCGTAAGCGCAACCGCGCGTGATTCGATGTGGAAGGCGCGAGGGAATCGCTGCGCCCGGAATTGCTCCGGGCGCGGCGGTTTGTTTCGTGACTTCTGACTTCTGACTCCTGACTCCTGAATTCTGAATACCGGAGCAGTGCTTAATCAGTACCAATCCGTGAAATCCGCGTTCAATCCGCTTTTTCGCCGCCCGCCATGTTCAAGGACACCCAGGCAACCCGGCTCGACGCGTGGTCGGTCGTCGAGGAATCCGATGCGCTGCCGGCGCTCGGATATCCCGCGCTGATCGGGTCCGGCGGCTTCGGCATCGGCCTGGACGCGGCCGGCCTGCAGAGCCTGCCGGATCGGCTGGCCGCGCATTACCGCTGCTGGGCCGCGCCCTGGCACAGCACGCAGAGCGATCTCTACATCCTGCGATCCGGCCTCGTCAGCTCCCACCTCTGGGAAGACGAGATCGCGTTCTCGGGCAGCGCCGAATTCGATCCCGCGACAAATCGCTACGGGCAGCGGAATTTTATGCCGCTGGGCTATCTGACGCAGGAACTCGCGTTCGGCAGTCGGACGATCGCGGGCGACGAGCTGCGCGCCTTCGCGGGTTCCTGGCGTCGCGACTGGGACCTTCGCACCGCGACGGTCCGCACGTCTTACTCGCTGAACCGGCGCGGCGTTCTGCCCAAGGCGCGGCCGGGCCGATTGACCCTGGAGGCCTTCGCGCCCCACGGCGGCGAGACGGTCTTTTTGAAACTGCACCGGGCGGCGGCCGCATCCGCCGTCGGCGATTTCGAATGGAACGTCCGGCTCGTCCTGCAGACCCGCCACGGCCTGCCGCTGTTCGACCAGCCCGGCGCGATAGATGTCCGCGCGCGCACGCTCGTTGCCTCGATCACTCCGGCGTCCCGATTCAAGCCGTCCGAGCCCTACACGATCGTGTATGGCATCGCGGCGGAGGGGATGTCCGCCGAAGCGACCCCGGAGGGGTTGACGGCGACGATGCGGGGACCGCTGGCGTCGGAACAGACAGCCTGGCTGCGGCTGGATTTTCGCCGCCTCGCCGGGTCGGCGGTGGAGCGGGCGCCGCAAGTTCGGGCGGAGCTGGAGTCGGAACTGGAAGCGTTCGACCGCGCGGGCCACGAGCGCGCGCGGGCCGCCCATATCGAGGATTTCCGGGCCTTCTGGGCGCGGACGGCGGACATCGAGGTCGAAGCGCCGAACGAGTACGAAGTGCGGCGGCACTTTCTCCATCGCATGTCCGCCTACCTGCTCCGTTGCGGAGACGACCATGCCCTCGGCGGCACGGTTCAGTTTCTGCTCAACCATCAGAACGGCTGGGCCGCGAGCAATTTCCACGATCACCACTACATCATCGACGGCGTCGCCCGCGCCAACCTCTGGACCGAAGCCGAGGCGCACGCGCGCTGGATGGCGCGGGTGATGCGTCCGTCGGGCCGGCCGTTCCCCTGGATGTTGACGTATAACGGGGAGGCGGTGGTGCCGCCGGAACGCGACCGCGCGCCGATGTCCGACGCCAATCGCGCGCTGCTGGCCATGCGGCTGTTCGAGCTGGCCGGGCGCGATCGGCTGCAGTTGCTGCGCGAGGCGGTGTATCCGATCCTTCGGCGCGTGGCCGATTATTCGCTGGCGGAGTGCTTTTTTGAGTCGGACGGCGAGCTGCTGCTGCGCGGCGTCGAAACCGACGTGATGGGCGAGGAACCGCGTCCGCATTTCGCCGCGACGGTCATTCTGTTTATGACCGTTATACGGAAAGCCGTCGATTACGCCGCGCGGCTGGGGGTGGACCCCGATCGGCAGGAGCGTTGGCGGGCGGCGCTCGCGCGAATCCGGCTGCCCGTTCTGGACGGCCGCTATCCGGCCTGGCGGGGCGCGGCGTCGGGCCAGCACACGACCGACTGGTTCGCGATCGGCAATTATCTGGCCGAGACCGGTGAATATCTCGATGACGCCGCGTTCCGGAACAGCCGGCGGGAGGTTGTTCCGGGCGAAAGCGCGAATCCGGCATGGTTCAACAGCGCCCTGGCCTCGAGCGAGATTCGGCTGGGGCGGCCGGATCGGGCCGAGGCGTTCATGGCGGACACGATCGAATGCCGGACGTACGGTCCGGGTTATTTTCAGGAGATGTCGCTGGTCGGCCACGCCGCGCTGCCGCCGTTCGAAACGGCCCACGGCGCCTTTCTGACGGCGGCCTGCGAGCAGGTCGTGTTGCCGGACTTCTGGCGCCCGCGCGTGTTTGTCGGCCGGGGCATGCCGGCGGACTGGCGGCGCCGGCGGGTGTCTTTTTCCTCGCTCCGCGGTCCGGGCGGCGTGCTGATTTCCGGCGTGAGCGAACCGCGGCGGCTGGTCGTGCGGCTGGCGCACACCGGCGATCCGATGGAACTGGAGGCGGTGTTCACGCGGCCGGTGGAATTGACCGGTCCGATCCGCGTCCTGCGCGACGGCCGCCCGGTGGAGTTCGCCCTGGCGGACGGCGACGTGACCGTGAAAATCGACCTGACACCGGACTCCGACACAGAGCTTCGCGTGGAGAATGAACAATGAGCGAAGACCATGCGGTCGTAATGCGTCAGGCACGGGGGAGCGACAGGCCGGCGGCCTGTCCTACAACGCCACGGCGTGAGCATTGTGGGACCGGCGGCCTCGCCGGTCGGCGCCGTGCTGACGTATTACATGCAATCCGTGCCCGCCCTGTAGCCGCGGCCGCTGGCCGCGGTGAGCGTGGCGCGAGCCGGGAACGCGAGGAACGACGCGGTCAACGCCCGCGTCTACAGCGCGCAATGAGCGATCTGCGGCCGGCGCTCGGGCGGGCGCGCGCATTCGGTCACGCGTTTTTCCTCGGCGCGATTTTGCTCTTCTCGCCGCGGCCGGTCGCCGCCGCGGGTGTTCTGATCGAGGCCGAGGCGTTTACGGAGAAGGGCGGCTGGTCGGTGGACGCGCAATTCGTGGAGGCGATGGGCTCGCCGTATCTGCTGGCGCACGGACTGGGTGTTCCGGTGGCGGATGCGGTGACGACCGTAACGCTGCCCGCGCCGGGCCGTTGGCGGATCTGGGTGCGGACGCGCGACTGGACGCCCGACTTCGATGGCGAAAAGCCGGGTCGCTTTCAGGTGTGGGTCAATGGCGCGGCGCTCCCGGCGATATTCGGCGTAGCCCCGCCGGCGTGGGGCTGGGTGGACGGCGGCACGGTGACGCTCGACGCCGCGGCGGTGGAGCTGCGCCTGCGCGACCTGACCGGGTTTGATGGGCGTTGCGACGCGATTTATTTCGCCGACGATCCGGCGGCCGGACCGCCGCCGGCCGCGGGCGACGCCTTGCGCGCGTGGCGCGCGGAGCGTCGCGGCGAAACGGGCGCTCCCGAAGAAGTCATGGACTTCGACTTCGTGGTCGTGGGCGGCGGCATCGCGGGCACCTGCGCCGCGATCGCGGCCGCCGAGCGCGGGCTTTCGGTGGCACTGATCCAGGATCGCCCGGTGCTCGGCGGCAACGCCAGCGGCGAGATTCGCGTGAAGACCGAGGGCGAGAAGCGGCATCGCATCGTGAGCGCTGTCGCCAACGACTTCACCAACACCGATCCGAGAGCGGCGGCCGCCGATGCCGCGCGGATGGCCGTCGTGGCCGAATATCCGACCCTGCGTCTGTTCACCGGCTGGCGCGCCTACGGGGTTGAAACCGGCGTCGGGCGGCGCATCCGGGCGGTGGACGCGCGGCGCGTGGACTCGGGCGAACGCCGCCGCTTCCGCGCGCCGCTCTTCGCGGACTGCACGGGGGACGGCTGGATCGGCTTCTGGGCGGGCGCGTCGTATCGCATGGGTCGCGAGGCGGCCGGCGAGTTCGGCGAATCGCTCGCGCCGGCGGCCGCCGACGAGATGACGATGGGCAACTCGCTGATGTGGCGCTCGCGTCGGATGGATTCGCCGCAGACGTTTCCGGAGGTTCCCTGGGCGTTGACCGTGGCCGGCGCCGCGGCGGAAACGGGCGGCAACTGGAACTGGGAAGCGGGCTTCCATCAGGACACGATCGAAGACGCCGAGGCCATCCGCGACCATCTGCTGCGGGCGATCTACGGAACGTTTTTCAACGCGAAACGGAATACGGCGAACGCGGCGCTGGCGCTCGAATGGGTGCCCTACGTGGCGGGCAAACGCGAGTCGCGGCGGTTGATGGGCGATTACGTGCTGACCCAGAGCGATATCGAGCAGGGCCGCTATTTCGAGGACGCCGTCGGCACGGCCACCTGGGGTATCGATCTGCACTACCCGACCGACGTCAGCTATCGTTCGAAGTATACGAATCAGAAAGTCGCCCGATGGTACTTCCCGTATCGCATCCTGTATTCGCGCGACATTCCGAACCTCTTCATGGCCGGCCGCAACGTCAGCGTCACCCACGTGGCGCTGGGCAGTTCGCGCGTGATGAACACGACCGGCCAGATGGGCGTCGCGGTAGGATACGCGGCGGCGCTGTGCAAGGCCCACGACTGCCTTCCGCGCGATATTTACCGGCAGCGCGCACGGATGCGCGAGTTGCAGCAACTCATCGGCGGCGATTGGCCAGCTTTATTGATACAGTAATTTTCCGCGTTGCCGCCGGGTGTCTTCCGACGGTAGGGTGACTTCCGATAGCTCGATTCGCGCCGCACTAGGGCTCACACAGGATGGATTCAACATGATTCACCGTCATTCTTCTCCCCTTCGTCTCTGCTTTGCGCTGCTTTCGCCGGGGCTGCTCTTCGCCCAGGATGCCGCCGCACCCGCGCCGCTGAACATCCCGATCGCCTTCGATCTCGAGCAGGCGGCCACGGTGACGGTGGTCATCGACGATGCGGACGGCAAGCGCGTGCGCAACCTGATGGCCGCGACCCGCCTGCCGCCGGGCCCGAACCTGCTGAGCTGGGACGGCTATGACGATGGCGAGGTGCAGAAGGACGGTTCGACCCTCCGACGGTTGGTCGCGCCGGGAACCTACCGCGTCCGTGGCCTGACCCACAACGGACTGCGGTTGATCTACGAGTTTCCGATTCAGAGCCCCGGCCAGCCGCCCTGGTTCACGCCGGATCGCAGCGGGGCCTGGCTGGCCGACCACACCTCGCCGCAGAGCGTCGTGTTCCTCCCGGCATCGGATGACGGCTATTTCGGGAAGGGGAAGGATCGGGTGATCGTCAGCGCGATCACCGCCGAATGCGGCGACGCCTTCATGGCCCTCGATTCCGATGGGAAAAAGATCGTCGGCCTCAGCCCGTTCGGATGGCACGGCGGTTACGCGCTCGCGGTGGATCGCGGCCCCGACGCGCCGCGCGGGGATGACGCCCCATGGCTGTACGCGTTGCGGCCGGGAGGGCGGGACGTCATCGTCAACGCCTTCGCGCGCGGCGGTAAAACCTTCCGGCTGTTCCGGCATCAGAGCGAGAACCCGATCGTCTGGAACGGCGGATTGACGAGCGATTCGATCGCGGTGTGGAACGGCATCGCGGTGATCAGCGTCCCGCACGATAACGAACTGCTGGTGGTGGACGCGCGCGCGAAGCGGCTGATCGGCCGCCTTCCGGTGGAAGGTCCGCGCGGCGTGCTGTTCGACGACCAGGGTCGCCTGCTGCTGGCGACCGCGAAGCAGGTGAAGCGGCTGACGCTGGATACGGCGAAGCCGGCCGTTCTGCGCGAGGAGGTCGTGATCGGCGCGCACCTGGAGGACGCGCAGCAGCTCGCGCTCGATCCGTCCGGCAATCTGTACGTCGGCGACTGGGGTTCGCTGCATGTCGTCAAGCAGTTCGATCCCGCGGGCCGGCCTATGCGCGTCTTCGGCAAGCCCGGCGGTCCCCAACTGGGGGGCGGCTTCGACTACGAAAGGCTGCACTATCCGAAGGGACTCGCGGTCGACGCGCGCGGTCAACTGTGGGTCGTCAACGCCGACCACCTGCCCAAGCGCATCAGCGTCTGGTCGACCGCGGACGGCGCGCTCGTGCGGTCGTTCGTCGGCGGGCCGAAGTACGGCGGGGGAGGGGCGTTGGACCCGCAAGACCGCACCCGGTTCTACTACGGCATCTTCAACGGCGGCTATTCGATGAAGCTCGACTGGGCGAAGGGCACCGCCGTGGTGGACAACGTTTTCTCGCGTCCCGAGCAGTTCCGCGGGTTGGACCGCGACCGTCATGTGGGACAGATTCCCGACAACGCCTTCCACGTCGGCGGACACACGTTTCTCATACCCAATTACACCGCCGCCCTGGCTTCGAACAACAGCATTGGCACGATCTGGCATCTGGGCAAGGACGGCGTCGCCTGGCCGGTGGCCCTGGTCGGCGCGCTCAACCTCCGGGAGCCGGCCCACGGCGCATGGAACCCCGAGCGCAACCCCGGGGTGCAGGAGTTCTTCGACGATCCGGGGGACGGAAAGAAACTCGACTTTTACGCGATGCTCATCTGGTCCGACCTCAACCGCGACGGCCGCGCCCAGCCCGAGGAGTTCCGATACTGGCGCACGGACACCGCCTACATCGGAAACAACATCCGCTTCAACGACGACCTGTCCTTCACCGTGCGCGGTCATTCATTTCCCGCGCCGACCATCCTGCCCAACGGCGTTCCCGTCTGGTCGCAGGAGTCTGTACTCACGCCGCTCATCGGCGCCGAACGGCCCTCGAACACCACCACCACCGCCGACGGTTGGACGCTCGCCGTCGGCCGGGATCACCGGGGTCAACTTCCCGGCCGTCACAACGCCATCTTCGGCTGGCGCGACGGCGAGCGGAAGTGGGAGTATCCCAGCCTCGCCGGGGAAATCATCCCCCACAATCCGGGTGACGTCATCATGGCCCAGCGTTTTCTCGGCGCCCCCTTCCTCGCGCAACGGGGCGAGGCGGGGACCGTGTTCGGCGTAAACGGCGAAAAGGGTTCGATGTACCTGATGACGACCGACGGGCTCTTCCTCCAGGATCTCGGCGGCGACATGCGCACGCATCCGACGATGGGCCAGAAGTACCCCGACTACCGCCGCGGCATGGTCGTTGAGGGCGTCACCTTCCTCGACGAGCACTTCGGCCCGAGTCTTTCCCAGACGAAGGAGGGCGACGTAATTCTGATCGCCGGCAAGGAATACAGCGCGATCTTCCGGGTGGACGGGCTGCAGGACGTCCGGCGTCGCGATTTCGGCGCGCTCACGCTCGATGCCGCGCGTTTGGCGGGGCTGCCGGAGACGCTCGTTGTGGCCTCCCGTCAGCGGGGTCCCCAGACGCTGACCGTGGCGGTTGGCGGAGAGCCCCCGGTCGTGGACGGCAACCTCGCGGATTGGCCGGAAACGGGTTGGGTGCGCCTCGACGATCGCGCCTCCGCCTCGCTGCGCATCGTGGACGGCGTCCTCTACGCCGCCTGGCGCACGGGCGATCCCCATGCGCTGGCCAACGCCAGCGGCGAACCCCGGCTACTCTTCAAGCGTGGCGGCGCGGTGGACCTGATGATTGCGGCGGATCCCGGCGCGAACCCTCGCCGGCGCGATCCGGTGGCGGGGGATCAGCGTCTGTTGGCCTCCCTCCAGGACGGCATACCCACGGCGGTCTTGTACCGCTCGGTTGTGCCCGGCACGCGCCCGGAAGAACGGGTTCCGTTCGAGTCGCCGGTCGGCCGGGTGGAATTCGATCGCGTGGAAGTGGTCAGCGAACGCATTCGTCTTGCCCAACGGGGCGGAGATATCGAACTGGCGGTGCCGCTCGACTTGCTCGGTGTCCCTCCGCTAAAGGCGGGCATGCAATTGCAGGGCGATATTGGCCTCTTGCGGGGCACCGGCGCCATGACCACCCAGCGCCTCTATTGGAGCAACCTTGACACCAGCATCTGCAGCGATGTTCCCAGCGAAGCGCGGCTCATGCCTTGGAACTGGGGCCGTTGGGACCTGACGATTCTCGATCCGGAACTCGTTCCCGTTCCTTCGCGGGAATCGGGAACGAACCGCTAATCATGACAACTTCGCGTGGAGGAAACCGCGGACCATGACCAAAATACTTCTCGACACCGACATCGGCGATGACATTGACGATGTCCTCGCGTTGGGCCTGATCTGTGGCAGTCCCGAACTGGAGTTGCTGGGCGTTACCACGGTTTTTGGCAACGTGCGGGCCCGGGCGCGACAAGCGCGAACGGTGCTGACCATAGCCGGCGGCGATTTCGCGCGCATTCCGGTCGCCGTAGGCTGTGGCGCGACCATGGCCTCGCGCCCGAATCACGGTATGAAGGCCTACCTGGAGGATACGCTTCCGAATCAGGATTCCACCAGTCTGCCGGAATCCGACCTTCCCCCGCTGGATTCGCGGCACGCGGTCAACTTCCTTGTCGAGACGCTCATGACCGGTGACGGCGACATTGTGCCGGTGACCATCGGGGCGATGACCAACCTGGCCGCCGCCCTGGTGCTCGAACGGCGTATCGCCGGCAAGATTCCAAGAATCGTCGCCATGGCGGCGGAATTCAAGCGACCCTTCGCGGAATGGAATATTCGCTGCGATCCGGAGGCCGCGCATATCGTCTTCAGCAGCGGCATTCCCATCACGGTCATCCCGTGGGATATCGGCCATACCGTGCGCTTCGATCAAAGCCATGTGGATCGGCTCAACGCTTCTCGGCGACCGCTCGCCCGCCGTCTGGCGGCGGCGATTGCCGCGTGGCGGAGCGCCAGCCCGCAGGGCGCTCTCGCCCTGCCGTCGTTGTACGATCCCATGGCCGTCGCCGCGATTTTGGAGCCGGACTTGTGCGTATGGCGCACGGGGACCGTGAGCGTCGAACTGGCCGGGAACGCGACCTATGGCTTCACCACCTTCGCCGAGGCGTCGGGCGGCCCGCATTGCGTAGCCTGGGATGCCGATCGCGCGCGTTCGCTGGACTATTGTCTGTCACGTGTTCTGAGCGTGTGAGCGATGCTCAGACACGAAAGTCGGATTCCACGGAGATTTCTTATGCTATCCCCAATCCATCGCTTCCCCAACGGCTGCGAGCTTCATCTTCGTTCCGAGGGCGAACGCTGGCTCGGTATCGGCGCCGTGCGCATCGCCGGCCGGGTCATGCGCGACCCCGCGCTGCCGCTGCTGCCGGAAATCCGCAACCCAGAGGCCATCGAACTGTGCGACTGGCGCGTCGTGGGGCAGGCGCCGCTGCCCGAGGGCGGACTCGCGATCGAACTGGAGCCGCGCCGCCGCGAGGGCGGCCCGATGGAGTGGATGCTGCACCGCGTCCACAACCGCTACCGCGTCAGCGACTGGACGGCGGCGCCACGGCCCGCGCCGGACACGCGCCTGACGATCGAGTTGCGCCCGGCGGCGCGCGAGGTGCGCGGCGCGCGAGGTGCGGGTTTCAGCTATCGTTTCCGGTATCGCTCGGCGAGCATTCCCATCTACAAGATTCTCGACCGCGGCACCTGGGAACCGGGCGGCAGCGCGATCGGCAATGAATTCTGGCTGCGCCAAAGTTTTGCGCCCTCGATCCATTGTTTCGCCGATGCGTCGGAGCACTACACCACCGAGTGGTGGCTGCCGGGCTGCCACAATCCCTCCATCTTCCAGTTTCTGCCGTTGCAGACGCAGTTCCCCGGCTTCACGCTGACCGCCGCGGCCGAGGGCGCGCTCGTCACGTGGGTGGACGGCGTCGCCCACGTGCGCAGCCTCTTCGAGAAACCGCGCGGGTGGACGCGGATCGTCCATGCCCACGAGCATTGCGGCGACCTGGCGCTCGAATTCGATACGCGGCCGGTCGAGGTGCTCTGGTTCGCGGGCCGGCGCGACCGCGTCGCCAACGCCAACCTCTGGGAGTCGCTGCGAGAGTGGGTGGCGGAGCGTCTGCACGCCGAGCTGGGCATGCGCCAGGACCGCATCGCACCGTACGGCATGGTCGAAGAGTGGGGGATGCCCGACTTCGATCTTTACACGCGCGAGGCGGCGCCGGCCCTGCTGGATTACGGCGTGCGGCAGGTTTTCATCCCCAACGAGTTCGAAAACAACATGAACACCTGGGGCGTCAGCAACATGTGCTGCACCGTGGACTACAAAATCGCCGAGACCGTCGGCGAAGCGAAGGTGAAACGCTTCTGCGATGCGCTGCACGCCGGCGGCGCGACCATCCACCACTGGGCCAACACCGCGCTTTCCACCTACACCTATCTCAATTCGATCGGCCGTGGCTCCGGCCATTCGGGACGGCTCCGGCAGCTCCCCGTCGAGGGCTCGATCACCGAGGTCATCGAGCGTTCGCCCCAGGCCTTTGTGCGCAATCCGGCCGGACACATCGAGGCCGATCACTACACGCACACGTTCTGTCAGTTGAACCTGCGCGATCCGGCCGTGGTGGCCTACTGGCATCGGCGCTGGCGCGAGGCGCGCGAGCGGGTCGGCTTCGACGGCATCTTTCTCGACAGTTCGTTCAACCTCAGCAGCGATAAGTTTCACTGGGTCGGCCAGGTCGCGGGTTCGGGCGGCGCGACGGTGGACCAAACCGTTCGGTTGGGCCGGGTGCGTCCGGAGGTGGAACCGCCGAAGGCCATCCTCTCGCAGTACCGCGCGCACCTCGATCTGATCGCGGAGATGCAGCGCTACGGCTATCACTACAACAGCGAGGACTGCGGCGTTTTCGGAACGCATCGCACGGGACCGCCCGTCGTTGCGCGGCTCGACAATCTTTTTCTGTGGCGTGAATTCGCCGCCGTGTGGGACGGGCCGGCGTTGCGGGAGGCGGGCGCGGACCCCTCGGATGTATTCTTCCGCGGCCTCGCGTATCGCTGCGTCTGGCTGCTCTACTGGCACATTCCCAGTCGCACGCTGAGTTGGCGCTCCAGCGGCGTGAAGAACGAACTCGACCGGCCGACCGAAGAGCAGAAGGCCTGGATGAAAGCTTTCAACGCGGCGGATGCGGACATGCTCCACCGCACGATCTTGCCGGACGAGGCGGGTGTCATTTACGAAGGCGCCCGGCGGAAAATCCTCTGGGCCTTCCGCGACCTCGAAATGCCGGTGGACGGAAAGGCGCGCGTGACCGAGCTGACGGGCGGCGCGTCGGAAGAAATCACGGACGGCCGGCTGCGCGCCCGCGCCCGCCGTGTCTACGCCATCGAGTGAGCGATAGCGGCGGCGAGCTGACTTCGCTAAAGCTACGTCGGCCAAGAGGGACTCGCCGCCCTACCGATTATTGAGAAGGTAGGGCGGGCAGTCCCCTGCCCGCCGCTGAACGGCAAGAGATTTTCATGAGGCTTGCCTCAAAAAAAAGAGTCCACACCAAACCCGACGGGGAGAAAATGATTATGAAAGCGCATCGCAAATCGTTCGTGGCCGGCCTGGCCGTTGCCGCGGGGGTGTCGTCGTTGGCCTTCCGGGCGTCCGCGCAGATGAAGACCGGTGAATCCATGAAGGACTGGCATGCGGAATTGCGCCTGCAGGGGGCGGCGGGTTTCGAAGCCGTGCTGATCGAGAGCAATGCGCCCGCCAACATCTTCTGGCCCGGCGAGCGGCCCCGACTTTCATTTCAGTTGCGACACGCCGGCGTCACACCGTTGCATGTGGTGGGACATATTGAGATCGTGGAATGGGCAACGGAAGGCATCCCCGGCGACATATGGCTGCCACAAGTGCGCAATCGGGGCGTTCTTCAGCGGCTGCCGATCAAGGTTGATTTGCCGGCCGCGGCGGACGGCAAGCCCGGATGGAGCAATTTCACGGTTGAGTTCGACCTGCCGGAGCGGAATCTGGGTTGGATGGCGATCGTGGATCTGGGGGGGCGCGGACGCCGGTTGCTCACGCACGGCGTGCGAACGTTCGCCGCGGACGATCGCCGCAGCCGGCACCCGCACCAGGCCATGGAGGAAATGCCTCCCGAGGTTCTGCAACGGCTGAATATTCGGGCGGTTCGCAAGGGCATTGACTACGCGCATTCATCGCGGCGCGGACTGCTGGCCCGATACGAGAGCGAGCTGCGCGCGCTGCACGAGCGCAACGTCACCGTGCTGGCCGAATTCGGCGCGGGGGGCGCGCCGCAGCCGCTGGATCGCCCGCGGCCGCACCTCGACGCCGACGGCGTCATGCTCGAAGGTAAAATGGATCACGTCTGGCTGCCGGAACTGGACGCGGACTTCAAGGCGGAGGTGAAGAAGCTGGTCGGCGCGTTCGGCTGGCCCAAGGGCCCGATCACCGGCGTGATGCTGTGGAATGAACCGTGGGAGGGGTCGAGCATCAGCGGCTGGCAGGCGGATATGATCCGCTACCGCGAGATCTATCGCGCGATGGCCGAGGCGGTCCACGAGGCCGAGAAGGAATTCGGCGTGCAGGTGCTCGTCGGCGGAGCGGACTCCTCCACCAACACCTGGGACAAGTTTTTCCCCGACGGCAGCGACGAGTTTCTGGAATATCTCGACTTCTGTTCGATCCACTATCAGGGCATGCATTCGCCGGCCCATTTCAAGATGTGGCGCGAGCGCAAGAATCGCGAGGGCCGCGTGCTCATCTTCGACACCGAATCCTGGGTCGCCAACACGGACGACCGCTATGCGGCCGTCGTGGCCGCGAATCGCGCCGCGGGTTACGACCGGGCGATGGGTGTATATGGCGGCAATGTGGTGGATGTGCTGAGTCACGGGCGCGTTCGCCGCGCGGAGGTTTGGAGCGATCGCGGCCGCGAGCAGATCGCCGCCCCGTTGCAGGCGTTCCCGCTGGCCGCATCGGTCGGCGCAGTCCAGCATTTCATTGGCGACCGCCCGTTTCGCGAGGTGTTGTTCGAGCGTGGCCTGCCCTGGGTATTCGTGTTCGACGGATACGACGGCAACGCCGGCGACGGAACGGTCGTGGTGCTGGGCGATCTGGATGCGCTGTTCGGGCGGGGGCATTTGTGGGGCGAGACCCCCGACCTGGCCGGGAGCCGGGCGCGCCTGGAGCTCCTTTCGGAATTGAATCGCGCGGAGACCCCGGAGCGCAAGGCCGAGATCGAGAATCGCCTGGCCGAGCGCGGGCCGTATCGCGATGCGAAACTTGTTGTGTCCGCCATGGATGCGCCCTTCGCCATGTTCGATTTCACCGGCAACCGGCTGCCGCCTTCGGCGGACGGTTCGATTGTCGTTCCGCTCGATCACCGCGGCTTCTTCCTGCGCGCCACCGACGGCAAGGCCGAATCGTTCGAGGCGCTGCTCGCCGCCCTCCGCGCCGCGCGGGTCGAAGGCCTGGCGC
Source organism: uncultured bacterium (assembly GCA_937935255.1). Taxonomy (GTDB): domain Bacteria; phylum Verrucomicrobiota; class Kiritimatiellia; order PWTM01; family PWTM01; genus CALGXT01. The sequence continues at coordinate 21,970 of CALGXT010000076.1, read as the reverse complement.
CGATCCACATCGTCGCCCGTGACTTCCTGCAACCGGTCGAAGATGGAGCGGTGCTTCGCCTGGAGTTGACCAGCCATCACAACCAGCCGATCGAAGGCGCGTTGCGCCTGACGATCGAAGGCTTGCAAGCGGAGGCGCCGGCGCGCATCCGCCTGGAACCGCGCGAGACGCTGCGGCTCGATATTCCGGTGAAGGGCGCTGCCCGGGCGGACAACACCTATCCCCTGTCGCTCGTGTTCGACGCCGGCGATCGGGGGGTGGCCGTGCATCGCGAAGCGCTCCACGTAAATCGCGTGGTCCGCCGCACCGTCCGCATCGACGGCCAACTGGACGACTGGCGCGGCGCAATACCGCAGGCGGTCTCGGGCGCCGGCGCGGCCACGCGGACGCTCACCGAGGAGGCGTGGCTGCCCTTTGCGAAGTTCGCCCCGGAGGGACGGAGCGGATTCGCGACCGCGTGGCTGGCCTACGACGACGAGTACTTCTACTTCGCCGCGCGCATCAGCGACGCCACGCCCGATCCCGGCACGCTGCGTTTCGCCGAACGCGACGACGACCAGTTTTTCTATCCGGAGATCTCGTATCGAAAGGTGGGCCCGTCGCAGCAGGGGCAGGGTGGCGCGGAAAATTTCAGCGCCCGCTGGAGCGGCTTCCTGCAGGCTCGCGCGACCGGCCCGCACACCTTGATTCTACGGACGGACGATGGAGTGCGTCTGTGGCTGGACGGGCGGCAGGTCATCAACGACTGGTCGGGGCGCGCGCCGGCCGATTCGAAGGTCGAAGTCGAACTGACCGCCGGGAAGAGAATGCCGATTCGCATCGAGTACTTTCAGGGCGGCGGCGGCGCCGTGGCCCAGTTCCAGTGGATCGAGCCGGGCGGGGAGCGGATGACGGTGCCGGCGGAGGCGCTGTTCGCCGCGGAAGCGGGCGAGGCGCCGGGCTTGAAAGCCGAGTTCTTCGCCGGGACCGGTCTGGACGGCGCCCCCCGTTTGACGCGCGTGGATGCCGTTATTGATTATGCGGCGTGGCCGGCGTTGCCGTGGGCGGGCGCCGCGGCCGCGCCACGCGACGACGGTTTGGCGGCCATGCGATGGCCCGAGGGCGTACGCCGTTTCACCTACCGTAGGGATCCGATTCTGCCGGCCGGGAACCGCAGCCCGGACTTCGACAACGTGCAGATTGCATTCAACGTGCTGCCGCCCGACCAGCAGGGCCCCAGCAGTTCCATTTCGAAGCTGCCCGGCAGTCCGGAGCGGCTCATCCCGGTGGTCTGCACCGATCACGAGTACGCGCTGAACCACGTGGCGCCGGAATTCGGCGGCGGCTTCGAGGTCTGGCGGCTCACGCATCCCACGCTGCCGCGCAAGCATTTCTACCCCCGGCAGCCGAAAGCGCCGAACGAAGGCCCCGTGGAAGGCGCGAAGATGATCACGGTGTATCGCGACGGCCTACGCATCACCGAGGCGGCGATTCCCTGGGCGGAAATGCCGGCGGTCAAGGCGGCGGTGGACGAGGGCCGGTCGGTCAAGTTCAGTTATCGCGTCAATTATCGAGGCGGCGGGCCGACCCTGGAACTGGCGCGCCGGCGCAGCGTCTCGCTGCGCAGCCCCTTCGCCTTTCAGGTGGATTGGGCGGAACATTGGTCGAACGACTTGGAGTTTTCATTCGAGCCGTGAATATGACGCCGGGTGGAGAATGTTTCGCGGATAACCCCTTCGGACATTTTTCCGAAGATGGCCGCGAGTACGTTGTCACGACGCCGCGTCCGCCGAGGCCTTGGATCAATTATCTGACCAACGGCGATTATTGCGCGCTATGTTCGCACGTCGGCGGCGGGTTCAGCTTTCACGTCGATCACCGGCTGCACGGCATTCTCCAGCGCGGGCTGCACCAGGCGAACGACGACCTGCCGGGGCGGATCGTTTACGTGAAGGACGAGGAAACCGGCGAGGTCTGGACGGCGAATGCGCATCCGATCGGGAAGTTCGACCGGTTCGAAGCGCGGCATGCGCCGGGCACGACGGCGATCCGATCCTCCTACGGCGGCGTGGACGCGGAGCTGCGGTTTTTCGTGCCCCCGGACCTCGACGCGGAAATCTGGGGTCTCGGGCTGGCGAATTCCAGCGGCCGCCCGCGCCGCCTCTCGATTTATACCTGCGCGTTCTTCTCGCTCGGCAACATCTCGCTCTACGAACACGAGACGGCCTTCCACAGCCTGTTTCATGACGTGACCCTGCGCGCGGATGGCCTGCTGGCACAGCATAACTTCTGGTTCACCGAAGACGGCTGGTCGGAGCACAACCAGGTCTGGCCGCGCCAGGCGCTGGTCGTGAGCGCCGCGCCGCCGGAGCGAATCGTAGCCGATCGCAATGCGTTTATCGGGGCGATGCGGCATCTGGACGCGCCGGCCGGACTGGAGTCCGAATGGCTGCCGGAGGCGCCGACCCAGGGACAGCATCTGGCGGCCGTCTTCCAGTGGCGGGTGGCACTGGCGCCCGGCGCCCGCTGGAACAATCACGTGGCGATCGCGATCCAGCCGCGCGACGCCGATCCCGAACCGCTGGCGGCCCGATTGCGCGATCCGGCGTTCGTCGAGCCGGCCTGGGAGGCGACGCGCGCGCACTGGCGCTCGCTTTTCGCGCCACTGACGGTGCGGACGCCCGAGCCGGATCTCGACCGGATGACGAACACGTGGAACAAGCTCCAATTGATGGTCAATTTCCATTTCGGCCGCGGACCGAGTTACTTTCACAAGGGCCAGTATCCGGCGATGCGCGACAGTTGCCAGGATGCGTTCGGCGTCACCCCGCTGGCGCCGGACCTGGCCAAACGGAATCTGCTCCGCATCGCCGGCTTCTTCTTCGCGGACGGGCAGGCGTGCGGGGGCTGCAACCGCGCGGGTCTGCCCGAAGGCCCGTCGCCCAAGGTGGATCTCCCGCTCTGGTTCGTGCTGGCGGTAGCGGACTACCTGCGCGAAACCGGAGATATGGATTTGCTCGACATGTCGGTTTCTCTCATGGATGGAACCGATTCGACCGTCTACGAAGTCATGCTGACCGGCATGGAACGCCTGCTGGAGCAGCGCGGTCCACACGGGCTACCACTGATGGGGAAAGGCGATTGGAACGACGCCGCCAATCGCGTGGGCGCCGCGGGTCGGGGCGAAAGCGTCTGGCTGGCCCAGTTTCTATGCTACGCAATCGGGGAAATCGCGCCGTTGCTGGAAGGCTGGGGCGCCGATTCTAGGCTGCAACGCTACCGCGCGCGCGCCGAGGAACTTCGGCGGATCATGAACGAATTTTGCTGGGACGGCGAATGGTTCGTGCGCGCTTTTCGCGACGATGGCCGCCCCCTCGGGGTAAAGGGCGAGCAGGAAGGCTGCATCTGGATTAATTCCCAAACGTGGGCGGTGATGGCGGGAATATCGGATAAATCGCGGCTGAATGTCTGTATGGACGCGGCCGCCCGGCGTCTGGAGACGCCTTTTGGCATGACCAACCTCGCGCCGGCGTACACCGTGTATGACCCCAGCGTCGGTCTCATTTCAGCGTTTCTGCCGGGTCGGAAAGAAAATGGCGCTGTGTTTTCCCACGTCAGCGCGTTCCATGTGGTGGCGCGCGCACTGCTCGGACGAGGGCGGGAAGCCGTGGCCCTATATCGAAAGATTTTGCCGTTCCAACGCGATGCGCGCCAATACGCCGTCGAGCCCTATGTTTATTCGCAATACTGCGCCGGGCCGGGCGCGGGCGACCGGTTCGGCGAGGGCGCTTTCCATTGGCTGACCGGAACGGCGGCGTGGATGTTCCGGGCCATGACCGATTATATCATCGGCGTACGGGCGGAAATGGACGGCCTTCGAATTGCGCCCGCCGTGGACCCTGTTTGGAAAGTGTTTTCGCTGCATCGCCGATTCCGCGGCAGCGAGTACGAAATCCGCTTCGAGAATCCGGACGGCGTCGAAACCGGTGTGAAGGAATTACGCCTCGACGGATGTCGAATTCACGGCAACAAGCTGCCCTTGCCCACGGCGCCCCGCCACACGGTGCGGGTTACGATGGGAAAACCCGTGTGACACGGCATTCCGGAAGTGAACTTCGATTCTCCAAGACGACAGTCGCCGATCAATGCGCACGCCTCAAGCGGCCGGCGGCGGGGGCGGCGGCTCCGGCGGCGGTTGGGGCGTTTTCTCCAGCATCATCTGGAGCCGCTGCTCGATCGTTGCATCGCGATTTTCACGCCAGCGATCCAGCCGTTCCTCGAGATCCGTCAACTCCCGGCGCATCTGCCGCACCCGAGCGGCCCAGACCGCCTCGCGCCGCTCCATCGCTTCCCGGATCAGGTTGCGGATGCGGCGCTGAATCTCCTCGCGGCGCTCCGGCGCATCGGTCGAATGAAACTCGCGCACCAGCGCGACCAATTCGCGCTCCAGCCGTTCCATTTCGGGATCGCGTTCCAGCCGGGGCGGGGGTTTGGCTTCCCGACGCGGTCCGCCTTCCTCGGCCTTCGCGAACGGCGATCCGCCTTCTTCGATCAGCAGACGCCGCTGGATGCGGCGGCGCATCTCCTCCCGGAATTTTTCCGGCTGCGTCTCGCGCAGATGCCGCATCCGCGCGAACTCCTCCGGATGGGCCTCGCGCAGACGATCCAGCCAGCGCAGCACTGCGCCTTCTTTGAAGTCCGATTCCGACGGCGGGCCGAAGGGCCGCGGCGGGGGACCGACGCGCCGCCCCGATTCCAACGGAGACGTCGGTGGAGCGGCGATCGCTATCGGCGGCGCTTCGTCGTCCGTCGTCCGCGCCGGCGGATCGCCGGTCGCATCATCCGCGCGAATCGCCGCCGCGAAAAGAGAGGCGACGCACAGGGTCAAAATTCCGTGTTGCGTTTTCATATGCCCACCTCGAAAACTGCCGGCGCGATGGCCGGCTCGTCCGCGGCGTCGCCGGCGAGCAGGTACCAGTCGCCGAATTCGAGCGCCACGAGGGCCATTTCGCCTTCCCAGGCGGTCCAGTCCGCCTCCATCGCCTCGACGGCCGCCGCCACTTGCCGCTCGATCAGCGCGTTATCCAGCGCGACGACGGCGGCGCGGCGGGGCGCGCGCGACAGCAATACGGTCAGCCCGAGCGCCGCCAATAGCACCGCGGCGGCGGCGAGCGCGCGCTCGGCCAACGTCCAGTCCGCGAACCACACGCTCCGCCGCTTCGGCGCCGGCTGCACGACGGTCTCGCGGGCCGCGAGCAAAATCGCGTTCAGTGTGGGCGGCGGCGTCGCCGTGTGCGGCGGGGCTTCCGTCGAATACTCGCCGCGCAGCGCGCGCAGCGACGCCGCATAGCGTTCGCACGCCGCGCAAGCCGCGATGTGCTCCTCGAGCCGCCGGCGCCGCTCCGGCGTCAATTCGCCGGTTTCCGCCAGCAGCAGCCAGGTTCGCGCCCTTTTGCAGTTCATGGTGAACCTCGATTCATAATTTCTCGTACGTGTCTTTCAACATCTCGCGCAGCTTGCGCACCGCATAATGCATCCGCGCGAGGGCCGTATTGATCGAAACGCCCTGCACCTTCGCGATGTCCTTGAACGACATGTCGCTGTCCATGCGCAACAGGAACACTTCCCGCTGCTCCGGGGGCAGGCGCTCGACCGCCGCGGAAATCCGTTTCCCCAGGTCGTTGTCCGCGGCCACCGTCGCCGGTCCTGCGCCGCCGCCCGGCACCTGATCGAACCACGTCGTCGCCGACTGGCCGGTGCGCAGCTCCGGCCGCACCTCCGGACGCAACTTGCGCGCCCGGTCAATCACCAGGTTATGGGCGATGCGGAAAAGCCAACCGAGAAGATTCTGGTCATCGAAGCGGTCCAGATTCCGAATGGCCCGAATCCACGTTTCCTGAAAGACCTCTTCCGGATCGCCCCGGCCTTCGGTCATCTTGAGAATGAACGAGAACAGCGGGCGGCGATACTGCTCCACAAGCTTTCCGAGCGCTTCCAGGTCGCCCCGGCGATATTGCTCGAGCCATTCCCGTTCGATCGGTTGCATCTCGGCCATTGCATCTCCGCCCGCTCCATTCGCCTTATAAACGAAAGGGGGGAGGAAATATTTTGATTTGACGATGAAACGCCCGGCAGCATGCCGCGCCCGCCGCGGCGGAGCAAGACGAATCGGGAAATGGAGATTATGCGAACAACGGCGTGGAATTGTCCCTGACCGATCCCGCCGCCCTCGGCCCGTCGCCCGCGAAAACCGCGAACCGTTTCCGCCGACAGCGGGGGCGTTCCGGGCGCTCTCGCGCCCGCAAATCGAGCGGCATTCCGATCATCCGCGGTGCCGCCCGCTGCTTTCGGAAGCGCGGTCGCAAGCCGTGGATTTAGGGTTCGGCGCCGACGCGCCGCGTGCCGGCGTCGTCCGGCGGCTTTGACGCGATCGGCGTTTCCAAGGCTTGGAAAACTGTGGCGGGTTTACTTCCAACCCTTGGAAAATCGCTCACTCCGGCGTCAACGTGAACGCCGCCGGATGGCCGTTGAGGTCGCCGAACCAGTCGGGTTTATCCAGCGCGGTCGCCCATTCCCAGCCGACGCACAGCGTCTCCGCGCAAATGTAGTCGGCATGCTTCTCGAAGGCCGCGCGCACGGCGTCGTCGCCCGTGAACCGCAAGCGGATGCGCTGCGCGACGTCCAAATCCGCCGTCTTGCGCTGGTTTTGGATGCGGTTGACCGCTTCGCGCGCGAGACCCTCGGCGATCAGCGCCGGCGTCAGCGCGGTTTCCATCGCCACGACGATGCCGCCCTCGGCGCTGACCGCGAGCCCCTCGCGCGGCGTGCGCTCGACGATCACTTCCTCGCTGCCGATTTCGATGGTCTTGCCGCCGACTTCGATGGCGACGCGCTCGCCGTCGAGCAGCCGCAGGATGTGCTCGGCGTCGAGGTTTTTGATCACGGCGGCGGCCTGCGACATGGCGCCGCCGAGTTTCGGGCCGAGGACGCGGAAATTCGGCTTGGCCGAGAAACGGGCGAGGTGCGACTCGTCCGCCAGGAAGCGCACGCGCTTGACGTTCAGCTCGTCGGCGACGAGGTCCTGCACGGCCTCCAGCCGCGCGAGCAGCGCGCGGTCGCGCGAGGCGATATGGAGCAGCGCGAGCGGCTGGCGCACCTTGAGATCGTGTTGCACGCGCAATTGCCGTCCCAGCGCGACGACCGTCTTCACCGCTTCCATTTCCGCTTCGAGCTCGAGATCGCGCTCCGCGCCGGAAACGGCGGGAAAATCGCACAAGTGGACCGATTCGGGCCTATCGTCCGCGCGTAAATTGCCGTAGATTTTCTCGGCCACGAAAGGCACGAAGGGCGCGGCGATCTTGGAGAGGCGCAGCAGCACTTCGTAGAGCGTGGCGTACGCGGCGGCCTTGTCGGCGTCGTCGGTGGATTTCCAGAACCGGCGGCGCGAGCGGCGGATGTACCAGTTGGTCAGGTCGTCAATGAAATCCACGAACGGTCGCACCGCGCCCTGCAGGTCGTAGGCGTCCATCGCGGCGGTGACGGTCTGGGTGAGCCAGTCGAGCCGGCTGCGAATCCAGCGGTCGAGCAGGTCGCCGCTGCGCGCGCCCGCGCCGGAGGCATCGGCGGCGGCGCGGCCGGGGCGCCAGCCGTCCACCCGCGCGTAGGTGACGAAAAAGACGTAGGCGTTCCAGAGCGGGATCAGCAAATGCCGCAGCGCGTGTTTCACGCCGTCTTCGGTGAAACAGAGGTCCTCGGCGCGCACGACGGGCGAGTGGATCATGTAGAGGCGGAGCGCGTCGGCGCCGTAGGTCTCGAGAATGTGCGCCGGGTCGGGGTAGTTCTTCAGGCGCTTGCTCATCTTGCGCCCGTCGGCGGCGAGAATGAGACCGTTGACCACCACGTTGCGGTAGGCGCTGCGGTCGAACAGCGCGACCGAAAGCACGAGCAGCGTGTAGAACCAGCCGCGCGTCTGATCGAGCCCTTCGGCGATGAAATGCGCCGGGAAGATGCGATCGAGCTCCCCGCCGCGCTCGAAAGGGTAATGGTGCTGCGCATAGGGCATCGAGCCGGATTCGAACCAGCAGTCGAAGACCTCCGGCGTGCGGCGGTAGGTCTTGCCGTTGCGAACGAACGTGATCTCGTCCACGACGTGCTTGTGCAAGTCGGTCACTTTGCGGCCCGAAAGCTCCTCCAGTTCGCGGATCGAGCCGACACAAATTTGGTCGGAGCCGTCCTCGGCGATCCAGACGGGGATGCATGAGCCCCAGAAGCGGTTGCGGCTGATGTTCCAGTCGCGCGCCTCGCGCAGCCAGTTGCCGAAACGCTTTTCGCCGACATACGACGGCACCCAATGCGCCTCGGCGTTCGCCGCCGCGAGGCGGTCGCGCAAATCTTCGACGCGGACGTACCACGCCTCGATGGCGCGGTAAATGAGCGGCGTGTCGGTGCGCTCGCAGAAGGGGTAGCTGTGAACGATCGTGGATTGATGGACCAGCTTTCCCTCGGCCTTGAGCCGCTTGACGATCGCCTTGTCGGCGTCCTTGCAGAACTGGCCGCGGTATTCGACGACCGGATCGGTGAACGCGCAGTTCGCGTCGAGCGGGTCGGCGAGTTCGAGTCCGGCGGCGCGGCCGACGCGGAAGTCGTCCTCGCCGTACGCCGGCGCGATATGCACGATGCCGGCGCCGTCCTCGGTGCTGACGAAATCGTCGGCGAGCACGCGGAAGGCGTTGGCGCGATCGGCATAGTAGGGGAACAGCGGCTCGTAGCGCCAGCCGACGAGGTCGCGCCCTTTGAACGCGGTGACGCGCTCGTATTCTTCCGGTTTCTTGTAATAGGCCGAGAGCCGCGCCTCGGCGAGGACGTAGACATTGCCGTCGGCGCGGTCGCGTACGGCGGCGTATTCGATGTCCGGCCCGACGCACACGGCGAGGTTCGCCGGCAGTGTCCAGGGCGTCGTTGTCCAGATCAGCAGATACCACGGCGCGCCGGCCGCGGCGGGGCCCGAGGTCACGCGCAGTCGGCACGTGATCGAGGGGTCCTGCACCTCCTGATAGTTCGATCCGGCCTCAAAGTTGGAGAGCGGGGTGTTGAGCTTCCAACTATAGGGCATGATGCGGTAAGAGCGATAGACGCGCCCCTGATCCCAGAGCTGTTTGAAGACCCACCACACCGTTTCCATGAAGGTGAGGTCCATGGTCTTGTAGTCGTTGTCGAAGTCCACCCAGCGGCCCATGCGCGCGACGATCTTCCGCCACTCGCCGACATAGCGCAGCACCATCGAGCGGCATTGTTCGTTGAACGCGGCGACGCCCCGGGCCACGATCGCGCCGGCGCCCGCCAGCCCGAGCGCCTCTTGCGCCAGCGCCTCGATCGGCAATCCGTGGCAATCCCAGCCGAAGCGCCGCTCGACGTGAAAGCCCCGCATCGTCTGATAGCGCGGGACGATGTCCTTGATCGTGCCCGCGAGCAGATGGCCGTAGTGGGGCAGGCCGGTGGCGAACGGGGGGCCGTCGTAGAAAATGAACTCCGGCGCGCCCTCGCGCTGCGCCAGCGATTTCTTGAAAATATCCCGCTCCTCCCAGAAACGGAGCACTTCGCGCTCCATCTCCGGAAAGCTCACCTTGCTCGAAACAGACTCCAGCATGATGTCGCTCCCGCCGTGACAAAGCGCCAAGATAGACCAGCCGAACGCACGGAGCAAGCGCGCGGGCGGCGGCGCGGCGGCCCCGGAGGATCGCCGCGCGTGCGCGCCTGGCGAGAGATCCGCTCGTTCCGTTTGCGCGGGTTCGAGGTCCGACGCCGCCGCCGCGCGAGCGCGAAGGCCGACGTTCGCCGCTTCAGGCGCCGGCCCGCGGAAAAACCGCGAAAAACACGATGGTGGGCGGCGCTCTGCGACGTCGCGACCACCGCGAGGGGGAGCGATGTCTTTGCGCGACGCCGGAGCCTGGCGCGAAGATTCTGGCCGCCCCGCCGCCCGCGTTCCCTGTGCGGCGCCGGGAAAAAGCGAATCTCCGCGCCGCCGCGATCCTCGCCTTACGGCGCCAGACGTTCCACGCGCCCGAGCGCCGGGCGGCGTCCGAGGATGCGTCCGTCGCGGATGTCCATGACCAGCCAGGCGTCCGCCGATTCGCCGACATTGACCAGGATCAGCGCGCTCGATTCCGGAGCGACGGGCCGCAGCGCATGCGCGGGATCGCCCGTGGGCGCGACGCGCAGCGCCAGCGGACCGCCCTCCTCGGTCAGATCGAACACCGCGATTTCAGCCCGAGGATGAAAGGTTTTTTCCACATCTTCGGCGCCCCGCCGCTTGAGTTTGCCCCCGCTCGCGGCGACGACGGCGCGCGCGGCGGGAACAAACGCCGGCGTGGAAAGACCGTGCCCCGCGGCCAACCGTTGCACGATGTTCCGCTTCGCCACGTCGGCGACCGCCGCGCCGCCCGCCGCGCCGGCGTTGAGGACAAGCGCGAATTCGCGCCCGCCCGCGGCGAACGCGGCTACGCGATCGGGGAAGGCCGCGCCCCAGCTCCCATCCGGCGCCGTGGGCAGGACGGTCCAGTTCGTCAGGCGCCCTTGACGGGCCTCCGTCAAATCGGCGAATCCGATCGCCCCGTATAAATCGAGCGTGACGAGCAGGACGCCGGCGGACTCGAAGGGCATCACGATTTCCGGCCCCGGACCGCGCTGACGGAAATCGCCGTCCCGCCCGTAATGCAGGTCGGCGCGATCCCGCGGCAGCCGCAAATCGGCGAGCGCCGCTCCGCTGTCCAAGTCGAGATACACCACGCGCTGGCCCTCGCGATCCCCTTTTTTGCTGTCCTTTTGCAGCGTCACCCAGGCCCGGCGGCCCTCGCGCTCGATCCGGAGATCTTCCGGCCGTCGTCCCGGCGGATGAAGCGCTTCCGCGAGCTTCCAGGAGCGCTCGAGTTCCCCGGTGTCCAGCCGAACGAGGTACACGCCGCCCTCTTCGCCGCCGACGAGGGCGCGCCGACCGTGAAGGCGGACTTCATCGAGTTTATCGGGGAGGGACAGCGTCCGCACGCGACCGTCGGGCGCGCGAAAGACGAAATTTTCGGGCCCGCGTTCGTTGACGGTCAACGCGGCATACCCCTCCGGCGATTGGGCGACCTTGAACGCGGCGCGCGCGGTCGCCGCGGAATACACCGCCTCCTGCGCGATGAAATCACCGGTTTGCGCGTCCACTTCGATCCGTCCGAGACCGCCGCCATCGGCGGCTCGGAAACTGAAGAAAATCTGCGCCGCCGCAAAGGCCGGGCCGCACAGCATCCACAGCGTCAGCGCGACGGCCCGCCGCCGCCAGGACGCGGGCGCGGCGCGATTCACATCCTTGGTGCGCGAAGGGGTCATACGTCTCCTTTCATTCGGAAGAGCGGCGTTCGCTGCAAGAGAAACAGGATCGTCGCCGTCACGCCGATGGTCACGGTCGCCATGGCCATTGCGGAAGACAGATCGCCCTGTTCGAACTGATTGAAAATGAAGGTCGCGGTGGTTTCGACGCCCGGCGGCAGCAGGAGAATCGAGCAGACCAGTTCGCGGACGCACACGATAAAGGTGGTGAGCCACGCCGCCGCGAGGGCGGGGCCGAGTTGCGGCGCGACGATCCGCGCGAGCACGGCGACGCGTCCGGCGCCGAGCTGCAGCGCGGCGGTTTCCAAACGCGGATTCATGCGGCGCAGCGCCGCGCCGGCGTAGGCGAGCGCGTCGGAAATGTAGCACACGACGTAGGCCAGCAGCAGCATGCCGAGCGTTCCGTAGAGGTTCACGCGCACCCAGGGGGCGTTCCAGGCGAGAATGAGGCCGACGGTCATCACGATCTTCGGCAGCGCGCGCGGCAGGATCGCGAGCGCTTCGATCGCGCGCCGCGCGAGCCGTCCGCTGCGCGCGGCGACATAGGCGACAAAGCCGCCGCCCGCCGCGCACAGGGTCGCCGCCGCCGCCGCCAGTCCGAGGCTCGTCAGCAGCGCGGCGCGGCCGCCCGACGCCGGACGGAACAGCGCGCCGTAGTGCCGAAGCGTCCAGGCGGGCGCGCCGTCGGTCCAGCGGTCCACGAGGCTCATCGCGATCATCGCGGCGTAGGGCAGCGCGGTGCTCAAGACGAAAAGTCCGCCGATCCACAGCCATGCGAGCGCCGCGCGCGCCGGGCTCAATTTCACGAGACGTCCGCCCGCGGCGCGGCCGCCGGCGCTCCCGCTTCCGCGCGTGAGCGCCGCGCTGATGCGGAGCGAGAGCAGGGCCAGCAGGCAGAGCAGGGAAGAGAGGGCCGTGGCGACCGGCACATCCACGGGCCAGCTCGTGAGCAGGTGATAAATCTCGGCGGGCAGCAGCGCGAGATTCGCGCGCGTGCCGAGCACGGCGGGCACCCCGAAATTCGACAGCGCGTCCAGGAACACCAGCAGACCGGTGTTCAGGATCGCCGGCAACAGCAGCGGGATCAGAATCGAGCGCCAGAGCCGCGGCCGCGAGGCGCCGAGCTGCAGCGCGGCGTCTTCCATCCGCGGCGGCAACCGCAACAACGCGGCCTCGACGCCGAGCGCCACATAGCCGAACGACGCCAGCGCCATCGCCATCGTGACGCCGTGGAACGAAAAAAACCAGTCCCGCAACGGCTCGGGCACGCCGATCAGCCGGTCGCCGAACCCGCCCGGCTGCAGCAAAACGACGTACGAGAGCGCCGCGATGTAGGGCGGCGTCATCAGCGGCGCGAGCATCGTCAGCCGCGCGAAACCCTTGCCGGGGAGGGCGCAGCGCGCGAGCAGGAAGCCGCAGGGGATGCCGAAGAACCAGGCGACCGCCGTGGTTGCGGCGGCCCACGAAAGCGAATGGCCCAGCATGCGCGCGAGATCGGGCGTCGAAAACAACCGGCGGTAGGGCGAAAGGAAGCCGCTCCACTCGCCGCCGAGCGCGTTGGGAAACAGACTTTGGACGAACAGCAAAAGCAGCGGGTACGCGCAGGCGATCGCGAGCGCCGCCACCGCCAGGCTGACGCTCGCGGCGCCCGGCGCCCCCGTTTCTCCGCGGGTTCGACGGCGCGTCATGGGGCCGCCCCCGCCGCGCGCCGCAGCGCCCGCGCGGACGCCGCGCGTTCGATATCGAGTTGGAAGCGGCGCAGGATCGCTCCCTGGCGGAGCACCGCCGCGACCGGATCGGCGCGAATCCAGCGCGGCAGCTCCGCGCCCCGCGCCGGGCTGGGCGCGACATCCGCGCGCGCCGGCGCCAGGTGCGCCGCCGCGACGCGCCGCTGACTTTCGGGCGCCAGGTAGAACTCCACAAACGCCTTCGCGGCGTCGGGGCGCGGGGTCGCCGCCAGGATCGCGATCGGACGGGTCACGAGCACCGCGCCTTCCTCGGGATACAGCATCTCCAACGGCTCGCCGCGCGCAATCTGTTGATAAATCAAATAATCCACCGCGCCGATGAGCGCGTCGTGCGCGCCCATCTGCAGACCTCCGATGGCCTGACTGTTGGCGGCGGCGAAATCCATGCCGGCGAGCCGCAGCCGCGCGAAACCGGCGAACGTTTCTTCGGGCCATTGAAGCGCCAGGGTGACGACGAAATCGCCGGTTGCGCCCGAGCGCGAGGGCGAGGGCATCACAATCCGGCGCGCATCCGCCAGGGCGAACCAGTCGCTCCAGCGCCGCGGCGCGCGCTCCGCAAAATCGCGGCGCACGGCGACGCCCACGAGCGCCGCGCCGGACGCCCAGTAGGTTTCGTCGGGGTCGGACCAGTCCGCGCGCAAGCGCTCGGCCGCCTCGGGCCGGAATCGGAGCAGCCGTCCCTCCCGCTTGAGCGCGGCGGCGGCGATCTCGCTCGCGAACAGCACGATGTCGGCGCGGGGACGGTATTTTTCGGCCTCGAGACGCGCCATGAGCTGGCCCGTGGTCGCCTGGAACAAGTCCACCGGCGTCCCCGTCGCCTGGGTGAAGGCCGCGCAAATCGCTTCCGCCAACGGACGGGGGCCGGCGGAATAGACGACGAGCCGGTCGGCGTCCGTGCCGTCGCGGGAACGGCAGCCGATCAGCGCCGCCGTCAGGGCCAGGAAGATGGCGCGCGTCATGGCGAATCCGAAAGCAGTCCCATGCCGTTGGGATCTATCGCGAGCGCGACGGGGCCGGCGATTTCGACCGGACCCTCCGCCACGCCGTCGAGTTCCAGATCGCCGCGCCAGCCGGCCCGAATCACGACCTGGGAACCGAGAAAGCGCCGCTGAAAACAGATCGCCGGCGGCCGCGCTTCCGTTCCGGCGGGGCGCGCGCGCACGCTCTCGCGGCGGATGAAGCAGAAGCCCTCGGCGGGCCAATCGGGGCGGGCCGGCAGCCGCAAATGGGCGCCGATCCGCAGCGCGCCGTCGCTCTGCGTGAAGGCGGCCACGTTCGCCGAGCCGATGAACTCGGCCACGAATCGCGTGCGCGGCGCGCGGTACAGCGCTTCCGGCGCGTCGAGCTGTTCGATGCGGCCCTCGCGCATCACGCCGACCGCGTCGCCCAGCGCGAAGGCTTCGGCTTGATCGTGGGTCACGTACACCGCCGTCTGGCCTTCCTCGCGCAAAAGCCGCGCGATTTCGTCCCGCAGCTCCTCGCGCAGGCGCGCGTCGAGGGCGCTGAGCGGTTCGTCCATCAGCAATAATTTCGGACGAACGGCCAAGGCGCGCGCGATCGCCACCCGCTGTTGCTGGCCGCCGGAAAGGGCGGCGGGGCGGCGGTCGGCATAATCCGCCATGCGGACTTTTTCCAGCGCGTCGAGCGCGCGCCGTCGGCTCTCCTTCTCCGGCGCGCCGCGCACGCGCAATCCGAACCGGACATTCTCCGCGACCGTCATATGGGGCCAGAGACTGAAATCCTGGAACACGGTCGCGAATCCGCGCGCGCGCACGGGCACGAAGGCGCGCTCGGCGGGATCGTCCAGCACGACGCCGTCGCAAACGCACCGGCCCTCGTCAAGCGCGCAAAAACCGGCGATCACGTTGAGCAGCGTAGTCTTCCCGCAGCCCGACGGGCCCAGCAGCGCCAGACATTTTCCGCGTTCCAGCGCGACGCCGACGCCGCGCAGTACGGCCGCGCCGCCGAGGGAAACCATCGCGCGCTCGACTTGTAAAAAGGCGCTCTTGTGCATGTCGGGCGAGCGTATCGGCGGAAAGAAAGGGGGGTCAAGTTAGCGCTCGATGAGGCCTCTGTTAGCGGAGAGTGAGCCGCTCCCGGACGGTGGGTCGGCGCGCGGCGATGGGCAAGGGAGACCGATTCCGGCGCGGCGCGACAGGGGAGGCTGAACGCTCCGCAATTTCGGCTTGCGGGCGGGGCCAATTAGGACGATAAGGATCATGTGCGCTGTGGGGCGCGGGTTCGATCGTACGCGAAGGGAGAGTGCCATGCTGAACGTCATCCTGATATTGCTTCTGGCGGGCATCGTAGTTGCCTATATCAAACGGGCGCAATTGGGCGACAAAGCGAACGCCGTGCTCGGCGTCCTGGTGGCATTGGCGTTGCTGGCCGTGGCGGCCCGAGTCTTCTCCGGCGACGGGCGGAAGTCGGTCTCCGCGGCGGTTTCCGAACAGGTCGCGTTCTACCGGTCGGCCGGCGCCAAGCTTGGCGCGGCGGTCGCCGCGGCGCATCCCGGCGGCGGCACGGTGCTCGTGCTGCGCGGCGCGGACGAGCCGGATGCCATGAAAAAAATCACCCAGTCCCGACTGGACGGATTGAAACAGGGTTTGGGGTCCGGATACCGGTTGGCCGAGGCGACGCCGCCGTCGGGCGACGATTCCATGTTCGCCGCCGAGATGATGCTGCCCATGAATGTGTTTCTGAAAATGGTCGAAACCGTCCCCGACGCCAAGGCCGTCGTTTCATTGCTCGGCCCGCCGGCCCTGGCGCGCGGCGCGGCCGCCAAATATCCACCCCTGTATCTGCTCGAGATGGTGGATCCGAGCATGGCCGCGGACCTTCTCAAGGCCGGCGCGATTCGGGGAGCTGTCGTTTACAAAGATGATGCCGATTGGAAAGCCAAGCCGCAGCGCGGCATGAGCGACGACGAAATATTCAATGTTCGTTATCGGCTTCTGCTGCCGGGCGCATGAGGTTGTGCTATCGCGGCTCAACATTATAGCGGCTCGGTAAAGCGGCCATGAATGAACGCTCGCCGGACGATCTCGGCGCGACGCCCGCCGGCGCGCGTATTCTGGTGACCGGCGGCGCCGGATTCCTGGGAATCAACCTCGTGCGTCGCTTGCTGGCGCGGGAACAGCGTCCCGTCTCCCTCGATCTCGCGCCGTTCGACTACGAGGATTGCCGGGATCGGGTGGAGGCGATTCAAGGCGATATTCGCGATCCCGAGACGGTGCGCCGCGCCGCCGCCGGCTGCGCGGCGATTGTCCACGCCGCCGCCGCGCTGCCGCTGTATTCGCCGGAGGATATCCGCACGACGGATGTGGACGGCACGCGCATCGTATTGGAAACCGCGCAGGCGTTGGGCATCCCGCGCGTGGTCTTCGTCTCTTCCACAGCGGTGTACGGCATTCCCGACCACCACCCGCTGCTCGAGAGCGATCCGATGCGCGGCGTCGGACCTTACGGCATCGCCAAAGTCGAGGCGGAACGCGTCGCCGTCGGTTTCCGGGAGCGCGGCCTCTGTGTGCCCATTCTGCGCCCGAAAACCTTCGTCGGCCCGGAGCGGTTGGGCGTGTTCGCCATGCTCTACGAGTGGGCGTATGAGGGCCGAAACTTTCCGGTCATCGGGCGGGGAAACAATCCGTACCAGTTGCTCGATGTCGAGGATTTGTGCGCCGCGATTGAATTGTGTCTGGACGGCCCGCCGGAAACCGTCAACGACACCTTCAATATCGGCGCGAAGGTTTTCGGTTCCTTGCGCGACGATTTTCAGGCGGTGCTGGATTATGCCGGCCACGGTCGGCGCGTCGTTTGTTTGCCGGAGGGGCCGACCGTGTTCGCGTTGCGCGTGCTGGCGGCGCTGAAACTTTCGCCGCTGTATCCCTGGGTGTACGCCACCGCCGCGCGCGAATCCTTCGTTTCCATCGAGAAGGCGGAGCGCAAACTCGGTTTCGCCCCGCGCTATTCGAATCGGCAAGCCTTGATTCGGAACTATGCGTGGTATGTCGCGCATCGCGACCGGTTCGCGGCTTCCACGGGGATCTCGCATCGCGCCCCCTGGAAACAGGGCATTTTGGCCTTGGCCAAGCGGTTTTTTTAATGTTCGGCCGGCCAATTGAGCGTGCAACCGGACGGCAAACGGCGTAACGTTTCCGCCGAAATCGGAACTCCGACATGAAGCCCCGGCCGGCCATCCCGCTCTTTTTTGGGGCCGCGATCGCGGCCTTCGTCGCGCTGGCGCTGATCCACATCGGATTCGGCGAACTGAACCAGGACGAGGGCTGGTACCTCTACGCCGCGCGCCAGGTCGCCGAGGGACTTCAACCCTACGCGGATTTCGCCTTCACCCAGGGTCCGTTGCTGCCGCGGGTGTATGCGCCGTTTCAGCCGTTGTTGCGCTGGGGCGGGGTGGGGGCGGGGCGCGCCTTGACGGCGCTCTTCGGGCTGCTGGCGGTCGCGCTTTCGGCGCGTTTGGCGGCGCGGTGGGCGCCGCCCAACGCCGCGCCCTGGGCGGCGTCCGCCGCCGCGCTGCTGATCGGCGTCAATGTCTATCAGGCGTATTTCTTCACGGTGGTGAAAACCTATGCGCTCTGCGCGGTGTTTTTGACGGCGGGCTTTCTGGCGCTGCACCGGGCGCGGCGTTCAAACGGCGCGGTCTGGGCTTTCGCCGGCGGCGCTTTGCTGGCCGCCGCCGCCGCCGTGCGGCTCTCCGCCGGCGCGGCGGCCCTGGCGGCGGCGGTTTGGTGGTTTGCGAGAGGCCGCCGGGAGAACGCCGCCGCGCCCTGGATGTTCGCGCTCGGCGGCGCTCTCGGGACGGCCGCGTTCTTCGGCCCGGCGTGGTTTTTCGCGCGCGAGGGACTGCTTTTCGGTTTGTTCGAATATCATGCCGGACGCGAGCCGGGCGCCCCGCTCACCCGCTGGATTCACCGCGCCGGCTTTCTCTCCCGGCAGGCCATGGCCTATTGGCCCGCCATCGCCGCCGCCCTCGGATGGATGGCCGCCCGGTCGTTCCGTCCCGCGGCGCGGCAAGAGGCTCCGGCCGCCGCCGAACCGGCGCTGTGGGCGGTGGTCGCGATGACGCTGACGCATCTGGCCGCGCCGTTCCCCTACGACGATTACCAGACCATCGTCTATCCGTTGGCCGCCGCCGCGCTGGCCGCCGCGCTGGCGCGAGAGGTCGCAGATTCCACGGCCGGCGCGGAGTTTCCCGCCGAAGCGCGCCCCGCGCGGATTGCGCTGGCGTCGCTGGCAGCGGTGTGTCTGATCTCCGCCGGCGCCTCGCCGATCAACCAGCAGTGGGCGATTGTGCGCCGCGATCGCATTTGGTGGCGCTCGAAGACGCAACCGGACCTCGTTCGGTTGCGCGAAACCGCCGCCTGGCTGCGGGAGCGCGTGCCCGAAGACCAGCCGCTATTGACGCAGGATTTGTATTTGGCCGTCGAGGCCAATCGCCGCGTTCCGAGGGGTTTCGAGATGGGGCCGTTCGCCTACTATCCGGATTGGCCGCGCGATCGCGCCGAGCGTCTGCGGGTCTTGAACCGGGAGTTGCTGCTGGAGGCGCTGGAGCGGGCCGAGGCGCCGTGGGCGGCCTTCAGCGGATACGGTCTCAGCATCGCCTGCCCGACGATCGCCGAGCTGCCGGCGGCGGAACGGACGCGGTTGCGCGCCGCGCTGGAACGGCGATACGAGCCGGTTCGCGAAATCGCCGACTTTGGCCAGGCGCATACGACCCTGACGATCTACCGCCGGAAGGACTGATCGTGCGGCTGAGCATCGTCATCCCGGCCTACAACGAGGAGCGGCGACTGGGCCGGATGCTGGACGACTATGCGCCGTATTTTCGCGAGCGCTATGGCGATGAGGCCGAATTGATCGTCGTGGTCAACGGCTCGACCGACGGGACGGAAGCGGTGGCGCGCCGCTGCGCCGCCGAACATCGCAACGTCCGCGTGCTCGTGGACCCGCGCCCGATCGGCAAGGGCGGGGCGATTATGGCCGGCATGGCGGCGGCGCGCGGCGCGTGGATCGGTTTTGCGGACGCCGACGGCGCCACGCCGCCGCCGGCCTTCGACGATCTCACGCGGCGCATCGGCGACGCCGGCTTGATTCTGGCAAATCGTTGGGATCCGGCCTCGATCATCACGCCCCAGCCGTGGCGGCGTCGCGTCGCGTCGCGGGTCTTCAACGCGCTCGTCCGGTTTCTTTTTGGCCTGAACATCCGCGACACGCAGTGCGGCGCCAAACTGCTCCGCCGCGAGACGGCGCTCGCCGTGCTGCCGAAACTGGGATTGACGCGCTGGGCGTTCGACGTGGACTTGCTCTTTCAGGTCCGGCGCGCGGGCTTCGCGATTGCGGAGACGCCGACCGTCTGGCACGACACCGAAGGCTCCCGCTTGCGGGTGGCGAGGGCGTCGCTCGACATGTTCGTGGCGATCGCCCGGCTGCGGCTGCTCTATTCGCCGTTTCGTTTTGTCGTGCGGCTATACGATCGAACGATCGGCCCGCTCGTTCACCGTCCGTTGGGCCCGCCGCCCGCTTCGGCGGGGCAGCCGGAGACGGACCAGCCCTCCGGAAACGAGCGGCACTGATCCGGCCGCACGGGATACACGCGGCACGCATGGCCCTCGAGAAAAACGCACGCGCCCTCGCCGTTTTCGATCAGCGTCAACTGCGCCCGATTCCGCGCCAATGCGCAGTAACGCTCGATGAAATCGGTTTCGGCCATCGCCAGATGCGCGGCCAGACGCGCAATGTCGGCGTCCGAAACGAGCACATGGCCTTCCCACCGGCAGCACGCGCCGCAGCGTCGGCACGAGGTCGCCGCCGCGGGTCCGCGCCGCCGCGCGGCGCGGGGTTGTTCCACGCGCGGCCGCAGGGATGGTCTGTCACGGGGTTCTTTCAAGGTTTCCGCGAAACAACGCGCGCGAGGTCGGCTCCATCTGTCGGCCGTGGACCACCGCGCTCCCTATCGCCATGGCGGAACTGTAGCCGGCGGGAAGGCGCGGGCAAGCGTAAAGCGGTCCGATAGGTTTTCCAAGCTTTGGAAAAAACCGCCCTCGGAGCTTCCAAGGGTTGGAAACGTGCGGCGCAGAGGACGCGGGAATGCAGAATGATTCCGGACGAGCCGCTCGATTATGCCGGCGAAAATCCCGCGCGCATGGATTGCATTCGGCGGTGCACTTCTTCCAGGACGTTTTGCAATCGGGCCGCCTCCGCCGCGAAACCGCCGACGGCGACCGCGCGGATGACGGCCTCCAGCGTGCAGAGCTGATCCGGCCGGCGCGGACGCCGGATTTGCCACAGCCCTGGAGGACCTTCCGGCAGTTTGACGCAGCGCATGGCCCGCAGCGGGGCGATTCGCCGCGTCATGTGCGAGGCCTGCGCCCAAGTTCCGTCGGCGACGACCAGCGCGGGGCGGCGGTGGGGCGCGTCCGGGCGCGGTCGCAAGTCCGCGGGCGCCAGCTCGGCGGCTTCCGCGCGGGGGAAAAGCAGGAGGTAATCCGTCGCCGGGTCTTCCAGCGGCGCCGTATCGAGCGGCACGCCGCGCCGTCCGTACAAGACCAGCGCGCTCTCCGCCAGCATCGCCAGGGCCAATCGTCCCGTGTTGGTGGGACGGTCCACTTCGACGCCGTGCTGAACCAAAATCAGCCGAAACGGCAATTGCAGGCGCGGCAGGTTCGCGCAGACGCAGAGCGGCAGATGCAACCCGCAGACGCCGCAGCGCGGCGCCTCCCGCCGTCGGCGGCGGGGACGAACGCCGGTGGGAGGTTTGTGACCTCCGTTCGCGGCGTCCGTGATGCGGGGGTTCGTCATGGGCGACACCGTCAGGCGCCGACCAAATTTCGCAACGCCGCGTCCAGATCGGGGAAACGAAAAGCGAATCCGCTGTCCATAAGGCGCTGCGGCAGCGCCCGCGCGCTCGCGAGCAGCGTTTCCGAGGCCATTTCGCCGAAGACGGCCCGCAACGCGAAACCGGGGACGGGCAGAACGGCGGGGCGGCGCAGCGCGCGGCCCAGCGCGCGCGCGAATTCCTTGTTGGTCGCCGGTTGCGGCGCGGTCAGGTTGTAAGGCCCCGCCGCATTCGGCAGCTCCAGCAGATGAAGCATTGCGCCGATGGCGTCATCGCGGTGAATCCAGCTCATGTATTGCCGCCCGCCGCCCACGGGGCCGCCGAGCCCCAGACGGAACAGCGGCAACAGGCGGGCGAGCGCGCCGCGCTCACGCCCGAGCACTACGCCCAGCCGCAGATGAACGATCCGAATGCCCGCGCGCCGCGCCGGTTCCGCCGCCGCTTCCCAGGCGGCCGTCAGGTCGGCGAGAAAGCCCGCGCCTTGCGAGGATTGTTCGTCCAGCGTTTCCTCTCCGCGGTCGCCGTAATAGCCTATGGCGGAGGCGCACAGCAGGCGAGCGGGCGGGTGCGGCACGGCGGCGAGCGCCCCGCAGAGCGCGCGCGTAAAGTCCACGCGGCTGCTTTCGATTTCACGCCGGACGGCCGGCGTCCAGCGCCGATCAATTCGCGCGCCGGCCAGGTGAACCACCGCGTCCGCCCCGTCGAGGCATTTGGGGTCAACGCCCGGTCGCCAAACAATGCCCTCCTCGCGTTGGCCGTTCTCGTGGCGCAGCAGCGGTATTGTTGTAATTCCCTTGACGGCAAGAAATTGTGAAAAAGCCGTACCTAAAAATCC
This sequence comes from uncultured bacterium, assembly GCA_937935255.1. Taxonomy (GTDB): domain Bacteria; phylum Verrucomicrobiota; class Kiritimatiellia; order PWTM01; family PWTM01; genus CALGXT01. The sequence continues at coordinate 189 of CALGXT010000076.1, read as the reverse complement.
GTGAGAGCCGGTCAATATGATTTTCATCGCAAAAAAAGCGAAAGTTATTTGACAAACGTCGGAGATATTGTATAGTGACATCGAGAGCGGCGGACGTTTTCTCACGGGTTCCTCACCCTGACCTCCTTGGCGTTCGTCGCTCTCTTCTTTTTTCCTCGATTTTATTCCTCAACGGCGAATCGGCGGCGC
>CALGXT010000075.1 GCA_937935255.1 uncultured bacterium | reverse complement strand
TCCGCCGCCGAAATAGCGCTCGTCCATAAGCACGGAAATCGCCCGCGCGCCGCCCTCCGCGTAGGCGCGGGCGATTTCCGCGGGATCGAACGGCTCGCGCAGCGCGCCGGCGGAGGGCGATCGGCGCTTGACCTCGGCGATCAATCCGAGCGGCGCGGCGGCGAGGGCGGCGACGAAGGAGGGCGGCGGATTCGCCGGCGCCGGAAGGCGCGGCGACACCGCGCGCCGCGCCGCGATCTCCCGGCGCTTGTGCGCGAGGATTTCGTCCAGGATCGTCATGTCGCGGCGCCGAAGCGGTGCAGGTAGGCGTCAATAAAAACATCGAGATCCCCGTCCAGCACCGCCGCGGCGTTGCCGACTTCGACCTCGGTGCGGTGATCCTTCACCATCGTATAGGGCTGGAGCACGTAGGAGCGGATCTGGCGGCCCCAGGCGATTTCGCCCTTCTCGCCGTAGAACTGCTCGGCGTCCTTGCGCTGCCGGTCCAGTTGGAGTTCGTACAACCGCGCGCGCAGCATTTTCATGGCTTTGTCGCGGTTGCTGTGCTGGGAACGCTCGGCCTGGCAGGCGACGACGATGCCGGTGGGCAGGTGGACGATGCGCACCGCCGAGTCGGTCTTGTTGACGTGCTGTCCGCCGGCGCCGCCCGCGCGGTAGGTGTCTATGCGCAAATCTTTTTCGGCGATCTCGACTTCGATATCGTCGTTCAACTCCGCGGAGACGTCGAGCGCGGCGAAGGAGGTGTGCCTTCGTTTGTTGGAGTCGAAGGGACTGATGCGCACGAGGCGATGGACGCCGCGCTCCGCCTTGAGAAAGCCGTAGGCGTAGGGCGCGACGACGTGGATCGTGGCGCTCTTGATGCCGGCCTCGTCGCCGGGCTGCACATCGAGGATATGGTGTTCGAATCCCTTGCGCTCCAGGTAGCGGGTGTACATGCGCAGGAGCATGTCGGCCCAATCGCACGATTCCGTGCCGCCCGCGCCGGCATGCAGGTTCAGATAGGCGTTATTGGGGTCCAGCTTTCCGCCGAGCAACGTGCGCAACTCAAGATCTTTGCGCAACGCCTCGGCGCGGTCGAGCGCCTGCGCCGCTTCGCGGGCGGCCTCCTCGCGGGCCCGGTCTTCCTTCTCCTCGGCGGCCATGGCGAGGAACAGCTCGGCGTCCGAAAAGCGCCGCGCCATTTCGTCGTAGGGTTCGAGCAGCGCCCGCAGCGCGTTAGTTTGCGCAATGACCTCGCGGGCCCGGTTCTGGTCGTGCCAGAAATCGGGCGCGGCGGCCCGCTCCTGGAGCGCGGCGAAAGCGGAGCGCCTGCCTTCGACGTCAAAGATACCCCCGCATTTGCTCGATGCGTTGGCTCGTTTCCGTGAATCGTTGCCGCAATTCATCCAAGTCCATCATGGTCGTTCTTTCTGTTTCCCGCGGCGGCGTTTTATTCGACGTCGCCGGGCGTGTCCATTTTTTCCAACTGCTCTCGATCGAGATCGAGACCCGGCAGCGGCGGGGGGGCGGGCGTCTCGTCCCCGCCGCCCGCCGCCAGCGCGCGCCGCCGGCGCTGCCGTTCGCGTTGCGCCTTGCGCTCCTCGGCTTCTTGCCGCAAGGGCGCCAGGTCCACGCCCTGGCGTTCGAGTTTCTCCGCGATCGCCGCCTCGTCCGGCTTCAGCACGAAGGCGCGGGACCAGTGCGTTACCGCCTCCGCTGCGAGGCCCAGCGCGAAGAGGGCGTCGCCGACATGATCCTGGATTTCGTACTCCTCGGGCGCGATTTCGAGGGCGCGGCGCAGTTCGACGAGGGCCTCCTCGAGGCGGCCCTGTCGGAAATAAATCCAGCCGAGCGTGTCAATGTAGGCCGCGTTTTCGGGCGCCTTTTCCAGCGCCCGCCGAACGTGTTCGAGGGCGCGGTCCAGATGGAGTCCGCGATCCGCCCACGAATAGGCGAGATAGTTGTGGGCCTCGGCGTTTTCCGGATCGAGTTCGAGGCTCTTGAGCAGCATGTCGGCGGCGCGCTCCATTTGCCCGTCGCGCTCCAGAGCGGCGCCGAACCAGAAGAAGAAGGGCGCCTGGAGCATCTCGGCCGTATCCGGGTTCTCCGCCGCCCGTTCGGCCGCAGTCTCGAACGCGGCGATCGCCGCCGCCGGATTTTTGACGAAATGCTCGAAGAGGCCGAGATGCAGCGGAATCAACACGTCCCCCCGCCGCCGATCCAGTTCCCGCAGCACGGCGCGCGCGCGCTCCCGATCCTCCGCCCCTTCGTCCTCGTCGGCGGCGAATCGGATGTACAATTCGATGGCGAGCGGTTCCAGCCGCAGCGCCCGTTCGAGGCGGTCGACGGCGTCGGCGATGCGGCCGTCTCGGTGGAGCGCTTGGGCGAAACGCACCCAGAAGACCGGGCTGGCCTCGAAACCGGCGCGGGCCGACCTGCGGCGTTCGGCGGCCTCGAACGCTTCCACGGCGGCGGCCGACTCGCGGCGGATCAAATGCAATTGGCCCCGGGCCTCCGCCAGGCGCGGATCGTCCGGATGTTTCCGCTCGCCGTCGCGCAGCGCCTCGAGCGCCGCGTCGGGGTCGTCCGGCGCGAGCACATCGGCTAATCGGATAAAAGCGATCGGATCGGGCCGGTCGCCGGCCAGGACGGCGCGCAGCGATCGAATCGCGTTTTCGCGGTCGTCCTGGCGGAGGTACAGCTCCGCCAGGTAGTAATGAATTTGGCTGTTGGCCGGCTCGGCCTCGGCGATCTTTTTCAAGCGCTCGACGGCGGCGGGCAGATCGCCGGCGGCCGCGAAGCGCATCGCGATCCGGCGCTGGATATCCGGTTCCGCGGTTTCGACGCGTCGGAACTCCCGCAATGCGTCCTCCAGCCGATCGGTGAGCAGCAGCAGTTCCCCGAGCGCCAGGCGCAGGGCGGCGTCGTCGGGCCGGCCAAGCAGGACGCGGCGCAGCGCGGCGATGGCCGCTTCCCGATGTTCGCGCGCCTGCTCCGGATTTTCGGCGCGCGCGGCGGCGCGGACGCGGAGATCGGCGATCAGCCGCAGCAGGTCGCCCGGTCGGCGGACGCGGTCAACGGCCTTCTCCGCGAACGCGAGGGCCTCCGACTCGCGTTCCTGCGCGGCCATCATCAATGCGGCCAGCACGGCGGCGCGTTCGTCGCTGGGCGCGGCGGCGGCGGCGCGCTCATAGGCCGCGCCGGCTTCGGCCGTGCGGTTCAGGCGACGGTGCAGATTGCCGAGCGCGAGCAACGTTTCGACCTCGTTTTCCGCGCGCTCGCCGAGCGGCGCGAGCAATGCGGCGGCGCGCGCTTTCACCGCCGGATTCTCGCGGGCATCCGCCCACGTCAGAATATCCTGGAGGGCGCGAAGCAGGGGAAGGATCGGGCGGGCGCGCGCCGCCGCGGCCAGCGTTTCGACCGCGGCGGGACCGGCGTCGCGCCGCAAGTGCAAGGCGATTTGCTCGGCGACCGTGTCGGCGGCGGCGGGATCGGCGGCCGCCGCTTGTCGCAGGGCGGCCTCGGCATCCAGCAACCGTTCGGCGGCGATCTGCGCCCGTGCGAGCCACCGAAGGCGCAGGGGATCGTCGGGTTTTCGCTCCACCCAGCGGCGCATTACGGCGATGGCTTCATCCACCCGCCGCTGCCGCATCAGCAGATGGGCGGTCCGAACGTTCAGCCGCTCGTCGTCGGGGTCCGCCGCCAACGCCGCAGCGAGGAGTTCGAGCGCCGCGGCAGGCTCGTTCTGAAACTCATGCAGCAAGGCCCGGCCGTACAACGCGAGCGCCTCGGCGGGAGGATCGGCGGCGGGCGGCGCGACGGCGACAGAGCGCGTTCGGCAACCCGAGAGCAGCGCTCCCAACGCCGGCGCGAGAAAAAAAACCGCCTTGAAAAATGCGCATGGGCGCATGTGTTGGACTCCGTCACGACAACCAACACCGCCGGCGGCGACACGGCCGCCGGCGAGGCGCGGACAAAAAAGCCGGCGGGACCGGCGTTATTTCTTCTTGTGGCGCAGCAGGCGGAGCCGTTTCCGCCGTTTGTGTTTCGCCATTTTCGCCCGCCGCTTTTTCTTGATTGAACCCATACTGTTGGCCTCGTCGTCGGCGTATTTCGCCGCCGCTATCTGATCGCGAACCGCCCGCCGGAACGCCGCCGGTCAGGGCACCACTTTGTTTAATGCAATTTCAATGATACCTTCCGCGCCGGCGGCTTTCAATGCCGGGATGAGCCGGCGCACGATTTTCTCCTCAACCACCGTTTCCACCGAATACCAGCCGTCGGTGCTCAAGGGGTTCACCGTCGGCGCGTGCAGCGCGGGCAGCAGCTCGACCACCCGCGGCAGCCGCGCGCGATCCACGTTGAGCTTCAAGAGCACGCGCGCCGTCGCGGCCAGCACGCCTTTGAGCAAAAGCGCGATCTGCTCCATTTTCTGCCGCTTCCAGGGGTCGGTCCATGCGGCGCGGTTCGCGATAAAGCGGGTCGTGGATTCCATCACCGTGTCCACGATCCGCAGCCGGTTGGCGCGCAGCGAGGAGCCGGTTTCCGTCAGCTCGATGATGGCGTCCACCAGATCGGGCGCCTTGACTTCGGTCGCGCCCCAGGAAAACTCGACCTCCGCGCGCACGCCCTTCTCGCGGAGATAGGATTGGGCGAGGCCGACGGCCTCCGTCGCGATGCGTTTGCCCTCCAGATCTTTGACGGTTTGAATGGGCGAGTTTTCGGGCACGGCGAGCACCCACCGCACGGGCCGGAAACCCTGTTTGGCGTAAAGCAGTTCGGCGATCTCCACGACCTCGGACCCGTTTTCGCGAATCCAATCCAGGCCGGTAATGCCGGCATCGAGGTGCCCGTTTTCGACGTAGCGGCTGATTTCCTGCGCGCGGATGAGACGCGCGGAAATCTCCGGATCGTCAATGTCCGGGATGTAGGAGCGGTCGCTCGCGCGGATGCGGAACCCGGCCTTCTCGAAGATGGCGAAGGTCGCCTCCTGCAAGCTGCCCTTCGGCAGACCCAAGATCAATTGGCTCATTGGCGAAACCATTCCCGCCCGCGGCCGCCAGGCCGTCGGACCGCGGCGGACGTTAGCCGCCGGCGCCGGGATGGTCAAGCAGAACTCGCGCCGGACGCAGGTCGGGGTCTCCCCGTTGCCCGATTGGCGGCGAGGGGCGCTGCGAAAACAGGCAGTCGCGCCTGCCGGCTTTTCGGCCCGCGGGAGGCGGCCCAGACAACCGGCCTACCGGCCTGCACGGGGTAGGCCGCTGGGCGC
>CALGXT010000074.1 GCA_937935255.1 uncultured bacterium | reverse complement strand
AGTATCTGCTCGCGGGCGCGCCGGCGGGCCTGCTGGATTTGCGCGGAACGGTGGTCGTGACGCCGACGCGCCAGGCGGCCTGGCGATTGCGCAACGCGTTGCCCGTCGCCGCGGCGGCGCGCGGCGCGGCTGTGCTGGGACTGGAGCAGACGACGCCCGCCGCGCTGCTCGCGCCGCCGGCGACGCCGAAGATCGCGACGCCATTCGATGTCTTGCTGGCGTGGCGCGCGACGCTGGAGGCGGCGGCTTCCGAGGGGCGCCGCGCCGCGCTGGGCGGCCCTGCGGATCGCGCCGCGGACATCGGCTGGACGTTGGCGACCGCCCGGCGGCTGCAGGCGCTGCGCGAGGAACTGGCGGACGGCGGCTATTCCATCGCGCAGGCGGCTTCGCAAAACGCGGTCGCGCCCGAAAGCGAGCGGTGGGCGGAGATGGCGGAATTGGAAAAGCGATTTCTCGAACGGCTCGCCGACGACGAATTGCGGGATCCGGTTGCGCTCAAGCTGGAGCGCGCGCGCGCGGGCGAGCTCGCGCCGCATGTTCGCCGCATCCTCCTCGCCGCCGTTCCCGATCCGCCGCAGTTGCTGATCGCCTTGCTGGAGCGCTGGGCGGAGCGCGGCGGGACGGTGGAAGTCCTGATCGCCGCGCCGGAGGCGGAGGCCGAGACGTTCGACGGATGGGGCCGCCCGCTTTCGGAAATTTGGACGCGGCGCGAATTGCCGCTGAAGGCAGAGGATATCTTTTTGGCGGCCACGCCGGACAGCCAGGCGGCGCACATCGTTCGCCAGGTGGTCGAGGGCTTGGCGTCCGCTTCGCCGGAGGACGGCGCGCGCCCGGAACTGGCGCTGGGCGCGCCCGACCGCGAGACGATCGAGCCGCTGCGGCGCGAACTGGAAAAGGCGGGCTTTCCGGCCTTCGATCCGCGCAACCGGCCCTTTGGCGATACGGCGCTGTATCGCTTGATCGAAGCGCTCTGGGCGCTGCGCCGCCACGCGGGATATCCGGAGGTCGCCGCGTTGCTGCGCCATCCGTACGCGCTCGGGGCGCTGGGAAACGGAGCGGCATTGCTCCGTGAATTGGATGCGCTGCAATCCCCGCACCTGCCGGTCACGCTGGACGACTTGATCGAGAGCCTCCGGCGGCCCGCCGCCGACGAGTTCGCGCAAACTCGCCGGGAGGTCCTTCCCGCCGCGCTGGCCCGGGTGAAGGAATGGCGCGCGGCGCTGAACGAGGCGAACCCCGCGACGGGACTGCGCAACGTCCTGAAAGATATCTTTCGCGCGCGGCGGCTTTCCGCGGAGGTCGCCGCCGATGCCGCGCTGGCCGCCGCGCTCGAGGCGCTCGACGGCGTATTGCGCGAATTCGAGAGCGCGCGGGAACGCGCGGGCGACGCCGCCGACGCCGCGTTTCCGATCCGCCTCCAGGAGATCAGCCTCGCCCCCGAGCGGCGCGGCGAGCGGCTCGACATCGAGGGCTGGCTCGAACTCGCGTGGAATCCCGCGCCGACGCTGATTGTCGCCGGCATGAACGAAGGCGCGGTTCCCGACGGACAACCGGGCGATCTCTTTTTGCCCGATTCGCTCCGCCGCGCGCTGGGTTTGCGCGACGATCGCCGACGGTTGGCGCGCGACGTCTATCTGCTGGCGGCGATGTGCGCGCAACGAGGCGACAGCGGGCGCGTTTTCCTCACGCTCGGCAAAACCTCGACGGCGGGCGACCCCCTGCGTCCGTCGCGTTTGTTGTTTCGCTGCTCCGACGCCGATTTGTTGCCGCGCGCGCGGCAATTGTTCGCGAATCCCCCGCCCGCGCAGACCGCCCGCGCCTACGAGGTCTCCTTCCGGCTCGATCCGGCGCGGATCCCCCCGGAGACCGTGGACAACACGTGTCTGCGGCGCATGAGTCCGACCGTGTTCCGCGATTATCTGGCCTGTCCGCTGCGTTTTTACCTGAAACATGCGCTTCGCATGGAAACGCTGGACGATCGCGCGCGCGAGCCGGACGCCGGCGCGTTCGGTCATCTGGCGCATTTCGCGCTCGAGGCGATGGCGCGCGCGCCCGAACGCCCCTGGGCGTGGGACGATCCGCAAGCGCTCGGACAATGGCTCGAAAAACAGCTTCGCGAGCGCGCGCGCGCGGTGTATGGCGCCCGCCCCTGGCTGGGCGTGCATCTGACGGTGGAAAGCGCGGTCCGCCGCCTCCAAGCGTTCGCCGTTCGGCAAGTGGAATGGCGTCGCAACGGCTGGGAAATCGCGGAACCGCCGGAAAAAACCAAGACGCTGACCATCGCCGGCGTCGAAATACGCGGCCGCATTGACCGCGTGGATCGCCACCGCGAAACGGGCGAGTATTGCGTGCTCGACTACAAGACCGCCGACAAACTCAAAACGCCGTTCGAGCAGCATCTCGGTCCGGCGGACGACGAGGAAGGCGATTTTCCGGAGGCAACCGTCGCCGCCGACGAGCTCGGCGGCGACCGCCGCCCCAAGAAAGGGAAACGCTGGAGCGATCTCCAGTTGCCGCTCTATCGCGAGATGGCGCGCCGCGAAGTCGGCGCCGATTCGAAGGTCAGCGTCGGTTTTGTCTGCCTCACCGCCGCCCTCGGCGAAATCTCATTTCAAATCTGGAAGGATTACAATCCGGCGCTGCACAATTCGGCGCTGCATTGCGCCGAGGCCGTGATCCGCCGCATTCGGGAGGGCGTCTTCTGGCCGCCGCGCAACTCGCGGAGCGCGTTCGACGAGTTCGAAGGCCTTCTGCTGGACGACCCCGACGCCACGATGGTCGCTCCGACGCCGCCCTGGAGGGCGCCATCATGACCCTTTTCACGAACCGCGCGATTTCCGCTTCCGCCGGCACGGGAAAAACGTTCCGGCTTGCGCACCGCTACATCGGCCTGATGGCCGCCGATCAGGATCCCGATCGCATTTGCGCGCTGACCTTCTCGCGCAAGGCCGCCGGCGAGATTTTCGACAAGATCGTCGAGCGCCTCTGCGCGGCGGCGGAAGACGCCAAAGCCCGCGAGCGCACCGCCGAACTGATCCGGCGGGAGGGCTTCCCCGATCCCGGCCCCGCGGACGCCTACGTCGCCTTTCTCCGCCGGCTGTTGGATCGGCAGCACCGACTGCGAATCGGCACGCTCGACAGTTTTTTATTGAGCGTCGCCCGCGCCTTTCCGTTCGAGCTCGGCATCCCTCCGGACACGCAACCGGTGGATAGCGAGGGCGGCGAGGCGATGAGTCTGCGTCAGCGGATACTGACCGAAATCGCGGACCCGACGCGCAACGGTTACTCCGCCGCCGCCGTGGAGACGCTCGATTTGTTCCGCCAAGTTTACTACGGGCAGGAAAAGAAGGCGCTCTCGACGGGGCTCGACGAACAGACGGCGCGATATCACGAACTCTATCTTCGCCATCGCCCGCCCGCGTGGCGCTGGGGGGACGGGGAGCGCATCTGGCCGAGCGACGCGCGCTGGTGGGAAAATCCGGCCCTCTCGGCGGCGACCGCGCCGCCGGACGCGGAGAAACGCTTGGAGACGGCGTTCGGTTCCGCCGGGCGCGCCGCTGAACTGGGGGCGGCCTGCGCCCAGATTTTCGCGCGCGCCCGCGCCCATGCGGCAGGTCAGGCGTGGCCGAAATGGAGCGAAACGGTGGTTTCTCAACTGTGGGCCGCGGCGCCCCGCCCGACGCCGCCCACCCTGCGGTATCACCAAAAAGAATATCCCGTGCCCGACGATCTCTGGCCGGCGCTGCGCGGCGCGCTCGCCCATGCGCTTCAAGTGGAAATCGGCGTCGCGCTGGAGCGCACGCGCGGACTGCAAGGGCTGCTTGAGCGCTACGACCGCCTCTATGCGGAACGCATGCGCGCCGAAGGGCTGTTCACGTTCGACGATCTCGCGCGGCTCCTGGGCGAGGGCGGCCGCCCCCCGAGCCGTCACGCCGCCGCGCCGGATCGCCTGTTCATAGATTTCCGGCTGGATGGCCGGCTGGATCACTGGCTGCTCGACGAATTTCAGGACACCAGCAACGCCCAATGGTCCGCGCTGGCCAATCTGATAGACGAAATTGTGCAGGGCGACGACCGATCGTTTTTCTACGTCGGCGATGTCAAACAATCCATTTACGGCTGGCGCGGCGGCAACCACCGCTTGTTCGACGCGGTGCTTGAGCGATATCGCGGCGAGCATCCGCGCGCCATACGGCTGGAACAAATCGCCGAATGCCATCGCTCGCTGCCCGCGGTGATCGAAGCGGTCAACCGCGTGTTCAAAACCCCGGAGCGCTGGAACGAGGAACTGGGCGGCGCGGGTCCGCGCGAAGAGGCGGTGCGCGCCTTCGCCGCCGCGTGGTCCCCCCATCGCAGCGCCCGCCAGGGCGAAGGCGAAGGCTTTGCCGCCCTCTACGAATACGCGCGCGACAGCGCGGCGAGCGACGACGCGGAAGACGCCGGCGATCCCGCCGAGTTCGAGGCGGTCGCCCGGCTGCTCGAACGGATTCGGCCGATCGAACGCGGGCTCACCGCGGCGGTGCTCGTGCGCACCAACAAGGCCGGACGCGCCTGCGCGGAAACCCTGCGACGCCGACTCCCCGATCAACCGGTTTTGCACGAAGGCGTCGGCGGCATTTGCGATCACCCCGTGGTCACACTGCTGCTCGCCCTGGCGCGGTACGCCGCGCACCCGGGCGACACGGTCGCGTTGCGGCATCTGCAAATGAGTCCCCTCGCCGCTCGGCCGGAACTCCAGGAGCCCGACCGCCTGGCCGCCGCGCTCTTGACGGAATTCCACGAGTCCGGCTTCGCGGGCGCGCTGCGCGCCTGGGGCGCGCGCCTGGGCGATATCGGCCCCTTCGGCGCCCAGCGCCTGCGGGAACTGCTCGTGATCGCGGAACAATACGACGCCGGCGGCGACCGCGACCCCGACGGCTTCGTGGATTACGTCGAAACCTACCAGACCCGCTCGCCCGTCGCCGCCGATGCCGTCCGCGTCATGACCGTCCATCAAGCGAAAGGACTGGGGTTCGACGTCGTGATTGTGCCGTTTTCGCCCAGCGCAAAAGGTTTCGAACGGCCGGGCGACCCGAAGTTGATCGCCGGCGACGGCTGGGCGCTGATTCCGCCCGTCTTGCAAGCCTTGGAAGCCGCCGGCGGATCGCCGCTGGACGCCTTGGAAAAGGCGCGGGCGGAAGCCAATTTCGCCCAGCTTTGCGTTCTTTACGTCGCGCTCACCCGCGCGCAGCGGGCGCTCTATCTGTTGATCCCGGAAAAAGGCCGATCGGCCTCGACCGTGCGCGAAGCCGATCTATTGCGGGCGCGCCTGGCCGAGGGGACGCCCGTGGAAGAAGCGCCGGGACTGCGAAGGCTTTTCGCGAAAGGCGATCCGGACGCCTACGGATCGCCGACGCCCCCGCCGCGCGCGCCCCGCCCCTCCGCGCCGCCGCGCATCGCCTGGATTCCGGAATGGCCGCGCCGCGAACCCTCGAAAGAGCGCGGCGCGCAAACGGCCATGCCCGCGGCCTGGCTGCTCGACCCGGAGTCGGGCGATCGCCGCGCCTTCGGATCGGCGATCCACCGCCTTTTCGAGGCGATCGAATGGCTCGAAGATGCCGATCTGGAGCGTATTCTCGAGACGACGCGTGCGGAGATTCCGGCGGGAAACCGCCTGCGCGCGGAGGTCGAACGTCAATTCCGCAGCTGCTGCGCCGACCCGGAAATTCGCCGACGGCTCTCGCGGCCCGCCGACGCGCCGCGCGCGGAGGTCTGGCGGGAAACTTCCTTCGACGTGGTCCTGCAAGGCGAGCGAGGACCGGAGATTGTCGCCGGCCGCTTCGATCGCCTGGTGGTGGAACGCGATGCCGCCGGCGCGCCGTTGCGCGCGACGGTGGTGGACTTCAAGAGCAATATCGTCGGCAGCGAGGCGGAAATCCTTCGGGCGGCCCGCGAGTACGGACCGCAAATGCGCGACTATCGGCGCGCGGCGGCGAAACTGCTCGGTCTGCCGCTCGACGCGGTTCGCGCCGCCCTGATTTTCACCCGCCCCGCCCGCGTTATCGCGGCGGACGATCCTTGATCCCTCCGAAACTCACACCGACCTGCTGCGCCGCGGCTTGCAACACAAATTCTCTGTCCCTCAACACAAATTTTCTCTGTCCCTGGAAGGCGGAACGAGTAGGCAGATTTTGCCTCTCCGTCGTCCGATCGAAAAGTGCTTCCATCGGGTTTTGAGTGTATCACACTTCGCGAAGTGTGATACACTCAGTAGAGGAGTGCGAAGCGCCACTATTTCAC
>CALGXT010000073.1 GCA_937935255.1 uncultured bacterium | reverse complement strand
AGACAAAATATGATCGGGCGAGCGATAGCGGGCGCGGCGCTGGCGGCGTTGTGCGCGGGGTGCGTGACGCAATCGGCGCGGCGCGTCACCGAGAGCGAGCGGGCGCAAATCGCCATCGCCGCCGCCGAGCGGTGGATCGCGCTGGTGGACGCCGGAAGCTACGACGAGAGCTGGAAGTCCGCCGCCGAATATTTTCGCGGCGCCGTGCCGCGCGCGCAATGGGCGCAGGCGCTCCGCGCCGGACGCGCGCCGCTGGGCAAGGCGATTTATCGCCGGCTGCGCAGCGCGGTCTATCAAACCTCGATGCCCGGCGCGCCCGACGGCGAGTACGTCACGCTGCAATTCGACACCCGGTTCGAGCGCAAGGAGGCGGCCGTCGAGACGATCATCGCCATGCGCGACTCCGACGGCGCCTGGCGGGTGTCCGGCTATTTCGTTCGATAGGGAAGCCCATGATCCACCGCCGGGAAGACCGCGAATTGCTCGAGGATATGACGCTCGCGCCCTACGCGATGCGCAGCTTTCGCACCGCCGGCCGCCGCTACCCGCAAACCTCGCACCCGTCGCGCTCGGAATTCCAGCGCGATCGCGACCGAATCCTCCACAGCCGCTCGTTCCGGCGGCTGGAATACAAGACGCAGGTGTTCGTCAACGGCACGGCCGACCACTATCGCACCCGGCTGACCCACACGATGGAAATGGCCGCGGCGGGCCGCACCATCGCCCGCGCTTTGCGCGCGAATGAGGATTTGACCGAGGCCATCGCCCTCGCCCACGACATCGGCCACAGCCCCTTCGGCCACGCCGGCGAAGAGGCGCTCGACGGCCTCATGCGCGACGAGGGCGGCTTCGATCACAACCTGCAAAGCTGCCGCGCCGTGGAACTGCTCGAGCGCCCCTACCCCGATTTTCCGGGCCTCAACCTCACCTGGGAAGTCCGCGCCGGACTCCGCAAGCACCAGGCCGCAATTCCCGGCGCCGAATTGGACGCACGGCCGCTCGGCCCCTGTCAATTCATCGAAGCCCAGATCGCCGACATCGCCGACGATCTGACGTACCATGCGCACGACGTGGACGACGCCCTTGATGCCGGATTGCTGAACGACGACCTGCTCAACGAGATGGAGCTGTGGCGCAAAGCCATGGAACGCGCGCGGCGCGACCATCCCGCCGCCAACGACGAACAGCTTCGTTTCACCGCCATCCGAAACCTGTTGGACCTGCAAATCGAGGACGTCATCGAAACCAGCGCCGCGCTGCTCGCCCGGCACGCGCCCGATTCCCCCGAAGCCGTGCGAACCGCGCCGGAACGATTGATCGCCTTCAGCCCGTCCATGCGCGCGCTGCTGGAACCTTTCCATGCATTTCTCTATCAGCGCGTCTATTGGAGCCCGATGGTCGCCGACGCCAACCGCGATGCCGTCGAGTTGATGCGCAAACTGTTCCTGCATTACATCGAACATCCCGAAACGATGGGGCGCAAGGCGCGCGAGCGCATCCCGCAGGAGGGACTCTGGCGCACCGCGTGCGACTACCTCGCCGGCATGACCGACCGCTATGCGCTCGAGGAATGTTTCCGGTTCGGGATCGTCAAAGCCGATCAATTGCGGCAGATGCCGCCGCGCGGATGAGTCGCTTCGCCTCGCGATGAAGCCCAAGCCCGACCATTTCGTGGTGCGCCCTCAATCCGCCGACGCGCCGCGCCGCTATCGCATGACGGTCGCGTACGACGGCGGCGCCTACGCCGGCTGGCAGATTCAACCCCATCATCGCTCCATTCAGGGGGAGTTGGAACGCGCGCTCCAAACGCTCACCGGCCAGACCGTTCGCGTGCACGGCAGCGGGCGCACGGACACGGGCGTGCACGCCCGCGGACAGGTCGCGCATTTCGATCTGCGCGGCGATTTTCCCTGCGACAAACTGCGCCGCGGACTCAACGCGCTGCTCGATCCCGACATCCGCGTCCTGACACTGTCGAAAACGCGGCCCGACTTTCACGCCCGATACGACGCCCGCGAAAAAACCTATCGCTATTTCATCTGGTCGGGCGACGTCCTGCCGCCCGATGTGCGCCACACCCACACGCACGCGCGCCGCGCGCTCGACGCGCCGGCGATGCGCGCCGCCGCCGCCCGCCTCGTGGGCCGCCACGACTTCGCGGCGTTTTCGGCCAACCCGAACCGGGAAATCGAGGGGACCGTCCGCGATTTGCGGGAATTGTCCGTGCGCCGTTCGGGTCGCGAAATCGTCATCGTCGCTCGCGCCGATGGTTTTCTCTATCGGATGGCGCGCAGCCTCGCCGGTTTCCTGCTCCGCGTCGGCGCGGGGGAACTGCCGCCGGAATCGGCGACGGAAATACTCGAATCGAAAGTTCGCACCGCCCGCGTGCCGACCGCGCCGCCGCAAGGTCTGTTTCTTTGGAAAGTGCGCTACGCCCGCGGGGGCCGCGAGGCGCCCCGCACCAAACCAGCAAAACCCATAATGGAGATTGAATAAATGCACTTCTGGGAAGACCCGTCAACGCTTCACCGAAACCGCCGACCGCCGCGCGCGCATTTCATTCCGCGCGGCCCGGACGACGGACTTCAGCCGCTCGATGAATCCTCCCGGCGCCTTTCGCTGAACGGCGTCTGGAAATTTCATTACGCCGCCACGCCCGCCGAAACGCCTGCCGACTTTTTCGCGACGGAATTCAATGACCGCGAATGGTCGGCCCTGCCGGCGCCGTCGTGCTGGCAAATGCACGGCTACGGACGCCCGCACTACACGAACATCGCCTATCCCTTTCCCCTCGATCCGCCCCGCGTCCCGACCGAGAACCCCGTCGGCTGCTATCGTCGCGTCTTTCAGCGGCCGGCCTCGTTCGAAGGCCGTCGGATTCACCTGCGGTTTGAGGGCGTGGACAATTGCTTCGAGGTCTGGATGAACGGCCGGCCGATCGGCATGAGCAAGGGCAGCCGAATGCCCGCCGAGTTCGATGTCACGGAGGCCGTCCGCGACGGCGCCAATGTCCTCGCCGTCCGCGTGTTGCAATGGTCGGAGCAAAGCTACCTCGAAGACCAGGACATGTGGTGGCTCAGCGGCATTTTCCGTGATGTCGCCCTGCTGGCGCGGCCCGCGGCGCATATCGCGGATGCCGCGATTCGGACGGAACTCGACGACGCGTTCCGCGAGGCGCGGTTGATCGGAGACCTGGAGGTGCGCAACGACGGCGATGCGGCGGCGAGCGGCCGCGTCGTGTGCGAGCTGCTCGACGCCGCCGGGCGCGCCGTCTGGCCGCGCCCCAAAACGCTTTCCTGGAGCGCAAACGCGGGCGAAAGCGCGCGCCTGCGCCTATCGGGGGCGGTGTCCGCGCCCGCCCTCTGGACCGCGGAGACGCCGCGCCTCTACACGCTCGTCCTGCGCTTGGAGGGCGCCGACGGCGAGATCGCGGAGACCGTCCCCTTTCGAGTCGGATTCCGACGCGTCGAGATCAAGGACGGCAACCTGCGGGTCAATGGACGCCGCATCCTCTTTCGCGGGGTCAATCGGCACGAACATCATCCGGACCTCGGCCGCGCCGTGCCGTATGAATGGATGGCGGAGGCCGTGCGGACGATGAAGCGGCACAACATCAACGCCGTGCGCACGTCGCATTACCCCGACGATCCGCGTTTCTATGACCTCTGCGACGAATACGGACTCTATGTGATAGACGAGGCCGATCTGGAATGCCACGGTTTCTG
Organism: uncultured bacterium; assembly: GCA_937935255.1. Lineage (GTDB taxonomy): Bacteria > Verrucomicrobiota > Kiritimatiellia > PWTM01 > PWTM01 > CALGXT01. Next base: position 2,888 of record CALGXT010000073.1, on the reverse strand, counting down.
CTACACCGACTGGAACCGGTTGAGCGACGATCCGGCGTGGCAGGCCGCTTATGTGGATCGCCTGGAGCGGATGGTGCTGCGCGACCGGAATCATCCGTGCGTGATTCTCTGGTCGCTCGGCAACGAGTCGGGCTTCGGACGCAACCACGAGGCGATGGCGGCGCGGGCGCGCGCGCTCGACCCGACGCGGCCGATCCACTACCAGGGCGATCAGAAGGCGAAAGTCGCCGATGTGATGAGCCAAATGTACACCCCGATCGAGAAGCTGATCGAGTACGCGAAGGAGCCGGATGCGACCAAACCTTTCATTCTCTGCGAATACGGCCACGCGATGGGCAACGGGCCGGGCGGCCTGAAGGAGTATCAAGAGGCGTTTTACGCGCACCGGCGGCTCCAGGGTGGATTTATCTGGGAGTGGATGGATCACGGCATCCGACGCAAAACACCGGACGGCCGCGAATATTTCGCCTACGGCGGAGATTTCGGCGATGAACCGAACGACGGCAACTTCGTCATTGACGGTCTGGTCTTCCCCGACGGAACGCCATCGCCGGGTCTGATCGAATATAAAAAGGTGATCGAACCGGTCCGCGTCGAATGGCGCGACACGAAAACCGGAGTCCTGCGCGTCACGAATCTGCACGACTTTCTATCGCTGGATTATCTGAACGCCCAGTGGACGATCACCGTCGGCGAGCGCGCGTTGCACCAAGGTTCCCTGGGGCGTTTGAAGATCGCCGCCGGCCGTGCGAAAGATGTGCCCGTCCCGGCCCCCGCCCCGCTGATTCTCGAACCGGCGAGGGTCTCACACTTTCGAAGGTGTGAGATAGCGGACGGCGAAGGCGGCGGCGCGGAGAAAACGGGAAAGGGGACGCCGGAGGCCTGGCTGAAAGTGACCTTCACGCTGGCGGAGGACACGGTCTGGGCGCCGGCGGGCCATGTCGTCGCGTGGACGCAGCTCCCCTGGCCCGTCCTCGAGCAAAGGACCGAAGCGAGGCGGCCCGCGTCCCCCGCGAAGCCGCCGCCGATCCTCGTCGAACGCGACGATGCGGCGGTTCTGCGCGTTCGCGCCGGCGATACGGCTTGGACGTTCGACCGCGTGCGCGGACGCCTGATGGAGTGGTCGTCTGCCGGACGCGCCTTGACGCTCGCAGGACCGCGCCTGACCTTCTGGCGCGCGCCGATTGACAACGAACGCGTGGGCGGCGGGGCGAAGTTGTCGCGAGCGTGGAGGGAGGCCGGTCTGCATTGGCTCCAGCATCGCACGGACGACTTTCGCGTCGCCGCGCGGCCGAACGGCGCGTTGCAGGTTGAGGTGAAAAGTCGAATCGCACCGCCGGTGCACGCCCATGCCTTCGATGGCGTCTATCGCTACGAACTATCGCCTGACGGGACGATGTCGCTCCGCGTTTCCGGCGTTCCTGTCGGAACCTGGCCGGAAATGTTGCCGCGCATCGGACTGGAGTTGACGCTGCCGAACGATCTCGATCACTTTCGCTGGTATGGGCGCGGGCCGGGCGAATGCTACAGCGACAGCCATCAAGCGAGTGCGATCGGTGTCTATTCAGCCCGCGTGGACGAGCTGTACACGCCGTACGTCTGCCCGCAGGAAAACGGCAATCGTTGCGATGTGCGCTGGGTGCGGGCCGCCGATCTGCGCGGGTTCGGGCTGGAGGCGCTGGGCGCGCCGCCGCTGAATTTTAGCGCGCACCGTTTCACGACGGAAGACCTCGAGCGGGCCCGGCACACCTGCGATCTGACGCCGCGCCCCGACATCACGCTGCATCTGGACCACCGGCAGAACGGACTGGGCAGCCGGAGTTGCGGCCCGGGGCCGCTGCCACCATATCAGCTCAAGCCCGAGCCGTTCGAGTTCGCCGTGCGATTCCGTCCGGTGGCGGGCGATTGAAAGGTGTTTCCCGCGCTTTTCACGTTGCGTTTTCGGGCGCGGGCCGTTTTACTGGTCGGGCTTTCCAGCGGCCGCGGAGAGGTGCCGGAGTGGTTGAACGGGCACGCCTGGAGAGCGTGTGACCTCCAAAAGGGGTCCGGGGGTTCGAATCCCTCCCTCTCCGCCACGCTGTTTGTCAGGGTGGGTCTATATCTTCATGATGGCGCGGGCGCAGGGCTGGGGCAGATGACCGACTACGCGCGCCTGAACCCGGTTCGCGTGGAATCGCTGGGGCTGGGGAAGGCCGAGCGCGCTGCCGTCGCCGAAGACAGAGCAAGTGACGCGCCGCCTGGCGGTCCGGACCCTCGCCGACGCTATCGGGAACACTTGGAAGGACTGGTGTCGCAAGGGGTGTCGGAGTCTCCGTGGGCGCAATTACGGGCGCGGATCGTGCTCGGATCGGAGGAGTTCTGGCGGCGGATACAAGGCCAAGGCGACGGTTGTTGTCAAAAATTTTGTGTATGAAGGCAGGGGCCGAGTTTCAGTATCGGCACGGAGACGAGGGACGCGACTTGGCCTTGTATTTGGCGCGCCGATATAGCGGCTTGACGCTGGCCGAGCTGGGCGCGCGGGCCGGCGGACTGCGCTATGCCGCCATTGCGCAAGCGATCCGGAGCTTCCGGCAAAAACTGATGAACGGGAAGTTCGGCGCGGAATTAAGCGCCGCTGAAACATGCCTCGCCCAAAAATCACATTTTGATTCCGCTGAAAAACCCATTCGCAATGCGATCTGCAATGATTTTCAGGGGATCAAAACACAAGGACCGTGCGGTGGACCCGGTTTTTGAACCACGGATGCGCGAAAGATAGTTATGGTTTCGGTCTCCGGCAAGGCTTTGTTTTGCTGTGGTGTTCCTTCTCTCCCGCCCCCCTAGGGGGCGGCGCCGATTATGCGACATTCGCCCGTTTTCCCTCATAGGCCGTCTGCGGCGTCAAGCCG
>CALGXT010000072.1 GCA_937935255.1 uncultured bacterium | reverse complement strand
CGACGTGATGATGGCGTTTCGCAACAGCAATTGGCTGTCCGGGAAATCCATCGTCCTGCTGCTTTTCGTCGCCTCCATATTCGCCTGGACCGTGATGATCTCGAAGTATCGGGAACTCGCCGCCGCGCAACGCGCGTCGTTTCGGTTCATTCAAGCCTTTCGCCGCGAGGGGCACCCGCTGGCGCTTTTTTTGCGGCGGCAGTCGTTCGACCCCAGTCCGCTGTATCGCATTTATGTCGCGGGGTGCGCGACGCTGGGCGGCGAGGTGACCGGGGTGCGCGCCGACACGCCGGAGCTGCTGCCCGCGCAGGACCGTCTGGAACGGATCGAAATGAACGCGCTGCAAATCGAGGTGATCCGGCGCGTGACGGAGCGCACCGTGGCCGATCAGGCGCTCGCGCTCGAGAGCCGCATGGGTTTCCTGATGACCGCCGTGAGCGCCAGCCCGTTGCTGGGCCTGCTGGGCACGGTGTGGGGCGTGCTCGACGCCTTCGGCGCGATGGCGGCGCAAGGCATGGCCAACCTTTCCGCCGTGGCGCCCGGCATCTCCGGGGCGTTGTTGACGACGGTCGTCGGCCTGCTGGTCGCGATTCCCTCGTCCATCGGCTACAACCTGCTGGCCGGGCGGATTCGCACGCTGGCCGTGCAGATGGATAACTTTGCGCAGGAATTCGTCGCCGAATTGCAGCGCGCCTTCGTGCGCGCGTAGGGTGGGGGAGCCATGGGCCGCCGCACGTCCATCGTCGCGCTCGACGAAATCAAGGAGATCAATCTCACGCCGCTCATTGACCTCACCTTCCTGCTGCTCATCACGTTCATCATCACGTTCCCCTTGATCGAGCAGGGAATACCGGTCAACCTGCCCCGAGGAAAAGCGGCGGATTTGCAGGAGGAGAACACGCGCACGATCGCGCTCGACGCGACCGGACAGATTTATCTCGATCAGCGGCCCGTTTCGCGCGAGGAGCTTTCCGCCGAGATGAAAAGTCTCGGCGCCGCCGACCCGGAGATCACCGTCTTCGTGCGCGCGGATGAACGAATCGCCTATGGGCGTCTGGCGGAGATTCTCCGCATCTTGCACGAGGCGCGCATCGCGCGGCTGGCGCTGGTGACCCAGCCGGAGGAGCGGCGTCCGTGACGGAGACCGAAGCCCGCGGAGCGGCGCGCGCCTTTTGGGGCAGCGCGATCGCGCACGGCGCGATCGTCGCAGTGTTCGCCGCGCTCTCGCTGGCGCGCGGCTGCGCGCGCCCGCCGAAGCCGCGCGAATTGATCACGTACATTGACGTGGCCGCCGCCGCGCCGCGCGCCGCGGAGTTTCCCGCGCTGGTCGAGCCGCCTCCGCCGCCGCCCGCGCCGGCGCCGCGGCCTGCGGCGTCGCGGCCGCCCGAACCGCCCGCGCCGCCGCGCGAAATCCCCGTCCCCGAGCCTCGTCCTCGGCCGCCGCCCCCGCCGCCCGCTCCGCCGCGGCCGCGCCCGCCGCGCGTCGAGCGCCCGGCGGCGCCGCCCCGGCCCGCCCTCACGCGCCAGCAGATCGCCGAACAATTGGCGCGCGGCTTGCCGGCCTCCGCGGCCGCGCCCCAGAACGATTTTCCTTTCGGCTGGTATTTCGCCCTGGTGCGACAGACGCTGTACGACGCGTGGATTCAGCCGAGCGGAATTTCCTCGGCGGCGGGGCGCACGGCGCTCGTGACGATCCGCGTCGAGCGCGACGGCACGATCAGCCGGCGGCAGTTGGTGAAGTCTTCGGGCGACGCGCGAATGGACGATTCCGTGTTGCAGGCGGTCAATTCGGTGAAGAAAATCCGGCCGCTCCCGGATCAATACCGGGGCGCCTATCGCGATATCACCGTCGAGTTCGAGCTCACAAACCCTTGAGGAGGATTCCATGAACGCATTTCGCGAAGATTCCGTGTTGTTGGTGGTGGATGTTCAGGAACGGCTGTTGGCGGCGATGGCGTCGCCCGATCGCTTGCAAGATCGCGTCGCGCGGCTGGCGAAGGGCGCGGCGGCGCTGAAACTGCCGATCGTGATCAGCGAACAAGTCCCCGAAAAATTGGGGCCGACGCCGGCGGCGATCCTGGAGGCCGCGCCGGACGCGATCCGTCTCTCCAAGAAACACTTCAGTTGCCTGCGCGATCCGCGGATGGCGGAAACGCTGGCCGGTCTGCGACGCCACACGATCTGGCTCGCCGGCATCGAAGCGCACGTGTGCATCTATCAGACCGCGCGCGACCTGTTGGCCGCCGGCTACCGCGTCGAAGCGATCGAAGACGCCATCACATCGCGCGCGTTGGAGGACCGGCGCGTCGGGCTGGAGCGCATTCGGATCCTCGGCGGGGGCCTCATGAGCGTGGAAATGGCGCTGTTCGACGCCCTCGACGCCGCCGAGGGCGAGGATTTTCAAGCGATTCGCCGCATCGTCAAATAGGCGCGCAATACGCGCGATTCGATTTTCGCGGTTTTCCAAGGCTTGGAAATCTATGCGCGTTTTCTTTCCAAGGCTTGGAAAACGTTGCGAACGCGGACGCTCACGCTTCGCCCAGGCTCAAATCGCCGACGATCTTATAGCGATGGCCGTCGCGCTCGACGCGCAGGTCGCGGCCCGGAAAGGCGGCCGGCAACTCGGCGCGCAGTCGCTCGACGGCTTCGCGCTCGATTTCTTCGACCACCTCCGGCGGCACGTGGGACAGCGTGGCCAGCCGAATCTCCACGACGTAGCCTCGACCATGCTTCGAACCGAAGCCCGGCGTGAACGCCGCGCCCAGGTCGAAAAGCCCGTCCTGTTCGCGGCTGTCCGTGGTTCCGCTCGGCGGGCGATTGGGGTGCAGCGGATATTGCCCGCCATATTTCCTTTCCAGGTGCTCGTCAATTCGATCGAAAACCTCGCGCAAACGGCCTTCCCAATCCAACGCCTTCCAATGGCGTACCGACATGTCCAGCTCCTCCATCTTCGCCGGCGGCGCGCGAGCGGTCGCGCTGACGCCGCACCTCGTACAGCGCGATCGCGCCCGACACGGCGGCATTCAGCGACTGGATTTTGCCGCGCATCGGCAGGCGCACCAGCGCATCGCAGGTTTTGGCCACGCGTTTGCCCAGCCCCGAACCTTCGTTGCCGACCACGAGGCCGAGCGGGCGGGTCAGGGGCGCCTCCGTCAACAGCCCGGCGGAGGGTTCGGCTTCCAACCCGAAAAACCACACCCCCCGGCGTTTCCAGGATTCGATGAATTCGGCCAGATTGCCGACCTGCGCGACGCACAAGTGCTCGCTGGCGCCGGAGGAGGCGCGCACCACCGCGGGCGTGACGGCCGCGGCTCGATCGCGAGGCAGGATCACGCCATGCACCCCGGCCGCCTCCGCCGTGCGCAGCAGCGACCCCACGTTCTGCGGATCCTCGATGTGATCGAGCAGCATCAGGAACAGCGGCTCGCGGGCCGCCTCCGCCGCCCGCAGCATGTCTTCCGGATCGCCGTAGGGATAAGGGTCCGCTTCCAGCGCGACGCCTTGATGGTGTCCGCTATGCGTCCAACGATCGAGTTGAGATTTCGGACAGCGGCGCACGGGCGTCTCCCGGCGTTGGGCCAGCGCGCGCAGCTCTTCGATCGTCGCGCCGCGGGCGCCGTCCGCGATCCACAGCGCGCGCGTCCGGCGGCGTCCGGCGCGCAGGGTTTCGATCATGGGGCGGCGTCCGTACAGGATTTCGGGGGCGGTCATGGCGCTGGGGTTGTCTATTGAACCGTGCGGAGGTTTAGGTTAGCATGACGCGCGGTTGCGCGGCGAGTTTTTCGAGCTTCGCCGCCGACCCACCGCAATCGGCGGAGGATGCCATGAAGTATCGGCGAGCGAAAATTCAAAAACTCCTGGGATGGCTTTCAAAGGGAGGGTGGGGCGCGATGGCACTGGCCGCCGCGATCGGCGCGGCCCGCGCGCAGCAACCGCTGTCGCTGCCCGAGCGCCCGGCCTATGTCGCGATGCTCCGCGCGGATCAGCACCGCGACGCCGGCGCGGTCGCCGAGGCGCTGGCGGCTTACCGGCAGGCGTTGGAGCTGTTCGAGGCGCTGGCCCGGGAGCAGCCGGATTACAAAGCCGACACCATCGCGCGCCGTCTCGCGTACTGCCGCGCTCAAATCGCGGCCCTGGAAGGTCGGGCCGCCGAAACGGGGACCGTCACGCCCGCGGCGCAGCTCGCCGTGCTGGAAAAAGCGTTCGCCGAGCTCCAATCCGCGCAGAATGCCGCGAATAAAGATCTGGCCGCGCTGCGCGCGGAACGCGAGGCGCTGCAGGAAAAGATCGCGCGGCTGGAGGAGGCCCGTCGGGCGTTGCAAAGCCGCGCGGAGACCGCCGAACAGTCCGCCGGCCAGGCCGCGGCGGAACGCGATGGGGCTCGGAAAGAACGCGATGCCCTCGCCGCCGAGCGGGATCGGCTCGCGGCGGAGACCGAGGATTTGCGCGCAAAAGCCGCGCGGATCGCCGATTTGGAAGACCGCCTCCGAACGGCGCAATCGGAAGGCGCCGCCGCTTTGGCGGCGCTGCGCGCGGAGTCGGAGCGGCAGCTTCAAGAGGCGCGCGCGGAGACGGAGCGGATTCAAACGGCGCTGCGCGAGGCGCTGGCCCAGCGGGAACGCGATCAGCGCGAGATCGAGGCGCTGCGCGCCCGCGTGGAGCGGGCCGCGGAGACGGAGCGTTCCGCGATGGCGCTTCAGAAGACCCTGGCCGATACGCGCGCCGCCGCCGAAAAAGCCGCCGGCGAGGCCAAAGCGGAGATCGAACGGCTCTCCGCCGCGCTGCAATCGGCGACGCAGGAAAGGGATCAATTGCGAGAGACCTCGGAGCGGCAGAAAACAGCGGGGGAGCGCGTCGCCGCCAGAGAGCGCGAACTCGATGCGTTTCAGACGCAGGCCGAGCAGACGATCCGTCAGCTCAAAGCCGATGCGGAGCGCGCGGCGGAGGAGGCGCGCCAACTGACGGCGGAGCGCGAACGTTTATTGCGCGAACTCGCGGTGCAGAAAGGCCGCGCCGAGCGCGCGATCGAGCAGGAGCGCGCCATGGCGGGCGCCCGTTCCGACGCCGAGCGGGAATTGAAGGCCGTCAAAATCGAGATGGAACGGCAGTTGGATGTCGCCCGGCAGATCGCGCGCGAGCGCGACGCGCTGTTGCGGCGTATCGAGCAATTGCAGGCCGAGGCCGCCGAGTCGGTCTCCGCCGCGGAACGGCGCGCTAGACAACGCGCCGCCGAACCGGCGCCCGTGGCTTCACCGCCGGAAATCGCCCCCCCGGAGACGGTCGCGCCGCCGCCCGAAGCGGCCGTCGCAACGCCGGGCGATCCCGCGGTCGCGCCGCCGCCCGAGGCCGCCGATCCGCTGGCGGAGGCGGAAGCGCGGCTCGCGGAAGGCGATTGGGCGGGCGCATGGAACCTGGCGGACGCCGTGCTGCGCCGGCAGCCGCGCCGCGCGGACGCCCGCTTCATGCAGGCGCGCGCCGCGATGGGCCGCGGCGATATCCGCGAGGCGAGGCGCATCGCCGAACGTCTGGCGCGGGACGACCGCCGAGCCGCGGTGTACGAGCATTTTCTCGGTGTGCTGGCGGAACGCGAAAAGGATACCGCGACGGCCTACCGCCATTTCCGCCGCGCCGCGGAACTGGAGAACGCAAACGCTCTGTATCAAAAAGACTTGGCGATGACCGCCTATGCGCTGGGGCGCGCCGAGGAAGCCATTCAAGCCTTTGAAGCCGCCGTGAAGATCAATCCCGAAGACGGGCGCGCCCGCTTCAATCTCGCGGCGTTATTGTCCGTGACCGACGAGCGGCGAATTCCGGAGGCCCGCGAACACTACGAACGGGCGATCGAGCTGGGTGAGGAGCGCGATGAGACGATCGAGCGACGTCTGCACCCGTAGAACCCGGTGTCGGCCCCGGCTCTCCGCGGCGTTCGTCGCGCCGCTCTGCCTCTTCGCCGCCGCCGGTTCGTTCGCCCCCCCTTCGGCGTTTTCCGCGGAATCCGAACCGGACGCCGCCGCGGCTTTGGAGCGATTGCAGCGGGATTATCTGGCCTTGGCCCGCGTCGCCTCCTCGACGGCCGCGGAACTGGCGCGCCTGAAAGAAGATCTCCGGCGAACGGACGCGGCGCGCGCGACCGCGGAGCGCGACCGCGAGCGGCTGAGCGCCGATCTGGTCCGATCGCGCGAAGAATTGCGTCAGGCGCTGGACGCCGCCGGCAAAGCGCAAAACGAGGTGAACGCTTTGTTGGACGACAAGATTCGGCTGCAAAATGAAATGGCCGATCAAACCAAGGCGTTGCGCGACCTGCAGCGTCGTCTCGAGCGCCTGGAAAAGCAATCCGGCGAAGCGGAGTCCCTGCGGAAAACCCTGGATGAGCTGCGTCGCGAGCGCGACCGGTGGATGCGGGAACGCGCCGATCTGGAGCGGCGCCTTGCGCGCGCCGAAGGCGGCGGCGCCACGGTGGATCCGCGGCGGTCGGCCGCATCGGCCCCCGCGTCCACGTTCGATCCGCGGGATCGCGCCGAAATCGAGCGCCTGCGGCGCGCATTGGAAGAGGACCGCGCCGCGTTCGGCGCCGAGCGAAATTTGCTCGAGGCGCAACTGACCGAGCTGATCGAGTCTCGTGAACAGGAGCGCGAGGCGCATTTGCGGGAGAGCGCGAAGTTGCAACGCGCCCTTGAAGCGCTGCGGGCGCGTCTCGAAGCTACGACGCCGGCGGCTTTGACGCGGACGGCGGAACCCCCGCCGCCGACGGCAACGGCGGCGGAGAAAGCGCAGCCCGGCGAGTTGGAACGTCTTCAGAGCGAAATCGAGTCGGCAAACCGTCAGCGCGAGACGATGGAACGCGAAATCGCCCGACTTACGGACCACGCGATCGCGCTGGAGCGGCGGATCGCCGATCTCGAAACGCTCGCCGCGCGCGCCGCGGAAGCGGAGGCGCTGGCGCGCGCCGCGGGGGAAGCGCAACGCGACTTGGCGAAAGCTCGGGAGCGTATGGCCGCCTTGGATGCGCTCGTCGCAACCTTGCGCTCCGCCGCGCCCGCGCCGCGATAAACTTTGCCCGGGCATTCTCGTCCGGCGTCGGCGAAACGGAAGGACGAATCCGTGTGGAATGAACCGCTGGAACCTTTCATCGCGTTCGGCATTCCGATCGGATTCCTGATGTGTTGGACGGGGCTGCGTTTTTCACGGCTTTGGATCGCGGCGCTGGGTTGTATCGCGGGCGGCCTGCCGGCGGCGGCGTGGGCGCAGGCGGCGAATGCGTCGGAAATCGTGGTTTGGGCGGCGGCCGGGCTGGGAAGCGTCGCAGGGGCCCTGTTTTTCGGTTTTTTCTCGCGCGTCGGCGTGTTTTTGATCGGCGCCGCCGCCGGCGCGCTGGTTGCGGCGCATCTGGCGGCGCCGGCCGGCGATGGGGTCTTTCGGATCTCGGCGATTCTATCGGCGCTGGTCGGCGGTTTTTTGGCGCTGCGCGTCGGCCGCATCGCGCTGCTGTTGGCGATGTCGCTGGTGGGCGCGTGGCTGACCGTATCGGGCATTTTGCATTTCACGCTCGGCTTGGATCCGATCGGAGAAATCGGCGCGTGGCCGAGCTTGCCCGGCGGACGGGGCTGGGTGGCGCTGACGGGCGCGGGACTCCTGGCGATCAGCGGCGCGATTTTTCAGTTGCGATCCCGATCCGCGTGATCAGGGCGGGCAGATCGGCGAGCGTGGCGAGCACATCGTCGGCGCCGGCGGCATACAAGGCCGCGGCGTCGTGCGCTCCGGTCGCCGCGCCGATGGCGCGCACGCCGGCCGCCACGGCGGCGCACATGTCTTCGGGAGTGTCGCCCACCATGACCGCGCGTTCGGGCATCGCGCCCAATCGGCGCAAGGCCTCGAGCACCGGCTCCGGATCAGGTTTGGCGCGGCGCACGTCTTCCAGACCGATCAGGGCCTGGAAGCGGTCTTCCAAACCGAAGGCGCGCAGAATCGCGCGCAGACCATCCCCTTTGCGATTCGTGACGATGGCGAGACGCAGCCCCCGGCGGCGGAGCGTCTCCAGACATTCCAGCGCGCCCGGCATGGGGCGCGAAAGTTCCGCGCAAATCGGCAGGAAAATCCGGCGGTATTCGTCAATCCGCCGTTCGATCATCGCCGCATCGGCGCCGGGGTCTTCCGCCGCGAACATTTCGCGCAGCGGACGGCCGATCCATGCGCGAATGACGGCGTCGGGCACGGGGGCGCGCTCCGTCGCCGCCAACGCGCCGTTGAAGGAACGGCAGATCGCCTCGCCGGCGTCGAACAGCGTGCCGTCGAAATCGAAGATGACCGCTGCGGTCATGGCGCGCGGCTTCGTCGGAAACGGGCGATGACCAGCCGATGATCCGAAGCCTTTTCGGCGGGCGAATCCCGGAATACCTGCGCCGACCCCGGCACGAATTGCCGCCGCAGCGCGGGCGAGACCAGCAGGTAATCTATGCGGACATAGCTGTCATCGCCCGCGACGGCGCAGGTCCATACGCCGCACGGATTATCGGCCGGACGCAAGTCGTGGAGCAGGGGCGCGGATTCCTCGCCGCACAAAAGACGCAGCGGCGCGGAATTCCAGGTGTCGTTGAGATCGCCGGCGACCAGCACGCGGGCGTCGGGGTTTTCGCGCAACGCCTGACGCGCATAGTTCGCCAGGAGCCGAGCCTCATTGCGGCGCATTTCGGTTTGGCCGAGCGGATGGAATACCCGCGATTTGAGGTGCGCCGCGAAGACGCGCAGCGTCACGCCGTCAACGTCAATATCAGCGTCAATGAAGCCTCGCAGCACCGGCCAGGTCTCCCCGCCGATGGTGTACACGTCGTTGACGCGCGGGCGGCGCTCCCGGATGGGGAAGCGGCTCAGCAGGGCGAGGTTCATTCCGGAGGTTCCGCGGCGCAGATATTCGCGGTGCGGATAGCGCAAGCCGCGTTGTTCGAGGGCCGCGATCAACTCCGCGAGGTCGCTTTCCGTGCCGATTTCCTGCAACGCGAGGATGTCGGGGCGCGCGGCCGCGATGGTGTCCGCCACCGCCGCGCGTTCGGCCGCCGGCTTGGGTTCGGAGCGGCGGATTTCGGGGTCGCGCGCGCGGTCGAAGTCGCCATAGAGATTCAGATTGTAGGTCGCGACGGTGAATTCGGCGTCGCGCGAAACGGGGGCGCGGCTGCAACCGGCGAGGATCGCGACGACCGCCAGAAACCGCCGCCGCGGGAGCGATTCGCATCCGCGGCGGCGGCGCGGCGGATCACCGGGCGGGGCGGCGCTCGACCTTTTGGGCGACATCGCGGTAGGAAATATCCACCGCATAGATTTCCTTGTAGTATTCGAGCGCCTTTTCCGGGTGGCCCATCTTTTCGTGAAGCACGCCCAGCTCATACAGCACATCTTTGCGATTGTCGTCCATCTGCGTCATTTCGGAAGCGGCCTTTTGGAGTTGCTCGACCGCGATGTCCAATTGGCCCTTCTTCTCGAAGCAGAGCGCCAGGTAGTACAGCGCGCGGAGTCGGCGCTGCGGATTCCGCTGCGCCGACTGGAATTGCGCGATCGCCTCCGTGTATTGGCCGTGTTCGTAGAGCAGAACGCCGTATTCGTACTTGAATTGAAGATCGTTGGGATAGCGGGCCACGCGGCGCGCGGCATCTTCGACTTTGAAGCGATCCAGTTCTTTTTCTTTGGCCTCGGCCTCGGCGGTTTTCCCGGCCTTCCGCAAAGCCGTGATTTCCGCGTCGAATCGGCGCAGCGTCGCCTCGTTGATGGCGCGGTCGATCTGCGGGTCGCCCCCGCCGGATATGGCGTCCGCTTCGTGGAGCGCGGCGATCGCCTCGTCGAAGCGCTCCAGCCGCAGAAAGTGGTCGGCGAGCGCGCGCCGATAATTGATGTTGCCCGGCTCCCGCTCGATTTTTCCGCGCAACTCCTCGATGAGCTGTTCGGCGTCGTCCGCCGTTTTGACGGCCTTCGATTGTTTTTCGAGCATCTCGGCCTGCGCGGTATCCTTGATGAGCTTGCGGAAATCGCCCCGCTTTCCGACCTCCTCCCATCGCCCCTGTTTCATCGTGTCGCGGGCCTGGGCGTCCTTGAGCGCCTTGATGGCGGCCGGATCGTTCGGGCGCAGTTCGACGATCCGCTCGTAATAACCGCGGGCTTCCTTCGTGTTGCCCTCCTCGTCGTGCAGTCGGGCGATCCAATTGAGCAGGTTCACGTCGTCCGGCTTCTGTTCCAGCATCAGTTCCAGCGTGTGGATGCCGACCTCGCGCAGTCCGGCGGCCTCGGCGGCCTTGACCAGCAGCGCGCCGTAGGCGGGATTGGTCGGATCGGAGGACATCAGCTTTTCGATCTTGGGCAGCGCTTTCAGCGGATCTTTCGCGATCGCCGCGTTGATGGACAGCGTGGCCGGCAATTGGGTCAAGCCGGAGAGCATTCGGGCGAATCCGCCGCCGCCTTTTTCCTTATGACGTTTTATTTGCGCCGCCCGCAGGAGCTTGCGGGCCTGCAGCAGGCGGGGTTCCTGTTCGAGAATCGCCATCAGCATCGTCTCGGCGTACTCGCTGTTGCCCCGTTCCAACGCGGAGGCGGCTTTATCGAACAGCTCGCGCATCTTGCGCGGCACTTCATCCAAGGTGACTTCGGCCATGTCGTGCTCCTGAACTGTCGCGCCGTTCCCCGGCGATCCGGAAACGGCAGGCAAACCGTCGGGCGCAGATTAGTCGCACGCGATTGATCTTGCAATCCGATTCGGTTTTCGGCACAGGGGCGGCGCATGCGATTTGGCGTTTCATCGGCGGCGGCCGTCGCCGCGCTGCTCGGCTGCGCTCCGTGCTTGCGGGGCCGACCGGCGCTCCCCTCCGCGCCGGCGGCGTTTCGCGCGGACGATTGGGTCGCCGTGCGCGACCTGGCCCGCATCTACGGCGCGCCCGTGCGCAGAGACGCCGGGGGCCGGTATGCCATCGTCGGCCCCCGGCACTCGCTGTGGTTCGCCGACGACGGGCGGCGCATTCGTCTTCAGGGCGTCGAAGTCTGGCTGTCGGCGCCGTTGAGTTCGTCCGCGCTGTCGGCCGGCGGCATTCATCGCGCCGACGCGGCGGGGCTGGTGGATGTCGTTTTTCGGCCCTGGGCGCATCTCGGACGCTATTCGGCGGAGACCATCGTGCTCGATCCCGGGCATGGCGGGCGCGACGGCGGCGCGGTCGGCGAAAACGGTCTGCTCGAGAAGGACCTGACGCTGGCGCTGGCGCGCGCCGTTCGCGCGCGGCTGGCGGTGGCCGGATGCAAAGTGTATTTGACGCGCAACGACGATTCGTTTGTCGAACTGGACGAACGCCCGCGCATCGCCGCGGCGAAAGGGGGCGATCTGATGGTCAGCCTTCATTTCAACGCCGCCGGCGTTGGCGCGCGTGGCGCCGAAACCTTTGTGCTGGCGCGGGCGGGCGCCGCGCCGACCCGCGCCCCCGATCCGCGCCCGTCGGAGCGCTATCGCCCGGTTCCGGCCAACGCGCACGATGCCGCGAATTTCGCGCTGGGGTATCATCTGCAGCGCCAGCTCGTGCGCGCCGCGGGGTACGAAGACCGCGGGGTGCGCCACGCGCGTTTCGCCGTTTTGCGCGCCGCCCCGTGCCCGGCGGCGTTGGTGGAGTGCGGCTTCCTGACCGATCCGGAGGACGCGCGGCGGATTGCCGATCCTCATTTCCGGGAGCGACTGGCGGAAGCCCTGGCCCGGGGCATTCTCGATTATGCGATGACGGTGCGGCGGGCGAGGGCGGCGCGGGGGGCGCCGCCGTAAGCGGCGGGGGCGTATGCGGCATATTCCTGTTTCGCCGTTTTTGACGGAGCGGCTGAACGAGGGGGCGCTCGCTCCGACCCAATGGGCCTTGCGTCTCCTGTTTTTCGCCGCGCTGGCGGCGCTCGCCGGCGCGCTCTTGTGGCCCCGCCGCGGGCGGCGTGATCGAAGCGCGGCGCCCTGGCTCTCCCGGGCGCTGCCCCTGCTGTTGTGCGCGGTGTGGATTCATCAAGGCTGGTGGCAATTGGCCGGTTTCGCCCAGCCTCGCTTTCTCGCTTTTCTGCGACGATACGATCGGCGTCCCACGGTGGCCGCGACCCGCCCGGTGCGCGGACGGATTCTGGACGCGCGGGGGGAAACGCTGGCCGAGGACGATCCGGAACGGCCGGGGGGACGGCATTATCCCGCGGGCGCCGCCGCCGCCCACGTCATCGGATTCATTCACCCGAAGTACGGTCTGTACGGATTGGAGGGCGTCGCCGACGCCTATTTGCTGGGCGGCGCCTTTTCCACGCCCTCGGAACGCAGCCGATTCGGAAAAAATCTGCTCGCCGCGCGCCCCCGCGGAAACGATCTGCGGTTGACGCTCCACGGCGATTTGCAGCGGACGGCCGCGCAGCTGCTGGCCGGCCGGCGGGGCGCGATCGTGGTTTTGCGCCCGGACGACGGCGCCATTTTGGCGATGGCCAGCGCCCCGGCCTTCGATCCCGAAGACCCCGCCCCGGCGCTGGCCGCGAATCCCGACGAGGCGCCGATGCTGCACCGGGCAATCCACGGCCGTTATCCGCCGGGATCCTCTTTCAAGATCGTCACGGCCGCGCTCGCCATCGAGCGCGGCGAACGCGGCGCGCTGCCGTGCCCCGCCGAAGGCATCGTGCCGATGCCGGGCATGCGGCCGATTCGGGACCACGAATACTATGCGGCTCAGCGCGAGGGGCGAGACTGGTCCGGCCATGGCTCGCTTTCCCTCCGCGAAGCTTTCGTTCGCTCGTCGAACGTCTATTTCGCCCAAGTGGGATTGCGGACGCCCCCGGAGCGTATGGCCGAACTGCTCGATCGGATTCGGGCGTCCGAAACGCTGGTTCTTTTCGAGGGTTCGGATGGACGCGTCGCCACGCGGGCGGGGCCGGCGATCGCGGCGGCGGATTTACACGGCGGACGCCGGGCGCAATGGGCGATCGGGCAGGGCGACCTGGCGCTGACGCCCTTTCAAATGGCGTTGATTGCCGCCGCGGTCGCGAACGAGGGCTGGGTTTGGGCGCCCCATCTGGCTGCGGACGCGGCGCGGCAGCCCCTCGGACGCTTTTTCAAACCGGCTACCGCGCGCGAATTGCAGGCGCTCATGGCCGCCGTGGTGGCGCAAGGCACCGGCCGTCGCGCGGCGCCGCCCGGTATTTCGGTGGCCGGCAAAACGGGCACGGCGCAGAATCCCCGAGGAGAGGATCACGCGTGGTTCGTCGGTTTCGCGCCGACGGACCGCCCGGCGGTCGCGTTCGCCGTTTTGATCGAACATGGCGGTTCGGGCGGACAGACGGCGGCGCCGCGCGCCGCGGAATTGGTCGCGAAAGCGGCGCAACTCGGTCTGCTCGCGCCGAGCGGGGGGGGGACGGCGCCATGAGCCGTCGGCGCTCCCGCCGCCGCACCGGAGGCGAATTTCACCGCTGGTGGCTTGCCGCGGCGATTTTTGCCGCAGGCTTCGGCGGACTGCTGCTGGCGCGGTTGAGCCAGGCGCCGGCGATTCCCGTCGGTTTTCTCGCGGCCGCCGGTTTTTTCTTTTTCGCGCTCGCGGCATCCGCCGCGGCCGCCGGGCGAGGGGACGC
>CALGXT010000071.1 GCA_937935255.1 uncultured bacterium | reverse complement strand
ATGGGTGGCCCGCCGTCACAGCGGCATGACCCTGCGCGAACTCGGAGACGCGGTCGGCGGGATGGACTACTCCGCCGTGAGCGAAGCCGTGCGCCATTTTCAACGCCACCGGCTGCCTCGCGCCGAAGTCCGCTCGGCGCTTCGGGAGGTCCTGAGATATTTGAATCTGGAGACGTGACCCCGTGGCCCTCCCGTGCCCCGTGGCCCTCGCCCCGTGGCCCTCCCGTGGCCCTCGCAAAGAAACAACGCCATCTGCGCTCCGCCTTGAAGCTCCCTCCGCTGAACCAGCTATCATGTTTTCGAGATTTTAGGTAGAAGAGACGGCGGCAAAGCGTATGAGCGCGCACCCTCCGTCTGAACATCCGGCGGCGCGAACGACGGCCGGCGCGAACGACCGGGCGCCGAACCGCATCGCGCTCTTGCTGCTGGACATTGACGGCACACTGCTTTACGCGCGCGGCACGGGCCGTATCGCGTTTTCGCGAGCCCTGCGCGCGACGTTCGGCTGGGAGGACGATATCGCCTATATCAATTTTTCCGGCGCAACCGATCTCGATGTGCTCCGGCAAATCTGCGAACGGCATGGCGCGACGCCGAAGGGACCTGAAATCGAGCGATTCTTCGGCCATTTGGCCCTCGAACTGGACGCCGGTCTGACGGCGACGCCCCCGAAGGTATTTCCGGGCGTGCGCGAGTTGTTGCGGGCGTTGAGCGCGGATGGCGACACGCTCATCGGCTTAGTCACCGGCAACACGGGAGAATGCGCGCAGATCAAGCTGCGCCACGCGGGACTTCACGGCCATTTCGTCCTCGGCGCGTTCGGCCACGAACACGCGGACCGCGTGGAGATCGCGCGGCTGGCCCTGCGACGCGCCGACGCGCGGGCGGCGGGCCGTCCGTTGGATCCGGTCGTCCTCATCGGCGACACGCCCGCCGACATCGCCGCGGCGCGCGCGATCGGCGCACGCGCCATGGCCGTCGCGACCGGCCAGCATGACGCGGCATCCCTCCGCGCGGCCGAAGCCGATCTCGTCGTGGAATCCCTCGACGATCCCGCCGTTTGGCGCCTGCTGAAAGCGTAAGGGAATAATCTCGGATTTCGCGGTGGCGGAGGAGCCGCTGTCGCCGCCGCGGGCGGTCGCGGCTTTTCCGGTCCGCTCGGCATACCGCGCCGGTGTGCTATAGTGAAGCGATATGGCTTCCCTGTTCCAACTGGTCTCGCCCTATGCGCCGACCGGCGATCAGCCGGAGGCGATCGAGGCGCTGTGCGCCGGACTCGCCGCCGGCCGACGCTTTCAAACGCTGGAGGGCGTCACCGGCTCCGGCAAGACTTTCACCGTCGCCAACGTCATCGCGCGCGACGGGCGCCCCACCCTCGTGATCTCCCACAACAAAACGCTTGCCGCCCAACTGTACGCCGAGCTGAAAGGGTTTTTCCCCCGCAACGCCGTCGAATACTTCGTCAGCTACTACGACTACTATCAGCCGGAGGCCTACCTGCCGGCGACCGACACCTACATCGAGAAAGACGCTTCGATCAATGAGGCCATCGAACGCCTCCGTCTCGCGGCGACCGACGCGCTGCTGAACCGGCCCGACACCATCATCGTCGCCACCGTCTCGTGCATCTACGGCCTGGGCTCGCCGGAGGATTACCGGCAAATGGTCGTTTCGCTCCGGCGCGGCGCGGCGGCCGACCGCGACGAGACGATGCGGCGGCTGGTGGATATTCAGTACACGCGCAACGATGTCGCCGCGACGCCGGGCACGTTCCGCGCGCGCGGCGACACGCTCGATGTCTTTCCCTCCTATGCGGAGTACGGCCTCCGCATCCGATTCTTCGGCGACGAGGTCGAGCGAATCGAGCGCTTCACGCCGCTCACCGGCGCGGTGGAAGCCGCGCTCGATTCGGTCGTTATTTCGCCCGCGCGGCACTTCGTGCTGCCCCAGGAAAAAATCACGGGCGCGCTCGAGGCCATTCGGATGGAAATGGAGGAGCGCGTGCGCGAGTTGGAAGCGCAAAACAAACTGCTCGAGGCGCAACGGCTCCGCATGCGCACCGACTACGATCTCGAGATGCTGCGCGAGGTCGGCTATTGCTCCGGCATCGAGAACTACTCGCGCCACCTCTCCGGGCGCGCCCCCGGCGAACGGCCCGCCTGTCTGCTGGATTATTTTCCGCGCGATTTCCTGACGATCATTGACGAGTCGCACGCGACGATTCCGCAGCTCCGCGGCATGTACAACGGCGATCGCGCGCGCAAGCTCACGCTGGTCGAGCACGGTTTCCGCCTGCCCTCCGCGCTCGACAACCGCCCGATGAATTTCGACGAATTTCTCTCGGTCGTCGGCCCTGTGATCTTCACCTCGGCCACGCCCGGCCCGTTCGAGCGCGAGGTCGGCGGAGCGCCCATCCCTCAACTCATTCGCCCGACCGGCCTCGCGGACCCGCCGATCGAGGTGCGCCCGCTGACGGGACAGATTGACGACGTGATCGAGGAAATTCGAAAGTGCGTCGAAGCCGGCGAACGCGCGCTCATTACCACGCTGACGAAGAAGACCTCGGAGGATTTGAGCGCTTACCTGCAATCCATCGGCATCCGCGTGCAATACCTGCACTCGGAAATTGACGCGATTCGGCGGGTGGACATCTTGCGCTCGCTGCGGCGGGCGGAGGTGGATTGCGTCGTGGGCGTAAACCTGCTGCGCGAGGGGCTGGACCTGCCGGAAGTGGCGCTGGTGGCGATCCTGGACGCGGACAAGGAGGGCTTCCTGCGCTCGGAAACCTCGCTGGTGCAGACCGCGGGCCGCGCGGCGCGGCATGAGAAGGGGCGCGTGATTCTCTACGCCGACGAGATCACGGATTCGATGCGGCGCACGATCGAAGTCACGAACGCTCGGCGGGAGCGGCAGCTCGCCTATAACCGCGAGCACGGGATTATCCCGCGAGGAATTCGCAAGGAGATTCAGGCGGCGCTGGCGGTCGAACGGGAGGCGGCGGAGCGCGCGGAGGAGATCGAGGAGTCGGTCGTGCGCGAAACGGGCGTTCCCTATGACGCGCATCGCGTCATCGAAGACCTGGAGCGCGAGATGCTGGAGGCGGCAGAGGCGCTGGAGTATGAGCGCGCGGCGATGCTCCGCGACCAGATCCGAGAGCTCAAGGCCTCGCGCGAGGCGGGCGGCGGCGCGGCGCCGGGACCGGCGACGGCGGCAAAACCCGCTCGAGAAAAGGACCGTAAATCCAAGCGGCGCGGTCCGGATCTCTATACGGCCGCGACGGTGACGCGCAGCCGGCGGCGGCGATGAAGGAATAACGGCGACGGCGACGCGGCCTTCGTGAACTTCGTGTTGAAAAAATGAATTTCCGAATCAGCCCCGCGAGCATATGCGCGGACCCGCGCCGCTCAAGGGCGGCGCTCTCGCGGATTTGAATCACCGTCGGGGCGAGCCTTGGGGGTCTTTTTCCCGCTTCAGCGCGGTGACGGCGTCGGGGCGGCCGCGGGCGTTTCGCTCTTCAGCACGCCGAGCGCGACGCCGGCCAGCACGAAGGCCGCGCCGAGAAAGAACGTCCGCGATGGAACCTCTCGAAACAACGCCACGCCCCACAGGGTCACCAGCACAAACTGCATCGGCACACTCAATACCACCATCTGCGATTTCACATGCCGCAGCAGCCAGATCGCCAGCGTGTGCCCGCCGACCGTCGGCAGCAGGACAAGGCCGAAAATCGCGAGCGCGCTCCGCTCGTCGCCGACGAATATTCCGCCATCCAGCGCGACGGCGGCAATCGCCTGGGTCGCCGCCGCCGCAAGATAGACGGGGACGGTGAACAGGATCGCATGCTCGCGGGCGCGGTGTTTGCGGCTGAGGACGAAATAGGTCGCGCACAGCAACGCCGAGCCGAGCGCCATCAGCGTACCCGGCAGGTGCTGACGCTCGAGCGCGAACTGCCGCCCCAGGATGACGAACATGCCGACCGCCGCCAGACCGCACGCGACCAGCTCCCAGCGATTGAGCCGCTCGCCAATGAGGGGACGGGCCACAAACGGCGCCATTAGCGGCTGCAAGGCGATGAACAGCGCCGCGTTGGCCAGCGTGGTGTGCTGCACGGCCCATGTCCAAGACGCGAAATGCAGACCGAGAAAAATGCCGGTGACGACCGTGCCGCGCGCGAAAAGAGCGGGCTGACCCGCCGCGCGCCAGGCCGCCCGCCACGCGGGGCCGAGCACGATCGCCGCGCCCATCACCCGCCAGAAGCCCACGCTCGAAGCGGGCGCGCCACAGAAGCGGATAAGGACGGCCGCGCTGCTGGTCAGCAGCGTGATGACCGTCCAAACTGCGATCGCGCGCGAACGCGGATAGGGGACGGAGATATTTCGGGAAGCGTCGGTCCGGGAATTCATCAGGGTATGCGGATAAACGGGCGGAAAATAGCTTCGGCGCGGGGCGCTGTCCAATAAATAGCAACCCGGGGGGAGCGCCGCCGCTCCGGGCCGAGGCATTCCGCGCCGCCCCGCCAGCCTTGCTTTGGCGGGGGCGAAGATGGGAATTCACCGCAGTGACGCAGAGGGCGTTCTGTGCCTTTGATTTCTTTCGGTCTACAAGGCGCGCCCAGGCCGAACCGTGTAGGCCGCTTTTGTGCCCCGCGCCGAGCGGGGCAAAGGCGGCGGGCGGGGATCGGCGGGCCGCCATGCCTACCTAATTGTCTGTCTCTTTGCGCTCTGTCCCTTTGCGTTCTTGCGCTCTGTCCCTTTGCGTTCGCTTTGCGCCGGCGAAAGAGGCGGCGACGCTCGCGGCTTCGAACCGCCCCTCAGTCGGGAAAATTCTCTGTCCCTTGCGCTTGTGGAGTGTATCACACTTCGCGAAGTGTGATACAGTCGTGCGGCGGCGCTACCGGTCCTTTTGAGCTTTTTCCAAGGCTTGGAAGAGAAAAGGCGTTTGTTTTCCAAGGCTTGGAAAACGGGGGGCGCCCCGCCGACCGCGCGGCGGTCATTCCACGGCGCCGGTGCGGATGTCGAGGTCTTCGCGGCGTTCGAGGCGGTCTATCGCGCCGTCGGCGATCCAGAGGATGCGGTCGGAGACGTCGAGCATCTTGTGGTCGTGCGTGGCGGTGATGACCGTGACGCCGAGTTCGCGGCAAAGGCGGCGCAGGAGGTGGATGATTTCCTCGCCGGTATGGAGGTCGAGGTTCGCGGTCGGTTCGTCGGCGAGGATGATCGCCGGATCGTTGGCGAGGGCGCGGGCGATGGCGACGCGCTGCTGCTGGCCGCCGGAGAGCTCGTCGGGGCGGTGGGTCAGGCGCTCGCCGAGCCCCACGCGGGTGAGCACCTCGCGGGCGCGCTGGGCGGCTTCGTCGGGACGCTTGCCGCTGAAGAGCAGCGGCATGGCGACGTTCGTCACGGCGTCGTAGGCGGGCAGAAGGTTATAGGCCTGGAAGACGTAGCCGATGTAGTTGCCGCGAAAATGGGCGAGTTTGCGGGGCGAGAGGTTGGTGAGCTCGACGCCGGCGACCTGGATCGTGCCGGCGGAGGGGCGGTCGAGCGCGCCGATCATGTTGAAGAGCGTGCTTTTGCCGGAACCGGAGGGGCCCATGACGGAGAGATATTCGCCGCGGTAGATGTCGAGGTTGATCTCCTTCAAGGCGTGGACGACGATCTTGCCGAGATCGAACTCCTTGCGGACGCCGCGGATTTTGATGAGGACTTCGCTCATGGGGGGCTCCGTCAGAACGGCAACTTGATGACGGCCTTGTTGAGGAAGGTGACGCCGACGCCGACGGTGGTGATCAGGCCCATGCCGCAGGCGAAACCGGCGGCGACGACGGGGATGTACTGCCGCCAGGTGAGACCGAGCCGCTTCTGGAAGTAGAACCGTCCGATCAGCGCGCCCAAAAACTGCGGCAGGATCGAGTGCGGCATGCTCTGGCCGAGGCCGCGGACGACGCCATAGGTCATCAGAATCGGCGCGCCCAGCGAGCGCATCGCGAAGAACAGCAGACTGCCGAAGCCGGCGCCGATGCCGACATACAGCCAGCGGAACGCCTGCTCGAACCGCGAATACTCGCCCAGCGTGGAGGAGAATACGATCGTCTGGTTGGCCGCGTTGAGTTCCCAGATGCGCTGCGCGTACGGGTAGGCGCTGGAGGGCACTTTATCGAGGCCCCAGATGAAGTTCATGAAGAAGATCGAAGAGAGCAGAATGATCGGATAGAGGAACACCTGCGTCTTCCAGATGCTCGTGAAGCGCGTGCCGGTCAGTTCGCACTGGCGGTAAAAGACCGTCATCGCGCCGTAGTTGGCCATCGGGATCGGCAGGAACCAGCAGGCGACGCCGCGGTAGCCGCTGAGAATCAGGGCCGCCTCGCGGATCATCGGGATTTCGACCACCTGGCCGACCATGCCCTCGAGCCGGGCGGTGACATAGCTGATCAGCGGCGTGTAGAAAAAGCCGAGCACGATCAGCACCAGCACGATATTGCGAATGCCGACCGTCCAGCCGCCGTGGTGCCAGCGCAGCAGCAAGGCCGAAACGACGATGTAGGTCACTGTCACCAGAAAATACACGAACACCACGACCCAGGTCGGGATATCGCCGCGGTTTTTCTTCGGGCCGGCGGCGGCCGCCGCCGCGGGACCGGCCAAAGCGGCCGCGGCGCGTTCCCGCCGCAGTTTCTTTGCGCTG
>CALGXT010000070.1 GCA_937935255.1 uncultured bacterium | reverse complement strand
GCAGCTCCGCCTCTGGGCCGAGCGCGTGCCGTGCGACGTCGTCGCCGGCGCGACCGGCGCCGACGCGGCGGCGGTCGCCTACGACGCGCTCGACGCGGCGATCGCACGCGGCGCTGATGTGCTGATTTTTGACACCGCTGGGCGTATGCACACCCGCGGGCCGCTGATGGATGAATTGCGGAAAGTGCGCCGCGCGCTGGCCAAGCGCCGTCCCGCCGCGCCGGAGGAAACCTGGATCGTGCTCGACGCCGCGCTCGGGCGCAACGCCCTTTCGCAGGCGCGGGCGTTTCACGAGGCCGCCCCGCTCACCGGCGTGATCGTCTCCAAGCTCGACGGCTCCGCGAAAGCCGGGTTTCTCTATTCGATCGCCGATGAGCTTGGTTTGCCGGTGCTTTTCGCCGGGCTGGGCGAGGGGCCGGACGATTTGATGCCGTTCGACGCGGAGCTGTTTTCGCGGGCGCTGTTGGGGCTGGAGGATTTGCCGTGAGATCGCCGCCGACCGAAACCGACGAACGCTGGATGCGGCGGGCGTTGGAACTGGCGCGGCGCGGCGAGGGAAAGACTCGCCCGAACCCGCCTGTGGGCGCCATCGTCGTGCGCGGCGGGCGATGCGTGGGGGAGGGCTGGCACCGGCGCGCCGGCGAGGCGCACGCGGAGGCGCTGGCGCTGCGCCGCGCGGGCGCGCGGGCGCGCGGCGCGACGCTCTATGTCACGCTCGAACCGTGCTGCACCTGGGGCCGCCAACCGCCGTGCACGGAGGCGATCCTTTCCGCGGGCGTCGCACGCGTCGTGGCGTCGCTCCCCGATCCGAATCCGAAACACCGCGGGCGGGGTTTTCGCATTTTGCGCAAAGCCGGCGTCGCGGTGACGGTCGGCGCGGCGCGGGCCGAGGCGGCTGAACTGATCGCGCCGTTCACGAAATGGATCGTGCATCGGCGGCCCTATGTGACCTTGAAACTCGCCCTGAGCCTGGACGGCAGAATCGCCGATTCCGAGGGCGCTTCGCGTTGGATCACGGGGCCGGCGGCGCGGCGCGCGGTCCAGGCATTGCGCCGACAGGCCGACGCGATTCTCGTCGGACGCGAGACGGTGGAACGCGACGATCCATCGCTGTTGCCGCGCCCGAGCCTCGGTCGCGAGCCGTGGCGGGTGGTCGCCGATCGGATGGGGCGGACGCCCTTGAAGGCCCGACTGCTTCAGGATGAGGCGGTCGAGCGGACGCTGATTGCGGTTTCCGAACGCTGCCCCGCGGAGCGGGAAGCGGCGCTGCGCGCGACCGGCGCGCAGGTCGAGCGGTTGCCGGAAACGGAGGAGGGCATTTCGCCCGCGGCGCTGCTCGAGGCGCTGGGGCGGCGCGGGCTGCTGCATGTGGTTTGCGAGGGCGGCGGCGCGCTGGCCGGGTCGCTGGTCCGCGCCGGTTGTGTGGACGAATTCTGGTTTTTCCTTGCGCCGAAGCTGCTGGGCGCGGCGGGCGCGGCGGCGATCGCCGGCGGCTGGCCGCTGGCCGAGGCGCCGGCGCTGGAGTGGGTCGGCGGGGAGCGCGTGGGCCGCGATTGGCTGATTCGGGCGCGACCCGCGAAGCGCTTTCGCAGGGAGTCCGGAACATCGGCAAATCGGGTGTGACGAAAAAAGGAAGGCGAAACACATGTTTACGGGAATCGTGGCGAAAACTGGAAAAATCGTCGAGTGGGACTTGAGCGAGAAATGGGGGCGCATCGCGGTGGATGCCGGCGACTGGGAGCGTCCGATCGAGAAAGGCGAGAGCGTCGCGGTATCAGGCATCTGCCTGACCGTCGCGCGCGTCGAAGGGCCTCGACTCGGCTTCGATGTGCTGCGCGAGACGTTCGAGCGCACCAATCTAGGCGCAAAAAAAACGGGGGATCGGCTCAACCTGGAACGCGCGCTGCGCTGGGGCGATCCGATGGGCGGCCATATCGTCGTCGGTCACGTGGACGGCGTCGGCCGCGTCCGGCGCGTCGGACGGGTGGGGCGCGACTGGTCGTATGAAATCACCGCGCCGGCGGAGCTGATGGACGGCATGGTGTTCAAAGGCTCGGTGGCGGTGGATGGCGTGAGCCTGACGATCGCGCAACTGCTGCCGGACGCCTTCGTGGTGCATATCATTCCCTTCACGCGCGAAGTCACGACATTCGGCGATTTGCGCGAGGGCGACCTGGTGAATCTGGAGGCCGACTTGCTCGGCAAGTTCGTGCGGCGGCTGGTGGAGCGCGGCGCGGGCTATCCGGGCGTCACGTGGGAGCGTTTGCGCGCCGAAGGGCTTATCGAGGAATCGGGAACGCCGCCCACGCGATGACCGGCGCGCGCGCCGGCGATAGCCGAGCGGCGAGGGCGGGCCATTCCGCGGCGGGCGGATAGCGGTAGCACACCGTCATCGAAAGCGCGGAGAGCGCGGTGGCTCGAATGCGCGCGGCGTCGCCGCCGCTCTCCGCCTGCCAGCCGCCGTCGTCGGCGCGCCCGGCCAGCAGCGCTTCCGCCAGCGCGGCGCGCGAGCGCGACCAAGCCTCGCCGCCCTCATTGAAGCGCGCTTGCGCGAGCAGATGCAAGGCGAAGGGACTCCATTCGGCATCCGGCGCGTTGGGGCGGATGCGGCCCAGCGCGGACAGCGCCGAGCGGGTTTCGGGCGCGCGTCCTTCGCCGAGCCACTGCAGGGCCAGCGCCGTCGCCGCGGTGCGCTCGACCGCTCGCGCCGAGGGGCGCGCGCCGCGGAAGAGCGCGCGAGCGGGATCCTCGAAGGTTTTGAGGCCGCCCACCGCCCGCGACAATCCCGGACGCAGATCTTTGGCGCCCAGGCCGGCCCAGGCCGCCGTTCGCAGCGCGAGAATCCGCCAGCTTGTCGTCCAGGGGTCGTCGTCCCGCCAGAGTCCGACCTCCGTTTGCTCGCGTAAAATCGCTTCGATCGCCCGTTGCGCCGCGAAGCGCAGCGGCGGCAGCGGAGCGCGGGCGTACGCTTCGATGAGCGCGCACGCCGCCGGACCGAGGGCGTCGCGATCGTCCGTCGTCGGGAATCCGCCGTCCGGTTGCTGAGTCTCCGCCAGTCCCGAGACGGCGGTTTGGAGTTTCGTCAGGCTCTCGCCGCGCGCGAAGGCGGCCAAAAGCGCCAGCGCCGTGAGGCTGGGATCGAGCGGTTCGGATTCCGACGCCGACCAGCCGCCGTCGGAGCGGCGGGCGCGGGCGAGCCAGTTCAGCGCGCCGTCGAGGGCGGGTTCGGTCAGTTCCGCCCATTCGGGGGCGTAGCGCGCCAGACGCTCAGCGCGAGCGGAGGGGGTTCGCCCGCGCATCCAGGCCGGTTCGCCCCAGAGTCGGCCGCCGCGATCGGCCAAGGCGGGCGGCGGCTCCACGAACGCGGGGGCCGGCGCCGCCGCGCCGCC
>CALGXT010000069.1 GCA_937935255.1 uncultured bacterium | reverse complement strand
TCAGGTCTCCAGCGCGCTCATCCGCTTCCCGCCGCCACGCCTCCGGCGAACGGCAGGACATCAGCGCCGCCGCGGCGAGCAAGGCCCCGGAAGATAGCATTCCGGAACGCTTTACGATGGGACGATTCCAACGCATGGTTTAATGATTCATAGCAGCCGATTGCAATTTCCTCATAACGCCTCATTGCGCTGAAATGTTTTACAGGCAGCGCCGCGGCTTCCGGCGCCGAATTTGCGCGAGAAAAAAAGAGAGCGGCGAGCGCCAAGGAGG
This sequence comes from uncultured bacterium, assembly GCA_937935255.1. GTDB lineage: Bacteria > Verrucomicrobiota > Kiritimatiellia > PWTM01 > PWTM01 > CALGXT01. Next base: position 49,990 of record CALGXT010000069.1, on the reverse strand, counting down.
TCAGGGTGAGGAACCCGTGAGAAAACGCTACGCCGCTCTCCAAATCTAAAAATCGAGAGTTAGGATATCCCCGAGAAAGAAATGTTCAATCTTTTTTTGCGGCGCGCTTCACACCTCATCTTCCCCGTTCTCCTCGCCTTCCTCCAGGCGAAGGACACCGCAGATGCCGCGGGCGGCGCCTTCGATAAAGTTCGCGAACTCGAGCGCCGGCCCCGACGTGAATTCGCGCCGAATGGCCTCCAGCCCCTGCGTCACATTGAGTCCTGATCGGTAGATCAGTTTATACGCCTGCTTGATTTGCAGGCGGGTGGCCGCATCGAGGCCTGCCCGGCGCAGGCCGATGACGTTCAGACCAGCCACTCGGTTGAGCGAATTGGTGCGCACCGTGCAGAACGGGGGACAGTCCTTGGTGATGCAGCTGCCGCCGCCCAACATGGCCAGCCGACCGATGCGGCAGAACTGATGCACCGCGGCGTTTCCGCTGATAAAGGCATAATCGCCGACGGTCACATAGCCCGCCAGCAGCGCGCCGTTGGCGAGGATCACCCGCTCTCCCAGTTGAACGTTGTGCGCCAGATGCGAGTTGGCCATCAGGAAGCAGCGCGGACCGACGCGCGTGACCGTACCCTCCTTCGTGCCGCGGTGAATCGTCACGCCCTCGCGAATCGCGCACTCCTCCGCGATTTCGACGAAGCTTTCCGCGCCGCGAAACGATAAATCCTGCGGCAGATCGCCGAGCACCGCGCCCGCGTGGACGCGGCAGCGGGCCCCGAGACGAACGCCGCCGAAAATGACCGCGTGCGGCCCGATGCGGCAGCCGTCGCCGATCCGCGCGCCCGCCGCCACCACGGCGAACGGGCCGATCTCGACATCGGCGCCGAGTTCCGCCGCCGAATCCACGCTCGCGGTAGAATGAATGCTCATAACGTTTCTCCACGCCGGACCGCCGGCGTTCTATTTTCCGAAATCCACAAGACCCGCCTCGCGTACGCTGAAGAAGCCCGGAGCGTCCGGCGAGGGCCGGCCCAAAATCACATGATCCATCACGGGAATGCCGATGATGCGGCCCGCCTCGACCAGCTGGCGCGTGATGGCCAGGTCTTCGGCCGACGGCGAAGGATCGCCCGACGGATGGTTGTGCGCCACGATCACCGCGGCGGCGGAGGCCCGGATGGCGTCCTTGAAAACCTCGCGCGGATGCACCAGACTGGCGTTCAACAACCCGCGCGAGACCTCGCCCGGCGTTCGCAGCAGTCGGTTTCTCGTATCGAGCAGCAGCACCCAGAACACCTCGCAGCGCAGGGCGCGGGCCCGTTCGCGCAGCGCCTCGAAAACATCGGTCGGATTCGTCAATGCGCGGCGGTCGGCGTTTTTTTCCTCCGAGATCCGCCGCGCCAGCTCCAACGCCGCTTTGAGCATCTGCGCCTTGACCGGTCCCACGCCTTTGAAGGCCGAAAGCTCCTCGAGATCGGCTTCCGCCAACGCGTTGAGCGTTCCGAAATGCAACAACATCGAACGGGCCAGCTCGAGCACATTGACCCCCGGCACGCCCGAGCGCAGGAGGATGGCCAGCAACACCTCCGGCGGCACGCGCTCGGCCCCTTCGCGCCGAAACATCTCCCGCGGCTGCATGCGTTCCGGCAGCTCTTTGACGCGCAACGCCGCCGGACGGATTTCATAGCGCGCCGGCGCGGGAGCGGTATTCGAAATCTCGTTCATCAAAAAAAAGCCGAAAACCGCGACACCGTGTCCGATCGCTTCGGCGATGTCAAGGCGGGGTTTCGCGCGACGCCGGTCGCGCGCCGTTCCGCGGCGGACGCGCGACGGTTTGCGGCGCGGGGCGCGGTCGCACCAGACGATAATGCTTCTTGGTGAGTTCGAGTCCGAGCCGCTCCTCCAGCCAGAGCATCCAGCGGTGTTTGCGGTCGCGGGCCGTGGGACGGCGGCCCGGCCGGGCCTGAAAAAGGCCTTCGGCCTTCGGCAGCCAGTCCCGAATAACCGCGGGGTGTTCGCCCTGAAATGGCCGCAACGAACGCTCATCAATGTCGCCATAATCCACGGGCACGACGTTGCCGCGCCAATGCCGGGCGATGCTGAGATTCTTGAGGTAGGCCTGTTCCTCGGCGCGCACCCAGCCGTAATGATAAATTACCGCTCCCGTGTGGGCCGCGCGCGGATACCGTCCCCGCTTGTGGTCCTTCATCACGATGAAGAAGAGTCCCTTCGGCGCCCAGACGGGAATCGTGTTGCGGATGATACGGGGGGCGCAGCGATACCAGCGCGGCGACCACGCCACGGTGTTGCCGTTCCCGTAAAAATGCAGATAGTCGAAGACCAGACTCTCGACCGTCGGATCCTCCAGATACCGCTCCATCGCGCCGCGGATGAGGGGCAGGTCTTTCTCATGGACGATTTCGTCGCCCTCCAGATAAAAAGCCCAGTCCCCCGCGCAATTGAACAGCGCGATGGACTTCTGTTGCCCGTAGACGAAGCCTTTGACCGCCGCGTTGGGCTTGAGCGCGTCGTTCCATTGCGTCGGCACGATGCGCACCTTGGGATCGCCGATCTCCCGCAGCTTCTCCGCGGTGCCGTCATCGCTGTCGCCCAGCGCGACGATAAACTCGTCCACGATCGGCAGTGCCGACCGGATGGATTGCGCGAAGGGATAACCGTACCGCACGCCGTTGCGAACAAAAGTGAATCCGCTGACTTTCACCGAACACCTCAACCGAAATCGAGCCGCCAGCCGCCGGATGCGGCGGGCCGACGCGGCCGCGCGCCCGCGATGCGAACATCGGCGGCGCGCAGCATGCCCAGCAACACACCGCCGGCCGCCACCGGATAGGCCGACTGTCCGCCGCGCGCCAGCCAGGGGGCGATCTCGCGCAGCGGCGCATCGGGCGGCAACACAATAAACCGACGGCGCATCCATTCGGAAACCGGCGATTCGCCTCGACCCGCGCGCAACGCCCGGCGCGCCGAGGGCAAATCCAGCAATCCCACCAACCGTCCCTCCGCGACGACGGGAATCTCGCCGCCATCCGCCCCGAACGCCGCCAGCGCGGTTGCGACCGGCAAGTCCGGCGGCGCGGCAAAGGCGCCGACATCCATCAGATCGCACGCGCGACGCTCGCCAAGCGCCGCCGCCATCCGCACCTGGCCATGCTCCCGCCGCGCCAGCACAATCAGGAAGACGCCCAATGCGACGGTGAACGGCTGCCCGATATAAACGCCGAGCGCCGCGAGCGCCAACGCGAAGGCCTGTCCGGCGTACGCGGCCGCTGCGGTCGCGCGCTCATAGGAAACGAACCACGCCATCAACGCGCGCAGCGCGCGGCCGCCGTCCATCGGAAACGCGGGGATCAGGTTGAACGCGCCGAGCGCAAAATTCGCCACGGCCAAGAGGTCAAGCAGTCCGCCCAGCGATCGCGGTCCCTCCGCCAGACTCGCCCACGCGGGCCATCCGCCGCGCGCGGCCAGCAGGAGACCGGCCAGCGCGAAACTCACCGCCGGCCCCGCCAACGCAATCGCCAATTCATGTCCCGGCCGTCGCGGGATTTTCGCCAGACCGGCAACGCCGCCGATTGGAAACAACGTGATGGAGCGCGTGGCGATGCCGAAACGCCGCGCCATCAGGCTGTGGCCGAGTTCATGCAAGACAATGCCGCCGAACAGACACAGCCCGAACAACGCCGACCCGAGCCCCCGTCGCCAGCCGCCCTCCCGCCATCCGGTCCAGAAGTACCACAGCACGATGAGCAGGAATGTGGCGTGCACCTGGATATCCACGCCGAAAAGCTGCCCGAGCCGAAAGGACCGTTTCATGCGTTCACGGGCGCTTGCGCCGCGCCCCCCTCCGCGGCGACGCCGCGCCACAGGTTCGAAAGGCCGATCAACAACAGGAACCACATATAGATTTCGCTGTCGCCGAAGTTGCACTCGATCAGGCCGTTCAGGTGAAGCCCCAGGAACACCGCGCCGAGCGCGATGGGAATCCAGCGCGGGCCCGGGGCGGCGGACCGCCGGAGGTTTCGCGCCATGTCCGCGCCGACCGCGAACATCCAGACCAGCCACGCCGCCGCGCCGCCCCAACCGCTCTCGACCGCGATTTGAAGCAGGTTGTTGTGCAAATGATTGATTTTCGTTTCCGGGATGCGGGCGATGTTCTGGATATCCGTGTTACGCAGCGCGCCGCGGCCCATGCCCCAGGGGTGCCGTCGAATCAACACGGGCGCCACGCGGACCCACAGTTTCACCCGCGTGGAGCGCTCGCTCAAGTCGCGGCCGGCGGCGGCGAGCCGCGCGCGTACGGTCGGTAGCGCCAACGCGGCCAAACCGGCCGCCGCCAACACCACGAAGACCCGCCGCCGATAGGCCAGACAAAGCGCCGAGGCCGACACCGCGAACGCGAGCCATACGCCGCGCTTGAAATGGAGGACCATCGCGACGAGCGCGATCGCCGCGGCGGCGAGCCGGCGCGCGCCGCCGGCCGCGCGGATACCGCAACCGGCGGCGATCAGGATCAGGGCCGCCGAAAGATAGAACTGCGGATCGCGCATATTTCCCAAATCAAACACCGCCGCCGGCTCCCAGCCGCTGCGCCGCGCGCCGGCGAGAATGCGGACGATATCCGCGGCGCCGCGCACGGTCGCTCCGACCACAAAGGCGCCCAGCCAGCGCGCGGCCCAGACGCCGCCCCGGTCGGATCGGCCCGCGACCGAGATCTCCGGCGCCCAAAGCAGAAACAGCAGGAAGAGGCGATTGAGTTTGCGAACCGCCGTATTCGGACACGGACCGGCGACGGCGGCCGCCACGGAAAAAAAGACCCACAACAGCACGGCGACGGTCGCGCACGCGCGCCACGGCAGGCGGCCCCGGCGCCGCCACAGCATGCCCGCCGTCAACGCCGCCGCGGCGTAACCGAAGAATTGCGCCCCTCCGATCCACAGCGGGACGAAAAACGCGTAGCCCGTCAGTAGGGCGCGCAACCAGCGCCGGTCGCGCGCGCCGTCCGACGTCCACTCCAGCCACGCCGCCAGACGCGCTCGCCAGAGCGACGCCGGGCTCTGTGCGTCGGCGCTCAAACCGCGATCACCCGAATCCGTTCGTCCACTTCCTCTTTCAATACCCGTTCGACCATCATTTTCAGCGTCATGGCGGAGCCGGCGCATCCGGCGCAGGCGCCCTTCAGACGGCAATACACGAGGCGCTCCTTGATATCCACGATCTCGAGGTCGCCGCCATCGCTTTGGAGCGCCGGTCGAACCCGTTCTTCAATGGCGCGTTCAATCCGTTTCATCAATTGATAAGGCGACAACGGCTCCCCCGCGGCGGGCGGTTCCGGCGACGCGGCGGCCGAGACCGGTTCGCCCGCGGCGCGGCCCCAAATTTCATCCAGCAAATCCTGAAGCCCCCCGGGCGCATGGTGACACGACTGGCACGCGCCGCCCGCCTTCAACGCATGGGTGATTTCCGGAATGGAGCGCAGATTCAATTCGCGGATTTTACGGCGCAGATAGGGTTCGCTCACGGAGAAGCACTTGCACACGATGCGGCCTTCGTTCTCGTCTTTCATGGATAGGCGGACCCCCTCCTTTTCGAGGTCCACGCCGCGCCGCTGCGCCCAGTTGAAAACCGCCGCCTCCAGCGCCTCCGCGCCCATGACGGAGCAGTGAATTTTCTGCGTCGGCAGGCCGCCGAGATATTTCACGATGTCCTCATTCGTGATCTTCAATGCTTCGATGGGGGTGTAGCGACCCTCTTCGATGATCGCGCAGAGCGCTTCGGAGGAGGCGATCGCGGAGGTGCATCCGAACGTGAGATAGCGCGCCGCGACGATGCGGTCGAGCCGGGGGTCCGTCGGATGGCGCTCCACCCGAAACGTGAAACGGAGAGCGTCGCCGCACACAATCGAGCCGTGCTCTCCCAATCCGTCCGGGTTTTCGATCTCGCCCATGTGCGTGCCGGGCTTGCCGTGAACGGCGTCCATGAACAATTGCACCGTTTTCTCGCTGTATTCCCAGGCCATCAGTCGTTTCTCCGTGGTCGTCGGGCGCCGCGCGCTCGCCGCGCCTCGCCGCTTTCCGCTCCGCCCTCGCGCGGCCGCGCCCGAAATTCAAGGCGCACCGGCGCGCCCTCCAGCCCGAAGGCGCCGCGCAGCTCGCGGGCCAGATATTGCTCATAGGCCGGCGTCCGCACCCGCGGATCGTTGACGAAGAGCCGCACGCGCACCGGTTTTACGCCGGTTTGCGTCGCATAATATAGCTTCAATCGCCGCCCCTGCACAGCGGGCGGCTGAATGCGCTCGATCGCCCGGCGCAACACGCGGTTGAGCGCGCCGGTCGGCAACCGCGCGGAAACCTGACCGCCCACCCGATCCACCGCCGCAATCGCGGCGGCCGTGTTATGGCCCGTGCGGGCCGAAACAAACACCACCGGCACGTAATCCAAGAAAGGCAGCTCGCGGCGCAATGCCTCGGCGTACTCGCGCGGCGAGACGCCTTTCATGAGATCCCATTTGTTCACCAGCAGCACGGCGCCCGGCCCGAAATCGCGCAACATCCCCGCGATATGGCGGTCCTGCCGGGTCGGTCCGGCTGTCGCGTCCAGCACGTGCGCCACAACATCCGCCTCGCGCACGGCCTGCTCCACGCGCGCGAGGCTGAAGTGTTCGACCGAGGCGCGCACCTTCGCCCGCGGTCGCATGCCGGCCGTATCCACCAGCACATACCGACGCGCCTGCGGTCCCTCCCCGATGGCGAACGGCACCGCCACGCTGTCGCGCGTCGTGCCCGGAATCTCGGAAACGATCACCCGCTCATCCCCCAGCAGTCGGTTGATGAACGAGGATTTGCCCGCGTTCGGACGCCCCACAACCGCCACGCGCAAGGGCGCGGATTCCGTCGGGTTGGGGCCGGGCGGAGGCAACGCCGCCAGCGCCGCCGGCAACAATTCGGACAGGCCGCGCCCGTTCAACGCCGAGATCGGAAACACCGGAAAGCCGAGCGCCGCGAACTCGGCGGCCGCGTCGTCCAACGCGGGATCGTCCGCTTTGTTCGCGGCCAACCACACGGGGCGGCCCCGGGCGCGCAACAGGCGCGCCACTTCCTCGTCCAACGGGTGCAATCCGGCGCGAACGTCCGCCACCTGGATCACCGCCGCCGACTCCTCGATCGCAAGGTCCACCTGCCGCCGCGCGCCTTCGGCGATTTCGTCGGCCGCCGCCGCGCGATCCATCACGCCGATCCCGCCGGTGTCAATGACCTCGAACCGATCGCCCTCCCATTCCGCCTCGCCGCAGAGCCGGTCGCGGGTAACCCCCCATTCCTCGTGGACGATCGCCAGTCGCCGGCCGACCAGCCGGTTGAACAAGGCCGATTTGCCGACATTCGGCCGCCCGACAAGGGCTATGGATCGCCGCGGCGTTGACGACGACATCGCGAAACACCTCTGACTCGCGTGGGTGACGGTGTGAACGCCCCTATCCTACACGCCGCATGCGGCGGGTTGAATCCTAAATCTCACGATGCTAGTTTGGGCGCCATGCGCGCGCTGGTCATCGCGGAACATATGGATTTGCCCGAGGCGCACTTGTTCGCCGGACTGGCGCGAGCGGGGGTCGAAATACTGGCGCTGGCGCGGCCGGAGCGGCGCCATGCGTCCATTCTGGAGGCCGGCGGAGCGCGGTTTGAGAGCTGGGAATGGTCGCGCCGGCTTTGGTCGCCGAATCGGCGGCGTTTGCGCGAACTCCTCGGAACTTGGAGACCGCGAATCGTCCACTCGTTGCATAACGACGCCCTACGCGACGTCGGTCGCGCCTGGCCGGACGGAGACGCTGTCTGGATCGCATACCGCGGCGCGCCTTTTATTTCGCGGCGCGCGCATCACATGTATCGCCGCCGCGGCATTGCGCGGATTGTCTGTCTCAGCCAAACCGTGCGCGCCGCGATGTTGCGCGCCGGATGGCCGGAAGAACGATTGGTCGTCATTTATAAAGGCCACGACCCCGCCTGGTACCGGCCCGCCACGCCCGCGCGGCTGGCGGCCCTGGGGCTGCCGGACGGCGCTCGATGCGTCGGCGCCGCCGCCCGCTGGCGCGCCGGCAAGGGCGGCGTCACATTGGTCGAGGCTTTTCTGCAACTCCCGTTCGATCCCCGGGTTCACTTGCTGATGATCGGAGAGGTCGTCGAGCCGCGACTGGTTCGAATGCGCCGGCGTCTGGCCGATCATCCGCAGGTGCATTTTGTCGGACACCAGCCCGACGCCCCCGCTCTTCTGGGCGCGTGCGCGATGACGGTCATGCCCTCGGGCGCGGCGGAGGGGCTTTGCAAGGCGGTGCTGGAATCGCTCGCGCAAGGGGCGCCCGCGGTCGTCAGCAACGTCGGCGGTCCCGCGGAGATCGTCCGCGACGGCGTCGAGGGTCTGTGCGTGCCGCCGGGCGATGCGGTCGCGCTCGCCGGGGCGCTGCGCCGATTGCTGGAGGACGAACCCCTGCGGCGCGCGTGCGGAGAGCGCGCGCTCGCGCGCATCCGCGAAACGTTTCACATTTCGACGACGATCGAACGATACCGCGCGCTCTATGCGGAGCTCGCCGGACGCGAATAATCCGTTAGGCCAACCCCGCCGCGCGCAGCGCGGCCTCGGCCGCCCGCACATCCTCGGGCGTATCCACGCCGACCCCGCCGCCCGACACGGCCAAAACGCGGATGCGGGCGCCCATCTCCAACGCGCGCAATTGCTCCAGTTTCTCCAGCCGCTCCAGCCGCGAAGGCGGCGCGGCCACGAACCGTTCCAAAAACGGCGCGCGATAGGCGTAAATCCCGATGTGCCGCCAATACACATCCGGCGGAAAAGACGAATCGGACGCGCGGTCGCGGATGTGGGGAATCGGCGCGCGCGAGAAATAGAGGCCGGCCTCGTCCGCCGCGCGAACGACCTTCACCACGGAGGGATTGCGCGCCGCCGCCTCGTCCGTGATCGGAGCGGCCGCCGTCGCCATTTCCCAAGCGCCCGCCGTCAGCGCTTCCACCAACGCGTCTATGAGCGCAGGCTCGATCAGCGGCTCGTCGCCCTGAATATTCACGACGATGTCGGCGCCTCGACCGCGCGCCGCCTCGGCGACGCGATCGGTGCCGGACGCGTGGACGGGCGAAGTCATCACGGCCTCGACGCCCGCCGCCGCGGCGGACGCTCGAATGCGTTCATCGTCCGTAGCCACGAGCACCTGGGAAAGCCGCCGCGCCCGGCGCGCGCGCGCGATGACCCAGTGCAGCAAGGGACGTCCGCACAAGGGATGGAGGATTTTCCCCGGGAAGCGGCTCGACGCCCAGCGCGCGGGAATGACCCCCAACGCCCGACTCATGGCGCGAAGCCTCCGATCGCCGCGAGCAGCTCCTCCGGAGAGCAGGTCGCCGTCCCCATCTTGCCCACCACCACGCCGGCGGCGAAGTTCGCGATCTCCGCCGCTTCCCGTATGTCCGCGCCGGCGGCGAGCGCCAACACGCAGACGGCGATCACCGTGTCGCCCGCGCCGCTCACATCATATACCTCTCGCGCGCGCGTGGGCACATGCACGGGCGGCCGGCGCGGCGCGACGATCAACATGCCGTGCGGGCCGAGGGTGACCAGCAAGTGGCGCGCCCGCCAGTGACGAAGCGCGCGCTCCGCCGCATCGCGCAAGGGCGAATCCGACAACGGATCGGCGCCGGCCCCGGGATCGGCCCGACCCGCGATCAAAAACGCCTCCTTGCGGTTCGGCGTCGCCACCGTGATGCCCGGCACGCGCAAGGCGGGGTTCTTCGGGTCCAAACCGACCGGAATGCCGGCGGCTTTCGCGGCGCCCAGCGCGGCGTCCACAACCGGCTGGGTCAGCGCCCCCTTCCCATAATCGGCCAGAATCACACCGTCGGCTTTTCCCGCGGCCTCGGCGACGCCGCGGCAAAACGCCTCCAATTCCGCGCCCGTGAGGGAAGGCGCGATTTCCCGATCCACGCGAACCACCTGTTGGCGTTCGGCGATAATGCGGGTTTTGACGGTGGTGCCGGCCCCCGACGGGACCAGGGCGAGATCGGTATTGACGCCTCGTCGCCGCAATAAAGCCGCCAGCGCGCGCCCCTCGGAATCCTTTCCCAACAAGCCCGCGACGGCCGCCCTCGCGCCCATCGCGCTCAGATTCCAGGCCACGTTGCCGCCGCCGCCGGGCGCCAGCGTCTCGCGCGTCATCCGCACGACCGGCACGGGCGCCTCCGGCGAAATGCGTTCCACCGTGCCGTAGATATAACGGTCGAGCATCAGATCGCCGACCACGAGGATTCGCTTTCCGCGCATGGCGGCGAGCCGGCGGCGGACGGTATCGGTCAGCGCCGTTGGGCCGCCCCAGGAGGTTTCGGAATTCATATGGAGAACTACAGAGGAACGAGCGGAGCCTGTCAAGCGCAAGAGCCGTTCGGGCGTTGGGAAGCGCAAGTTCGAAAGCGCATCGAATCCGTTGGATTCTCTCGCCCTGTTTCCGCCGCCCGCGCCATCCGTGTTTGAATAATTCAACAGCGGGCCGGCTCCGATGTCACCCTCACTCGCGGATCTCGGACAGCGCGGCCAGGGCGCGGTCGCGCGCCTCGCCGTGGTCGAGGATGGGTGGCGGATAGCCCGCCGGCGGGCGCGGCAATCGCCAGGGCTCGTGAATGAACGCAGGCGCCGCGCCCGCCAATTCCGGAATCCAGCGGCGGACGTACGCGCCTTCCGGATCGAATTTCTGTCCCTGCAGGACGGGATTGAAAATTCGGAAATACGGCGCGGCGTCCGCGCCGCAACCCGCCGTCCATTGCCACCCCAGCGTGTTGTTCGCCAGATCGGCGTCCACCAGCGTGTCCCAGAACCAGCGCGCGCCCTCCAGCCAGGGGATCAACAGGTCTTTCACGAGAAACGACGCGGCAATCATGCGCGCCCGGTTGTGCATCCAACCCGTGCGCCACAGCTCGCGCATTCCCGCGTCCACAATCGGATAGCCCGTGCGGCCTTTTTTCCAGGCGCGCAAACCGGCCGGGTCAACCTTCCAGGGAAAGCGCTCGAATCGGGCGTCCAAAGGACGTTCCGTCGTGTGTGGAAAATGGTAAAGCAAATGATACGCGAATTCCCGCCAGCCCACCTCGCGCAAATAGCTCTCCGCGCCGCGCATGAGGCCGCGCTCCGCGCGGACGTTCTCGGTTTCCCGCGCCGCCTGCCAGATTTGGCGCGGGCCGATCTCGCCGAAGTGCAAATAGGGTGAAAGCCGCGACGTGTGGGCTTGATCCGGGCGGTCGCGTCCATCGCTGTAGCTCGCCAGCGCGTTTTCCAAAAAATGTTCCATCGCCGTCTGCGCGCCGCGCTCGCCCGGCGTCCACGTTTCCCGGAGGCCGCCGTCCCAGGCGATGCGCGGCAGCAGGTCGAGCGACTCCAACGGTTCCGACACCGGCCAGGCGATCGGCGCCGGCAGCGCGCGCGGCGCCGGCAGCGGCTCTTCGGGTTCCGGCGCCGCGAGACAGGCTTTCCAGAACGGGGTGAAGACACGGTAGGGCGCGCCGGACTGGGTCCGCATCTTTTCCGGCTCGAAAAGCAGCGCGCTATTGAAGGTTTCCGTTCGCACGCCGTCGGCGCGCAAGGCGGCGGCGACGGCGTCGTCGCGCGCGCGGACGGCCGGCTCGTAGCGCCGATTCCAGAATACCGCATCCGCCGCTGTCTCCCGCCGAAGGGCGTGCAGCGCGTCCGCCGCAGGGCCGCGCCGGATCACCAGTCGCGAGCCCATCGCGCGCAGTTCCGTGTCGAGCGCCGCCAGCGAGTGATGCAGCCACCAGCGCGACGCGGCGCCCGGCGGCCAGGGCGTCTCCTCTTCCGGCGCCCATATGAAAACGGGAACCACGGGTCTCCCGCTTCGATCGGCGGCTGCGAGCGCCGGATTATCAGCGAGGCGGAGATCCAAACGAAACCAGACCAGAATGGGCGGCGAAGCGGTCATGGCGGCAAGGCCGTTAGGGTTTCAATTCGACCTCCGCCGGCGACGCCGCGGGAAGCGATAGCGGCGAATCGGCGTGCAAGACCACTCGATCTTCCTCCAGCCGGATATACAAGCCGAACCGAACCGCGGCGCGCTGAACCGCTTCCCAGAGCGTCATATCCCGTTCCGGGGGCGGCGTCTCCGCCGGAATCTGCGCCGGGGCCTTCGCCGAAAACGTTCGGGCGGCGGCGACCTCGGCGCGCGCGCCGGGCGCCTTGAAACGCGCCGCCGACTCGCTCAACTCGATACGCAATCCCCGGCCTTCGGGCGCGGCGGCGGCGATTTCGTTCAAACGGCCAACGATGGCGCCCGGATCGTCTTCCGCGATCGTGAACCCGCGCGCGGCGATGCGCTCCAGCCGCGCGCGGGTTCGCGCGGACGTTTCGCGATCTTCGGCGCGATCCGGCATCGCCGACGCGCGCCGCGCCAATGCCAAGGCCGCGGGCGTTGGCGCGGCGATGGCGGGAGGAAGCGGCGCCCCCTCTTCCCGTTCGCCGGCCGGCGGCGCTTTCATGACCAACGGCGGCGGAGGCGGGGATGAGGACAGCGGCGGCGCCGCGCCGGGCTGCGGCAGGGTCTCCGCGATACGGCGACGCCACTCTTCGCGCGAATTTCCACCCACGATCAGCGGCGCCTCCTTCGCACGATCCTTTGCGCCGGCCGCTGCCATCGCTCTTATTTCATCGGTCTGCTCCGCGCCGTCCGCGTCCTTCCCCCATACGGCGACGCCCGCGAGCCGTCGAGACTCGTCGCGGGCCGCTTCCCGCGCGCGCGCAGAGCTTTGGCGGGAGGGCGCGGCGATTTCCGGCGCTTCGCGCGCTCGGTCGAGATCGGCCGCGAGCAAAACGTCCGCCGGCGGGAGTGCGGCGTCTTCAGCCTCCATGGCCGCCAATTCGGCGGGAGGCGGGGTTGTGACCGCGATCACGGAAGATCGCCCGGCGCCGCCGCGCGTCAATCGCCAACCGCCGATAAAGCCGGCGACCAGAACGGCCGCCGCGGCCAAGGGCCACAGCGCGCGCCGACGGAAGGCGATTCGCTCGCGGCGGCGCTGCGCGACGCGTGCGAGGGCGCGCTTCTGCTCGGGCAACAGGGCCGCCGGCAAGCGCTCCGAGAGGCTCGGATCGGACAGCGCCGCCGTCGCGATCTCCACGGCGCTTTGCAGGTCTTCGAAAACCCTTCGACAATCCTCGCAAGACTCCAGATGGCGAGCCGCCTCCGCCGCCGGAGGTCCCGACAGCGCGCCGTGCGCATAGTCTGAAAGCCGCTCGAGCGGAATCGGGCAGCCGTTGGAATATCTCGATTTCATGTTCCAATCACATGGGCTTGACGCAGACGCTCCGCCAATTTGCGCGTGGCCGTATGCAACAGGCAACCGACCGTGCCGACGCGACGCCCGGTCGCGCGGGCGATCTCCGCATACGAAAGGCCCTCCTGCAGTCGCAGCAAGAGCACTTCGCGTTCCGAGGGGTCGAGCTGCGCAACGAATGCGAGCACGAGACGATGCCGGTCGGCTTCCTCCATTCGCTCCGGCGCATCGGGGACGGCGGCCGGCGCGCGCTCGCGGGCGTCGCGTTCGTGCAGGTCCCGGCGTCGGCGCTCGCGGCGGATGTGATCAATGGCGGCATTGTGCGTCGTCCGATACAGCCATTGCCGCAACCGGCCGTCGTCCGTCCATTCCGGCGTCCAGCGTCGAAAAAAACGGATGAAGGCCTCTTGAACGACGTCGCGCGCCGCATCCGCATCGTTCAGCAGCCGCGCCGCATAGCGCAGTAGAGCTTTTTCATAGCGTGCCACGATCGCCTCCGCCGCCGCGCCGACCGTGTCGGCGCGAAACGCATCTTCGTCTTCACAGCGCTCCATCGTTTTTGAACCTTCGGGCGGCTCATAGCGAAGACGTTTGGCCGCTTCGGATTCTTTAGCGTAATCGCTCATGGCATTTGCCGCACCGCCCCATGCTGCCGCGCCGCGATCGTTCGGACAATCGAAATCCTCCGAAACGTATTGCGTGGCGGTTTTTTCCAAAGTAAAGTTAGATTTAAGTTATTTTCCGCTGAAGGGGCGACGCCATGAAAATATATCTAATGCGCCACGGCATTGCGGAGGAGATGGGGATGGGCATCCCAACCGACGCCGAACGTCCCCTTTCGGAGGAGGGTCGCCGAAAAACCGCCGAAATCGCGAAAGGTCTCCGCGTCGTGGGCGCCGCGCCGAGACGCCTCATCTCCAGCCCCCTGCTCCGCGCGCGGGAGACGGCGGAGATTGTCGCCAGGATTCTACACGGCGCAAAATCCGTTGAACTCGAGGAAGCCCTCGCTCCCGGCGGAGAATTTCAAGCGCTGCTTCATGCCCTGCGCGGAGCGGATGACACATTGGCGGTGGGGCACATGCCCGATCTTTCCGAGGTCGCCGGGCGCTTGCTGACCGGCGATGCTCGCGGCGCGTTCGATTTTCGCAAGGGCGGCGTGGCGTGTTTCGAGTTCGAGGGCCCGGCGCGGCCCGGACAGGGGGCGTTGGAGTGGTTTCTGCCCCCTCGCCTGCTGCGCAAATTGGCGAGCGCATGAACGTATGAAGCCGGCGGAAGAAGTCGAAGCCAAATTCCGCGCGCCCAGCGCGGAGGCTTTGGAATCGGCGCCGGCGCTTCTCCGACAGCTCGGCGGGAAACTCGGCCGCAAGCGCCGAATCCGGATGCGGGATATCTATCTCGACACTCACGACCGCTGGCTGCTGCGCGCGGGGATCGGGTTGCGCGCGCGCTTCGTGGGGCGTCGCGCCGTCCTCACGGTGAAAACGCGGCGTTCCGCCGGCGAACGCGTGGCCCGGCGCCTGGAGTGGGAAGAGCCGCACAACGCCTCCGCCTTGCGCTTTCCCGGCCCCCTGCCCCGCGGACGCATCGCCGCCTGGCTGAAGCGATCCGGCGGCATCACCGTGTTGCATCCGCTGGTCGAGCTGGATCACGAGCGCGACGAGTTCGCGGCGCGGCTGCCCGGCGGTGTGGCCGCGAAGGTCTGTCTGGATTGCGCGCGCGTCATCGGCGGCGGCGTTCCCCGTGTTTTTTACGAGCTTGAAATCGAGCGCACGGAAGGCGACGCCAAACGGCTGGCGCGTTTCGCGCGAAAACTGGAGCGTCAATCCGGTTGGGAGCGCGATCCGACCTCGAAGCTCGAACGGGCGCTGGCGCTGACGGGCATCGAGCCGCCGACCGCCCCGCACGGCTCGTTCCGCGTACGCTCCGATCAATCGCTGGCGGAAGCCGCGACGGGTTTGCTCCGCGATCGTTTCGCCGAATTCCAGTGGAACGAGCCCGGCGCCCGCGCCGGTCTCGATCCGGAGTTTCTGCACGACATGCGCGTGGCGGCGCGGCGAATCCGGGCGGTGCTGAGGGTTTTCCGCGACGCGCTTCCGGCGACGTTCGCGCGCCGCGCGGAGGCGGATATCCGCCATCTGTTCGCGGTGATGGGCCGGGTTCGGGATTTGGATGTGAGCCTGGGGATGCTGCGCAAGCGGGCGAGCGAACGGGAAGCGCCCGGCGCGGCCGCGTGGGTGGAAAAGCTGGAGCGCCGGCGTCAAAAAGCCTGGAATCATTTGTTGAAATGTTTCGGCGGGGAGCGATACGCGCGTTTCCTCGAGTTCATGCGGAAGGGGCTGGCGGCGCCGGCGTCCGACGCCGCCGAGGCGCCCGCCGCCGACCGCGTCGGCGATCGCGCGCCCAAAATGCTGCGCCGCTGTTTCCGCAAGGCTGCCGAGGCCGCCTTCGCCCTCGAGCGCGACGCCGACGAAGCCGCCTTTCACCAGGCGCGCATTCGATTCAAGAAACTCCGCTATGCGATCGAATGCTTCGCCGATCTTCGGCCTCGGGCCACGCGCAAGCTGTGTCGGGAGCTGACCGAGATTCAGGACACGCTGGGGGCGTTTCAGGACGAGGTGGTTTTACGCGCCCTGTTGCGCGAAGGGGGCGACCGCGGGCTGACGGCGGCGCTGATCGAAGCGCGCCGCGACCTCGAACGCGACATTGACCGGCGGATCGCCGAACGCCAGCGGGAATTCATGAAGCTTCGCGAGCGGCTCGATTCGAAGGAATTCCGCCGCCTGGCCGACAAACTCAGCGCGCGGGCGTGAGCGCGGCGGCGCGGTCGGCCCCGCGGCGCAGCGCGCGGGCGAGCGCCGTGTCCATCACCATCTGCGCCAGGTGGTAGGCGATGCCTGGCAGCATGCCGAGCGGAAACGCGGCGGCGAAATAGCCCTCCCAAACCAGCGACGACACGATGAGCGTTTTCTGCGAGGTGTGGATCGTGAATGCCGCGCGCGCGGGGCGATCCAGGCGGAGGGCGCGCGCCAGCGCCGCATGAAAGGCCAGCACCGCGGCGCGCAGCGCGACGATAAAGATCAGCAGACGCGCCAAGGCCGCGCCGGCCTCCGAAGCCCGAGGCGCGGAAGCCGCCGCCGCGTTGAAAATGATCAGCAGCACCACGGTCTGCGAGAAGGGCCGCGTCCAGGCGCCCAGCCAGGGGCGGATGCGGAAACGCAACAGGGAACCCAGCACGGTCGGCAACAGCACGGTCGTCGCCAGGCTCGCGAGAATGCGGCCCGCGGGCATCGCGATCGGCTGATCGAGCCGCAGGAGCGGCGGCAATATCGCGGGCATCGAGATCAACGCCGCCAGATTCGTCGCGACGCAAATGGCCAGGCTCAGCGGCACATGGCCTCCCGCCATGGCGGTCATGATCGTGCCCGACGCGACCGTCACCGGCGCCGCGGCAATCAAGGTCACGCCCAGAATGAAATCGGGGCGATCCGGAAAAACGACGCCCGCGGCCGCGCGCGCGACCGGCGGCAGGAATAGCAGCGTCGAAACGACCGCGGCGATCAGGGCGCGTCCGTGCTGCCGATGGCGGACGATCTCGCGCAAATCCAAGGTCGCGCCCGTCAGCACGAAGGTCAGAAATACGCCGACGGGCACGACCCGCCAGCGGCGCAAATCCGCCCCCCACTCCGGTTTCCAGAACGCGATTCCGAATGCGAAGGCGATTCCGATGAAGAACCAAAACCGCTCGACGGCTTTCTTCATGCCGCCGCGATATTGACCAATCGGCCCGGCACCACGACGACCTTGCGGACCGTCTTGCCCTCCAGCCAGCGGGCCACTTGCGGATCGGCCAAGGCCTCGGCCTCGATGGCCTTCGCGTCGGCGCCGGCGCTGACGAGGATGCGGCCGCGCACCTTGCCGTTGACCTGAAGCGCGAGCTCGACCTGTTCGCGGCGCATCGCCGCGGCGTCCGCCGCCGGCCACGGCGCGCGCAGAACGCTGTCGGAATGCCCCAGTTCGCGCCACAATTCCTCGGCGATGTGCGGCGCGAACGGCGAGAGCAGCACGACGAGATTCTCGATCGCCGCGCGATACACCGCGCGACGCGCCGGCGAGGCGCCGGCGTCCACCGGCAACGCTTCGATGGCGTTCAGCAACTCCATGATCGAAGCGATGGCGGTGTTGAAATGGAACGCGCCCTCCAAATCGCGGGTGATTTTGTCAATGGACTCATGCAGTTTGCGATACAAGTCGCGCTCCGGCGATTCCATGGCGGACAGATCGGGCTTGAGATCGCGCGCGGCGGCCAGAATCTCGCGGGTCTCGCACACGCGACGCCAGATGCGGTTCAGAAAACGGTGCGAGCCCTCGACGGCGGTGTCGCTCCATTCGGCGTCCTTCTCCGGCGGCCCGATAAAAAGCGTGTACACCCGCAGCGTGTCCGCCCCGTATTTCTGGATCAGCTCGTCCGGACTGACGACGTTGCCCTTGGACTTCGACATCTTGTAGAGCTGCCCATCCTTCTCGCTCCGCTTGCAGATCATGCCCTGCGTGAACAGCGCGCCGAACGGCTCGCGGAAAGAGAGATGGCCGGCGTCGTGGAGGACTTTGACGATGAACCGCGAGTAGAGCAGGTGCAGCACCGCGTGTTCGATACCGCCGATGTACTGGTCCACCGGCAGCCAGCGATCCACATCCTCTTTGCGGAACGCGCGATCCGCGAGGCGCGGGTTGATGTAACGCAGGAAGTACCAGCAGGAGCACAGCCACTGGGCCAGGGTGTCGGTGTCGCGCCGCGCCGGCTTTCCGCATTTCGGGCAGGGGGTGCGCACAAAGCCCTCGTGCGCCGCGAGCGGATTGCCGTGTTCGATCTTGAAGTCCACGTCGTCCGGCAGGCGAACCGGCAGGTCGGATTCCGGCACGGGCACAACGCCGCAGGCGTCGCAATGGACGATCGGAATCGGCGCGCCCCAGTAGCGCTGGCGGCTGATGAGCCAGTCGCGCAGGCGATAGGTCACGGCGAAATCGCCGAAGCCGCGATCCTTCGCATAGGCGATGACATCGCGCATCGCCTCGCGATTGCCGCGCCCGTTGAAGGGGCCGGAATTGACCATGATGCCGTCCTCGACAAAGGCAGCCGTCATCGTCGCGCCGTCGAGCGCCTGGCCCGGCGGCTGAATGACGACCTTGATCGGCAGGGCGTACTGACGCGCGAACTCGAAGTCGCGCTGATCGTGCGCGGGCACGGCCATGACCGCGCCGGTGCCGTATTCCATCAGCACGTAATTGGTGACCCACAGCGGCGCGGTTTCGCCGTTGTAAGGGTTCCGCACATGGAAGCCGGTGAAAACGCCCTCTTTGCGCGCGGCTTCCGCGGCGCGCTCGGCGGCGGGAATGAGGGCCTGGCGGCGGACGAAGTCCATCACCTCGGCCTCGCGCGGCGATCCTTTCACGAGCTTGGCCACGAGCGGATGCTCCGGGGCGATGGCCATGAAGGTCACGCCAAAGATCGTGTCGGGGCGCGTCGTGAAAATGGGGCACGGATCGCCGGTCTCCGCGATCGTGAACTCGACGCGCGCGCCCTCGGAGCGCCCGATCCAGTGGGCCTGCATGCTGCGCACGCGCTCCGGCCAGCGATCGAGCAGCGCGAGATCGTCGAGCAGCGGCTGGGCGTATTCGGTGATTTTGAAGAACCACTGCGTCAGATCGCGTTTCTCGACCGTGCGGCCGCAGCGGTCGCAGGCGCCGTCGGCGCGCACTTCCTCATTGGCCAGCGTGGTGCAATAGGGGCACCAGTTCACCGGCGCGTTTTTGCGATAGGCCAGACCGCGGCGATAGAGCTGGAGAAATATCCACTGCGTCCATTTGTAATAGTCCGGATGGCAGGTGGCGATCTCGCGCGCCCAGTCATAGCCGACGCCCCACGAGCGGATTTGCCGCTTCATCTGGGCGATGTTCGAGAGCGTCCATTCTTTGGGGTGGATGCCGCGGCTTTTGGCGGCGTTCTCGGCGGGCAGGCCGAAGGCGTCCCACCCCATCGGGGTCAGGACGCGATAACCGCGCATCATTTTGTAGCGCGCGACCGCATCGCCGATGATGTAGTTGCGCCCGTGGCCGACGTGCAGTGTGCCGGAGGGGTACGGGAACATCACCAGACAGTAGTATTTCCGGTCGGCGTCCGCCGTATCCACGGCGAACAGCCCCTCCCGCTCCCAGTAGTCCTGCCATTTCGGTTCGATTTCGGCAAACGGATACCGCTCGTTCATTTTTCCAAGCCTTGGAAGAGATCGCCCCAACTTTTTCCAAGCCTTGGAAAAACGCCGAAGACCTGGAAAAGACGGCGAAATAGTCGCAGAAATATTCCGAAAAAGCAACCGCCGGCGCCCCGGCCACATCTCTGTCCCCTTCGACCGGGGGAGAGCGCCGCAGCGACGCCGAGAACCCGGAGGCCAGAAGCCCGAGGCCCGAGGCCCGAAGGGCGAAGGCGGCGGCCGCAGGCCGCCGAAATCCGCCGCATGGGGACAGAGAATGCATTTTTCCAAAGGGCGCATGGATAACGATTCGGGTTGCGCGGTCAATCCCTGCCCGCCGATTTCCCCCTCCGTGGTCTCGGCGCCTCCGCGGTGCAATCCCGAGCCGCGCGACGGTCTCTGTCCCTTGCGCGCCCCTTCGTAGGGCGCGAGCTTGCTCGCGCCGCCCCTGGGAACATACGATGGGAATTCAAGGGACAGAGAACGATTTCACTGGGAACATACGATGGGAATTCAAGGGACAGAGAACGATTTCAAGGGGACAGAGAATTTATGGGCGGAGCCTTTTGACCTTTAGGTCAATGGTCTGCAATGACTTACGAATTGGTCTCCGTCCCCGCAGGCTTGTTCTCGGCATGATCGAGCGCTTGCGCCAGCGCATGCCAGGCGAGCGTGGCGCACTTGATGCGCATCGGAAATTCTTTTACACCTTCCAGCGCGCGAAGATCGGAATCCACGAATTCGTCCAGACTCCCCTCCCCTCGCAGCGCCGCCGTGAAGCGCGCTATGGATTCGCGCAACTCCGCCACGGTCCGGCCCTCCGCGTATTCCGCCAGCAGCGAGCTGGACGCCGTCGAAATGGCGCAGCCCTTGCCGTCGAAGAGCAGGTCTTTCACGCGGCCCTCTTCGATCCGCAAACGCACGCGAACATGATCCCCGCAAACGGGATTCTCCAGATCGGCCAGGGCCTCGCCTTCGCCGATTTCGCCGCGCCGGCGCGGATGCCGGGCGTGGTCGAGCAGTATTTCCTGATAGAGATCGTCTAAACTCATAGCCGAAACCATTTCCGCGCCTCGATCACCGCCGCGACGGCGCGATCTATTTCTTCGGCAGTGTTGTAAATGTACGGGCTGATGCGATTGACGGCGTTGACGCCCAACTTTCGCAGCAGCGGCTGGGCGCAGAGGTGTCCCGCCCGAATCGCGACGCCGCGGCTGTCGAGGAACTGGGCCAGATCATGGGGGTGCAGCCCTTCCACATCGAACGACACGAGCGCGATGCGCGGCGCCGCTCCGCCAAACACGCGAAGACCCGGGATTTCCGCCAGCCGCTCGTTTAGCCGGCGATTGAGCGCGGCCTCATGCTCTGTGATGGCGTCAAAGCCGATGCGCTCCAGATACGCCACGGCGGCGCCCAGGGCGATCACGCCGGCGATGTGCGGGGTGCCCGCCTCGAATTTGTGCGGCAGTTCCGCCCAGGTCGCTTCGGTCAGCGTCACGCGTTCGATCATATCGCCGCCGCTCAAGAAAGGGTCCATCGCCTCCAGCAACGCCGCACGGCCCCACAGTATCCCCGTGCCGGTCGGCGCGAGCGCCTTGTGGCCGGAAAACGCCAGGAAGTCGCAATCCAGTTCGCCCACGCGGGTGCGTCGGTGCGGGACGCCTTGCGCGCCGTCGAGAAACACGAGCGCGCCCGCGGCGTGCGCAAGCGCCGCGATTTCTGAAACCGGATTCTCCGTTCCCAACACATTCGAAATCCAGGTGAGCGCGACCAGCTTGACCCTTCCGTCGGCCAGGAGTCGGCGCGCGGCCCCGAGATCCAGCGCGCCGTCCGGCGTCACCGGAATGAATCGCAACTCCGCCCCCCGCTCGCGCGCGACGCGCTGCCAGGGCACGAGGTTGCTGTGGTGTTCCATCTCGGTCAGCAGCAGCGCGTCCCCCGGCTGAAGGAACTTTCGTCCCCATCCGGCGGCGACGAGATTGACCCCCGCCGTCGTGCCGGAGGTGAAAATCACCTCGCGCGGATCGGGCGCGCCGATGAACTCCGCAACGCGCCGGCGCGCCGCCTCGTAGCGCTCCGTCGCCTCCCCCGCCAAAAAATGGAGGGCGCGATGCACGTTGGCGTTGCAACTGCCGTAATATTCGCACTCGGCGCGGACGACCGATTGCGGCCGCTGGCTCGTGGCCGCGTTGTCGAGGTAAACGAGCGGATGGTCATGGACACGCTGAGCGAGCGCGGGAAAATCCGACCGCGGCGCAGGCGTTTCGCCGCGCGCGATGTCCAAGGCCCTTGCCGAATCGAAACTGCAACACACATTCGTCTTCATGCGACCGCCAGTATCTCCCGGGCGCTTTGATCAATATACTCCAAAGCGCGCTTCTCCCCAAACGTCACATTGGAATTGCCATGCACGGGGGAAAGCCCGATCATGCGCAATATGAAAAGCTCGTCCCCTTCCACCTCGATCTCCGCCCTTCTGAAAAGCTTCGCCACCCCCGGCGCCGAGTTCCGCGGCAAACCGTTCTGGGCCTGGAACGGGCGCCTCGAACCCGACAAACTGCGGCGGCAGATTCGACAAATGCGCCGCATGGGTCTGGGCGGCTTTTTCATGCATTCACGCGTCGGGCTGGCGACGCCCTATCTCTCCCCCGCCTGGTTCGAGGCCGTGCGCGCCTGCGTCGAGGAGGCGCGTCAACTGGGCATGGAGGCGTGGCTCTACGACGAGGATCGCTGGCCCTCCGGCGCCGCGGGCGGGCTGGTGACGCGCGATCCGCGATATCGAATGCGCTCGCTCGTTTGCGAGCGGCTGGCGAAGCCGAGCGAGTTTCATTGGACGCGCGACACGCTCGCCGCCTTTATCGCGCGCACCGAGGGCGCGCGCGCGCGCGCGGTGCGGCGAATTCCGCGGAGCGGGCGTCCGACGGCGGTTTCCGACGGCGAGGAAATCTTTCGCTTCCGGGTCGCAACGCAGGGCCTGTCGCCCTGGTACAACGGTCAGACCTATCTCGACACGCTCAATCCGGCCGCCGTCCGAGCCTTTCTGCGCATCACGCACGACGCCTACGCCCGGCGTTTCGGGCGCGACTTCGGCGGCGTCATCCCGGGCATTTTCACCGACGAGCCGAATTACGGCTCGACGGCGCTGCCGGCCGAATTCAGAGATCGCGCCAAACCCTCGTGC
This sequence comes from uncultured bacterium, assembly GCA_937935255.1. Lineage (GTDB taxonomy): Bacteria > Verrucomicrobiota > Kiritimatiellia > PWTM01 > PWTM01 > CALGXT01. Next base: position 27,227 of record CALGXT010000069.1, on the reverse strand, counting down.
AATCTGCCGTGGACACCGGCGCTGCCCGCGGTCTTCCGCCGGCGCTACGGCTATGACGTGATTCCCCGCTTGATGGAACTGGTCTTCGATGTCGAGGACGCGACGGCGAGCCCCGCCCGATATCACTACCACGATTGCATCACCCACCTGTTCGTGGAATCGTTTTCCCGGCAGTGCGGCGAATGGTGCGAACGGCACGGATTGTTGTTCACCGGCCACGTGTTGGCGGAGGAAACGCTGGCGAGCCAGACCGACGTGGTCGGCGCCTGCATGCGTTTCTACGAGCATATGCAAGCGCCCGGCATGGATTTGCTGACGGAGCGCAGAAACGAGTATCTCACCGCCAAACAGGTCTCCTCCGCGGCCCGGCAATTCGGACGGAAATGGCGGCTGACGGAAACGTACGGCTGCACGGGATGGGACTTCCCGTTCGCCGGCCACAAGGCGCTCGGCGACTGGCAGGCGGCGCTCGGCATCAATCTGCGCTGCCAGCATTTGTTCTGGTATACGATGCTCGCCGAGGCGAAGCGGGACTATCCGGCGGACATCGGCCCCGCCTCTCCCTGGTGGCAGTCCTATGGCGCGGTCGAAGATTACTTCGCGCGCGTGCACGCCGTGATGACGCGCGGCGTCGAGGCGCGGGACGCGCTCGTCATCCATCCGGTCGAAAGCGTGTGGCTGCGTGTGCGCGCCGGATGGAAGAAAGACCCGGAAATTTCGGCGCTCGACGCGGCGCTGACCGCCCTCAGCGGCCGTCTGCTGGCGCAGCACCTCGATTTCGATTACGGCGACGAAGAATTGTTGTCGCGCCATGCGCGCGTGACGGGCACGAAAGGCGAACCCCGACTCCGTGTCGGCCGGGCCGACTATCGCGTCGTCGTTGTTCCCGCCATGCTCACCATGCGAAAAACCACCTTGGATTTGCTCCGCGCCTTCCGACGCCGCGGGGGGCGGGTGATTTTTGCGGGGGCGCCGGCCGGTTGCGTGGACGCCGCGCCGTCCGACGAGGTCGCGCGCTTCGCCGCCGAGGGTCCGCGTTTCGATGCGCCCGATTCCGATTTCCTCGCCGCCGTCGAGCCGCTCGCGCGCCGCGTTTCCATCGCCGACGCCGAGGGCCGCGAGATCGCGCCCGCGCTGTATTTGCTCCGCGAGGACGCGGCGGCGCAATACCTTTTCGTATGCAACACGGGCGAGCGTTTCGACACGGAGGCGACGCCCTCACCCGTCCGCGATCGCCGACTGGAGTTCCCCGACGCGCGGGTGCGCGCCTTCGCGGGCTGCCGGGGCGCGCCGATCGAACTCGACCCGGCTACCGGCGAGCGCTTTGCCGCGGAGGCGGAGCGCTCCGGCAACGGCTGGCTCATTCGCACAAGCCTGCCGGCGCTGGGCAGCCGTTTGTGGATCGCGCCCAAACGCGCGGATCGGGCCGCCGCTCGTCTTCCGCGGCGGGCGGCGCTCGTCGCGACACGGCGGGAAACGCTGGCCGAAGGGCCATGGCGGTTGCGCCGCGACGAACCGAACGCGCTGGTATTGGATCGCTGCGCGCTGAGCGTCGCCAACGAGCCGGAAGCGGCGCCCTGCGATGTACTTGAAGCGGACCGTCGGATTCGGGAACGCATGGGCATTCCCCGGCGCGGCGGCGCCATGGCGCAACCCTGGGCGCGCGCGGCGCTGACGAATCCCCGTTCGATCCCCGTCGAACTGCGCTTCGAATTCGATGTGGAAACCCCGCCGAGCGGCCCCGTGTCGCTGGGCATCGAGCGGCCGGAGGCCTTCGAGATACTTCTCAACGGCGCGCTCGTGGACACCGACGCCGATCGCGGCTGGTGGACCGATGAATCGCTGCGGCTGTTGCCGCTCGACCCCGGGCAAATCCGCGCGGGGCGCAATGAACTCCGCCTGCGCCTGGATTACACCGAGGATTTCAGCGGACTGGAATATCTTTATTTGCTCGGCGAATTCGGCGTTCGTGTGGAAGGCGAGGCCGCCGCGATGACGGAAACGCCCCGCGAATTGCATCTCGGCGACTGGTGTGCGCAAGGCCTGCCGTTTTATGGGGGCAACGTCACGTATGTGCGCCGACTGCGCTTGAGCGCCGCGCCGGGCGAACGCGTGTTCGTCCGTCTGCCGGACTATCGCGGCGTCGCGGCGCGCGTCCGATGCGACGGCGAGGTCGCGGGGCTGGCCGCCTGGGCGCCGTACGAGGTGGAAATCACCCAATGGGCGCATTCCGGCCAGGAGATCGAACTGGGGATTGAAATTCTTGGGCACCGACGAAATTCGCAGGGTCCCTTGCACTTCGCGGAGCGCTGGCCGAGGTGGACGGGACCCTATCAATTACAGCCGCTCGGCAACGACCGGATCGCCGCCTATCAACTGGTCCCTTGCGGACTCATGGCGCCGCCCCACCTCGAATGGCGGGTGCAAGCGCCGGTTTGATTCAAACGAACTCCGAAATGACCGACCGCCCCATCGCAAAAAAAACATTGATCTCTCGAATCAGACTATCTCACACCTTCGAAGGTGTGAGATAGTTGTAAAACTATCATTTGAATCACACTTCTCAAATGAACTTTCAACTCGGACGGCATGGCGAGCGGCAGGATTTCGTTTCTAGTTTCCGCCGCTCCTGCGTGAATGACTTGTCTAAACTACTGCTTGATAGGTACATAAAAATAGAGGCGAACACGCCGCCTCCGTTCACGGCTTCCAAGGCTTGGAAAAAATGGACGCTTGATTTCCAAGCCTTGGACGCCCAGACCACAACAAGAGGACTTGGAATGCGCGCACGGGCTATCTCACACATTCGAAAGTGTGAGATAGTCCCGAAACATGCATCCGGATATTGGAGACGCGCGGTTTAGTTTCGCTCAACCTCGTTTCCGGACCGCTCACGGACGCTTGCCGCGCGTTTTCCCTTCGCATCGGCATCCGCTCCCGGCGGCCCCGGCCAGCGCGAGCGCCGGCCAGGAAGCCCAGGCGCAAAAGCCCAGCGCGAGCGCAATGCGCCCGGGGGTCGCGCCCGGCCGGAGCGCGATCGCCGCATAGGCCGCCGCGAGCGGCAGGAGCCACAAGGCCGCTCTCCATCGGCCTTTCGCGAGCAACACATTGAGTTGCAGCCAGACCCCGGCAAGAGGCGCCATCGCCAGGGCCAGCACTCGCACGAGGTTCGTTTCCTCCGATGTCGGCGCGCGCCCCGCGAAGAAACTCCAGAGCGGACCCGCCAGCGCGCAAACGCCCGCGGCGGCCCCCAACCCCATCGCTCCGGTCCAAATCGCCGCGCGGCGTTCCAGCCAGCGTCGCTCCGCGGCCGATTCGACGCGCGCGGCGATCCGGGGAAAAACGGCCATTGCGATCGGCATGGGCAGAAAGATGATGGTCCGCGCGATCGTCGCCGCGCGCGCGAAGGCGCCGGCGATATCGGGATTCAGACCGAACTTGGCCAACGGCGTGTCGGCATTCAACAGCACACCGAAGGCCAGCAGCGGCGGCAATCCTCGAAGAAAATAGCCCGCGTCGGCGGAGGCGTTCGAAGCCGTCGCGGAACCTGCATGAGGTCGCCCCAGCGCCGCGCGAACCCCGAACGCGCCGACGAGCGCGGCGCCCGCGATGCCGAGGGCGTGCCCTGCCGCCGCAGGCGCCGCCGTCGCCGATAGCGCGAACACCAAGAGGCTCGCCGCCGCCAGGCGCCCGAAGCCAAAGGCGGGGCCGATCGCCGCATACCATCCGAACCGCCGCAAACCTTGCAGGGTTCCGCCCAGCAGGGCCGGAAAGAGCGACGCCGCCAGTGCGGCGGCGCCGATGGGAACGAGCGACCGATCCGCCAGGGTCCACCGCGCCGCCAGCGCATCGGCGCCCGCCCATCCCAGGACGACAATCGCCGCCGCGGCGACCGTCGGGCCGAGAGTCCACCGCGCCAGTATCCGGCGCAGCCGGGCCACATCCGCGCCGTCGGCCGCGGCCGCGGCGATCTGCCGCGCGACTGCCGCGCGAAGCGACTCCAGGGGCAACGCGGCGGAAAGCGTAGCGCCCGTCACCGCCATCAATGCGCCATACTCGGCGACAGGCAACCGGCGAAACATCGCCAGTTGAAACAGCAGGTTCGCCGCATTGCCGAACTGCGCGGAAAACCACAAAAGCACGCTGTCGCGAAGGAAAGGATCGGCCTTCAGCCGCTCCCGCCATCGCGCAAGGATCGCCACGGTTCCGCGCTCCGCCGCCGGCGGGATCAGAGTACGCCCTTGCTGGAGGGCACGCCGCGCACCCGCGGGTCGCGCGCGCACGCGGCGGAGAGCGCCCGCGCGACGCCTTTGAACACCGACTCGTAGGCGTGGTGCGGCTCGCGCCCGTACAAGTGCGCGATGTGCAGGTTCATGCGCGCCTGCGTCACGAAAGCGCGGAAGAATTCCTCGATCAGACCGACATTGAAATCGCGAATGCGCTTTGTGCGGTTGGCGATTTCATAGACGAGGAAAGGACGTCCGCCCAAATCCACCGCCACGAGACTCAGCGACTCGTCCATCGGCAGCGCAGCCCAACCGTAGCGGACGATACCCTTGCGGTCACCGAGCGCCTGATTCAGCGCGTCCCCCAGCACCAAGCCCAGGTCCTCGACCGTGTGATGGTAATCCACGGCCAAATCGCCCGTCGCGCGGATCGTGAGATCGAACAGACCGTGCTTTGCGAACAACTCCAGCATGTGGTTGAGGAACGGAATCCCCGTCTCGATTGTGGAGGCCCCTTCGCCGTCCACATCGAGGCGGACGGCGATATCCGTCTCGCGCGTTGTCCGCCGGACCTCGGCGCGGCGCGGCGCGGGAGCATCGGCAGCACGGGAGGTCATAGGCGCCAACGCAGGCCGAGGTGCGCGCCCCAGGCCTCGAGTTTATTGTCGCGAAGTTTGCCGCCGCCCTCGAATTCGGCGTCGCCGACGAGGATGTCCGGCCGATAGCTCAAGCCGACGGTCAGCGACAGGGTCTCCGTCAGCCGCCGCTCATAGCCCAGCGCCAGCAAACCGGTCAACCCGTTGCCGACTTCGACGTTGCGATCGTCCGGCCCGACCCGCAGTTTGAGGTCGGATTGCGCCCAATGAAACCGCAAGCCGGCCTCGACGGTCCACACATCGCTCTCGCCCTCAAAGATCAATCCCACCCAGGAAAGACCGACCGAGAAAAGATTCAACTCGCCACTGGGACGGCCGGCCCAGTCCCGGCTGCCGGAATCGGTCGTTATCCGCTCCGCGCCCGCCGCGAATGCGACGCCGTGGTTGCTCCAAAACCAGTTTCGGTGCTGGGCTTCGACCGCGATGCTGTTTTTATAGACGTCAAAGTCCCCGAGTCCGAGCTGGCGATACGAAACTTCCACGGACCACTCGACGGGGTCGGCGGACGTCGGCGCTTCCGATTGTGCGCGCGCCGCCGACGCTGCGATGATCACCACGCTCGCAAAAACGATCCCTGTCCTTCGCATAAACGTCTCCTTCGCGGACGCCTCGCGCCCGCGGCTTGCAGTATCGGCGCTCGGCCTTGCGAAATCAAACAGGAAAGAACGCGCGGTTCACGGGTATTTTCGGACGACGGCCCGCACCACGCCGCCGACGACGAGCGAGCGTTTCGGTCGGATGGGCGCGTAGGCGCTATTGGCCGGATCGAGATGAACGCCGTCCGCATCGCGGCGAAAATATTTCAGGGTCCATTCGTCGTCCACTTGCGCGACGACGATGTCGCCGTTGCGCGGCGTGCGTCCTTTCTCCACCAGCACCAGATCGCCCGGCTGAATGCCGGCCTCGATCATCGAATCGCCGCTGACCGTGAGCAGAAAGGTCGCTTCCGGCCGCTCGACGAGAAATTCATCGAGGCTCATGGTGTTGACGAGTTCCTCTTCGGCGGGCGAAGGGAAACCCGCCGCGACGGCGCCCAGCAGTCGGGTCGCCGCCGACAGGCGCGGGGTCGGCGCCAAACGCCCCCCCGCCCCGCGCCGGAGATAGCCAAGCTCGACCAGCTTTCGTACGACGCCGAAAACAGCGTTTTTAGAGCGATACTGGAAGATCGCCCTCATTTCGTCGTAGGACGGCAGCCGACCTTCATTTCGGAGAAAGACCCGCAGCGCCCGAACGCGCTCGCCGATATTGAGAGTTCGCGGCATGGCATCAGTCCTTTCGCGTATATCCCGTTGCTCGACCATATAAATGAACGATCGTTCACCTACAAGCAAAAAAATGGACAACGCAGACATCTTCCGTTCCACTCAAGGGCCTCTGATGGCCACAGGTTGTCTGTCCCCATCGTCCCGCCCCCATCGCTCCGTCAAAAAAGCCGAATGTTGCCTGTCAAAGACTTACGAGTTCATCTCTGTCCCCTGCGCACTGTCCCCGAGCGATTGGGGACAGGCAATAGGCACCCTTACCGCAGGTATCCGGCGAGGTTTGGCTGACGCGAATCGCATTGCCTTCCGCGCCGGCGTCCGTACACTATCCGCCCGTCATGGATGTGCTTTGGCCAGATGTGGAAGCGTTGCCCGGACGGGACGCGGGGCGGGAAACGGTCACCGAGGCGGTCACGCCGGCGGCGGAGGCCGAGGTCCCCTCTCGCTGGGCCGGGCGCGGCGTCGAGCAATTGATCGCCAATTATAATGCGATCATCAAGGCCCGCGCCATCTATTATCCTGTCGCCTATCAGTTCGACCGAGAGCTGGGGCGCGGGCGGCAGGGTATTGTGTTCTTATGCTACCGTCAGGGCGCGCGGGGCTGCCGGACGCGCCATGCCATCAAGCTGTTCGACCCTTCGATCTACAAAACCGTCAAGCGCTACTGGACGGACATGGGCCGGCTGGCCGCTCAAATCTCGCGGCTGCAATCGCTCAACGCGCCGAACCTCGTCGGGCGCGACGTGTATGAGGAGAACGACGGCATCGGCTACGTGCAGATGGAGGCGATTGACGGGCTCGATCTTCAACGTCTGCTTTACGGCAACCACTTCGAGAAGGTCAAGGCGCGCTCGACGCCCGAGGAATGGTCGCGCTTCACCGACGTGATCTTTCGCTTCGAGGACGGCAAGTTCCGTGTGCAACCCGGCGTGGCCCTTTACATTCTGCGGCAGGCGCTCCGCGGCATCGAAGCCCTGCACGATACCGGCTACATCCACGGCGATGTGAAGCCCTCGAACATCATGTGCGACAAGCTCGGCTATGTGAAGATGGTGGATTTCGGCCGCGCGACGCAGGTCAACGAACCCATCACCTTCCTGCTCGGCAGCCCGGTTTATATGGCGCCGGAAATCCACCGCCGCGAGCGCTATTACGTCCAATCCGATATCTACAGCACCGGACTCGTCGGCATCGAGCTGCTGCGCGGCGAAGCGCTGACCGACTATAGCCGCATGAACGAGGCCGCGATGCTCGAATTCAAGATGCAACTGCCCAAAAAACTGCCCGGCCTTCTCCCGCCGCACGTCCGGCGCAACAGCGATTTCGTGGACATGCTGCTCAAATTCATTGACCCCGACCCCGCGCGCCGATTCGCCTCCGCGCAGGACGCCGAATCGGGCAGCGGAGGGCTTGCATTACTGCACAAACAACTTACTATTCTCGGCAAAGATTCCGAGTACGACCGGGACCTCGAGAGCTATATGGCCAAACTGTTCACGGCGCCGGCGGGGTCGCCCGCCGCGGAGAGTGTGTTTTTTTGAGGCGGCACAACGGAAGAGACGGAAGGAAATCTGATGAATATATTGCATATCTGCGCGAATCCGAAACCGGTGGAGGAGTCGGTCTCGAAGCAATTGTCGGCCGAGTTCATGTCGGAGCTCGTCCAGAAATATCCCGACGCCGAGCTCAACAACGTGGACCTCTACCAGGATCCCCCGCCCTTCCTCGACTACCCTGCGTTTCGGGCGCTGTGGATGCCGCTGATGAACCCCGGCTACGCCCCCACCAAAGCCGAAAAGAATGCGACGGCCTATGCGGTCCGCCACGCCGAACTTTTCAATGCGGCCGATGTGCTGGTGCTGACGCTCCCGATGTGGAATTTCAGCGTGCCGGCCATATTGAAGGCCTGGATTGACCAGGTCATCGCGCCCAATCTGACCTTCGCCTTCGAGCCGGCCGAGGGCGGCGGTTTTTCCGTAAAGCCGCTGCATCATATCCGTAAAATCGTGCTGCTCGTCTCTTCCGGCGGCGCCTACCAGGAGGGCGATCCGCGCGACGCGCTGACCGCCGAAATCTCCGCGGTTTTCGGCTTCATCGGCATCAACGACCTGACCATCGCGTGGGCGGACGGACAGAACGCGCTCGGTTTTCAAGATCATGCGGAGCGCAAACAAACGGCCATGGAGGCCGCCGTGGAGGCCGCGGAGGAGGTCGCCGAGATGGCCCTCGCGGAAGCGCCCGCGGCCACGGTCTGATTCCGCATGCTCGAGTCGCACACCTGGTATCGCGAGAGCGGTTTTCCACGCACGGTCCGCAACCTGCTCATCGCGAACGGCGTCGTGTTCATCCTGCAAATCCTGGCGCAGGTGTCCGGATATGGTCGGGTGTATACCGCTCTGTTCGCCCTCAGCGGCATGGGATTGCGCGCGGGCTGGATTTGGCAATTGCTGACCTACCAGTTCCTGCACGGCAACCTCTCGCATCTTTTGATGAACATGTTCGCGCTCTACTCGCTCGGTCCCGAAACCGAGCGCGCCATGGGATCGCGCCACTTCGCCGCGCTCTACCTGTTGAGCGGCATCCTTGGCGGCGTCGGATTCGTGTTGATCAGTCCCCGCCAGTTCTGTCTGGGCGCGTCGGGCGCGGTCTTCGGAGTGATCGCCGCATTCGCGACGATCTATCCCAACCGCCCCGTGAGCCTGCTCTTCCTGCCGTTCGTAACCTTCAAGGCCTGGGTGCTGGCGGTGATCTTCGGCGTAGTCGAATTGCTCTATCTTATTCAGGGCGTCGAGGGCGGCATCGCGCACTCGGCCCACCTGGCCGGCGGCATCGCCGGCGCGATTTATGCCGCCGTCAACGCGCGCGGTTTCTCCCTCGCGTTGTCCCTCCGGCCGCGACGCTCCTCGGGAACGGTCTCCGGAGCAGTGGACCTGGCGGAGGTAGACCGCATCCTCGACAAAGTCGCGCGCGAGGGCATTGACCGTCTCACCCGCCGCGAGCGCGCCACCCTCGAAGCCGCCAGCCGCCGCGTCCCGCGCGGCTGATTCGGCGCCGACCATGAACGGGCCGAGGCGAATGATGGCGCGCATCCGACGGGAAATATCCTTCTACCGCGCGCTCCTGCGGCACCGGCGCACGCCGCGCGCCTCCCGCTGGCTGCTCGGCGCGGCGCTGGCGTATCTCGTCTCGCCCGTGGACCTCATCCCCGACGCGATCCCGATCCTGGGCCAATTGGACGATCTGCTGGTCGTGCCCGGTCTCATCGGACTCGCCCTCGCGTTGATTCCCGCGGAGGTCAAACGCGAATGCCGCGCGGCGGCCGCGGATTGATCTTGCCCGGCGCGCGGCGATTCGCTATTTCGGAACCCATACGACGCATACGACGCACCCGTAGCGCAATTGGACAGAGCATCAGACTTCGGATCTGAGGGTTGCAGGTTCAAATCCTGCCGGGTGCGCTGACGTCCGCTATTTCCGCTTCAGCTTTTTTCGGGCAAGTCCACGTCCATACGGGAGCAGGATTCGCCGCCGGCGATCCGCTCGCCGTCGCAAAACAGTTGCAACCCCCTGCCCCGCCCATACCGTCGGCCCGTTTTGTCATAGACGATCGCAATATCCCGACCGTGGTAACGAATGCGATCGAGACAAAAATAGGCCCACTCCGCGGGAACGAGCGGAGCGACGCTCAAACGGTCGTCGCTCCGCGGGCGCAGCCCCGCCAGCCCGTTGATGATCAGGTCGCAATACGTCGAATGGTTGTAATCCTTTCCGCGCTCTTCGATTTTGGCGGGATCGGCCGCGCCGTCGGTCCATCCGGGGGTCTTCCTGCCGACGCCTCTCTTCAAGCATGTGCGCGTGAGCCAGTCGCCCGTGAACGGATTCAGACTCTCGTCTATCCACGGCACGACGCGTCCGTCGTCGAGCCGAAGCCGGTGCGAACGGGTGTAGATCTTGAGAATTTTGAAGTAGTCCTCGCGTGTCACGACCTCTTGACGGTAGTCGTTCAATAAATTGGCCATCGCCGTCAGGGTGACGGACGTCGCGTACGGCCAACTCGGACCGTTCCATTGGCAGCCAATCCGGCTGTAGATCACCGCGAACTCCGGATGCCGCTGCTCGGCCGTGGTCGGGCCGAAGGGCGCGAAGAATCCCTTGGGATCCATCAACTGCGCCCAGGCCTCCGACGTTTCGTCGTCGTCCGGGAGATTGAAATACCAGGGCGTGTAGCCGTGCAATTCCCGGGCGTCGGAAAGCGTTGGCCGCTCGATTCGCGGCAATACCTTGAAAAAACGCGCCTGGGGATCCCAGAGATGCGTTTGCGTCAGCCGTCGAATCTCGGCGGCCTTCTCGCGATAACGCCGGGCGCAGCCGGCGTCCCCCGCGCGTTCGGCGATCTCGGCGATGGCGAGTGCGTCGCCGTACATATAGCTGTTGAGGGTCGGCCGATAGCCCAGCGCCTTCGGGGCGAGACGACCCGAGATGGAAAACTCCATGCCGTCGCGGTCGTCCATCTGCCAAAAAAGCCCGTTAGCGTCGCGCTGCTCGCGTTCCCATCCTTCGTAGTTGGCGATCAGGTCGGGCAGCAGTTCGATGCACAGATCGAACTGTCCCGTCACGCGGGCCCGCGCGAGCAGGGAGTCGGCGATCCAAAAGCTGTACCCGCGCCGGGTCTGGATCCGAGTGCGCACCTCGCCGCCGCCGCGCAGCCAGAAATGCGCGTAGTCGTCGAGATAGCGGGCGTCGCGCAGCCAGCGCCCCTCGCGAAAATGGTGGCCCGCCGCGCAATTGATGGTGTTGTGCTTCCCGGCCCAACCGACGGGCGGCAGAAACTCGGTGATGACGAAGCCGTCCGGCGTCTCTTTGATATGCTTGCGAAACGTCCACCACCGAAAATAGTAAATTTCCTCGATTTCCTCGTCCGGGCATTCAAACCGGGGGACGTTGCGGGCCATCCACTCCGCCGCTCGTTCGTTGGCAATGTGCTGGCGATACAACTCGCGATCGTTGCGGTTGAATTCCGCAACGCGCGCATCCATTTTGGCGGCGGTCAAAATGCCGAGGGTCATGCCATCGCGCTCCCGGCGAGGCCGGACGACGTCGCCCGGTCATTCAACCCGGTTTAAATTGTTTCGAAACGGCTCGGTCTCGTAGAAGTCGGCGCTCCGGCCTCCCGTAGACGCCCACCATCCGTCCGCTGCGGCGGACAGTTTCCGGCGGGCTTCGCGATAGGCGGGATCGCCGGCGACATTGTGGAGTTCTTCCGGGTCTCGCGCAAGGTCGTACAGCTCTTCGAATTGCTCGTCGCCATAGTAGCGCACGTATTTCATCGTCGCGGTGCGCACGCCATAGAAGGGGTGCCGCCCCCACCAGGCCGCGTAGTGTTCGAAGAACACGCGTTCGTGACCGGTCGGGGCGTCGCGGCGCAAGGCCCGCGCCGCATCGCTTTCAGCGAAAGGGGGCGGCGGCCGGATGCCGGCCAGTTCCAGCAGGGCCCCCGGCAAATCGGTGGACGCCACGACCTCCTCGATCACCGCCCGCCGGCGCGGCACGCCGGCCGGCAGTTTCAGGATGCAAGGGATGTTGTAAAGCTCCTCGTAGGGCATGGTCCCTTTTCGGCGGAATCGGTGCGCGCCCATCAGGTCGCCGTGATCGGAAAGAAAAAGGGCGATGGTGTTTTCCCACATTCCTTTCCGTTTAAAAATTTCGCCGATTTGCCCGCAGGCTTTGTCCACCGCGGCGATCAGTGTGTAATACTGCGCCATCTCCTCCCGCAACTGCGCCTCGCTCTCCAGTTTGTGCGGCCCGCGCTCGGCATGTTCCCGAAGAAAGGGCGGCTTGCCCTCGAAGGTTTCCTCGTAATAGCTCCTCGGCAGGATCATGGCTTCCGGCCGGAACCGGTCCCGCCACTCCGGCTCGTAGTAAAACGGCGGATGCGGGAGATTGGTATCGAACATGAAGAGCAAGGGGCCGGATTTCGGATCGTAGTTTGCCAGCCAGGGGAGTCCCTCCCGCAGGGCCTTGTAGTGGGTGGAATTTTCCGGCCCCTCAGCGGTCAGCCCGTCGCCGCCGCGTCGCAGGTTCTCTTCGCGCAGGCGAACGCGTTCCGGCGGTTCTTTGCCCGGCGGAAATTCGCCGTCCAGGCATTCGCCGACGTCGAATCCCAGGGTCCGAAGGGGCGAACCCAAATGGCTCTTGCCGAAGTGCGCGGTGGTCCAGCCGCGTTCCTGAAACTCCTGCACAAACGTCCGATTCCGCGCGGTCAGATGCCCGCAATGGCCGAAAAAGCCGTAGTTCACCATCACATTGCAAGCGTGCGGCGGCATGCCCGTCATGAAGGCGCAACGCGAGGGCACGCATTGCCCGTGCACGGTAAGGGCGTTTCGAAAATGCACGCCCTCGGCGGCCAGCGCATCCAGGTTCGGCGTGATCGCGATCCCATCCACAAAACCCATGCGCCGAGCCTGCATCTGGTCGCACATCAGGATCAAGATATTGGGACGTGAGTCGTTCTGGGGCATACTAGTCGTCTCACAATTGTCCTGACCTGCTCTGGGATGGCATCGCGGCCTCAGCAAGCTGAGGCCCTACGGTCCCCGGCCGTGGGGCGCAAGCGTGCTCGCGCCGCGGGGAGCGAACATCAAAATGAGCCCGTTGGGGCGCGAATCCCTTTTCCGCGTCATCCCGTAAATTCCTTTCGGCATTCAGAATTCGGCATTCGGCATTTCACTTCGCCGGTTTCTTGCGCGCATCGAGCCGGAAACCGAAACCGTCGTTGTACACATGCATGGACAGCATCCCCCAGCGCCAGTTGTGGCGGGTCGTGACGGCCAGGGTGTTCTCGCCGTTGCGGAGATAGCGGACCGCGGAATCGAGAAAATCCCCGTCCATGTCGCCCGTCTTGCCCTCGATGTTGTTGACCCGGCCGATCAAATGACCGTTGAGATAGATCGCCATCGCCTGCTGCCGGAAGACCCAGCCGCGGAAGCGGAGGCCGTCGAACGCGTCTTTGTCCGCCACGTTGAACTTCGTTCGAAAGAGCGCGGTGTGATACATCCGCCACGAGATCGGCAGCGTGGTCTCGCTCCAGCGTGAATCGTCGTAGTCGGGCGTCATCCAATCGGCGGGCGCCTGCGACAGGTTCTCCACCACCTTCATGCGCCAACGATTCGCCTGCGCCTCGGGAACTTTGCCCGGCGTCTTCGCCGAGCTGCGACCGGTCAGGGCCTCGGTGACCAGACAAACCCATTCGCGCGACGCTTTCGCCGCTTGAGCGGCGCGCTCCGCGGCTTCCTCCTTCGCCGCGGCCTTGCTCGCCGCGTCCTCCGCCGATTCCGCTTCGACTTCCATCCTCGAGGACGCCGCGGGCCTCGCCGTCGTTCGCTGCGGAGACTCGGCGATCATTTTTTCAACGGCCAACAACCTCGCGTCGTCCGCCTTCATCACGCCCTTGAGGGGGGCGAGAAACTCGCGCGCCGTCGCCGGATCGCCGGCGCGCGCCAAGGCCTCCATTCGTGACAGGTCGGCGGCAATGCTCGCCTCCATCTCGCGCGCGGCGCGGCCGAGGGCCTCCACCGTCGGCCGCTCGACCCGGCCGACGGTTCCGCCGGCCAGCAACTCATCCACGCGCCGGGCGCAGGCGGCATAGTCTCGCGCCGTGTAGTCGGCGATCGCGGGTTTCAGCGATTCGGGGGCGTCCGCCGCAAACGGGGATGGCGGAGCGCCGAGGATTTGCAGCCGCCGGCGCGGGGCGGCCAGGGCGATGCCGGTTCCCGCGCCGACGTCCCCGTTCTCATGCTGGATCAGGCTGCCGTCATACATCCGATTGAGCTCGCGATACCAGAGGTGATTCTTCCAGAAATGAACGAATGCGGGGCGTCCATGGGCGTGCGCGCCCAGCGGCGTCCAGAAGTTGTTCCAGAAATTGCCGCCGTGCCCGTCGAAGGTGTTGTTCCAGGCGAACGCGCTGATCAAGGAACACAAGTGCGCCGCGCGCGTATCGCCGACCAGCTTCATCAGAATGCCGGCGGCGGACAATCCGCCGTTGTAGGTGGACAGCTTGCCGGCGGCCATGGCGTCGGGATCGAGCGGCGCGGGATCGGGGCGCTGGACGCCGATTCCGTAGATCATGAAGCCGGTATCCGCCTGCTGATGCTGATAGAAATAGACTGCCTGCCGATAGGCGTCGAAATCAATATCCATGCCGGCCACTTTGGCGAAATGCATGCCCATCACGCCCGGCAGGCCGGCGTTCGGGATCAGGCCATAGGTCGGCCCGCCCGGATAGTTGTGCCGCCAGCCGCCGCCCGGCTGCATCGTCGCCGCCAGCCGGTCGCACACATACTTGAGATGCGGCAGCACATTGCGGTCGCCGGTGGCCAGATAGTACTCGCCGAACAAGAGCGCATCCGCGGAGTTGTGCCAGCTTTTCCCCGCTTTCGAGGGGTCAATCGGGTACGTGAGTTTCATGCCGGCCATTTTTTTATAGACGACCCGGCGAACGTAGCCCAGCAGTTCCGGGTTGCCCGTGGCCAGCAGGAACAGGGCGTCGGTGTTGAGAAACCCCGCATCGGCGCCGCGCGAAACGACCCATTTTTCGAGATTCGCAATGATCTTCTCGGTCTTCGGACAATCGTAAGGCGCCGTCGCGCTGTAGCGGCCCATCACGGGCAAGGTGATTTCCACGTCCAGGTTCTCGCCCCGCCGGCGCACGCCGAGCGTCAGTCGGCCGTTCATTTCGCGCGTCTCGCTCTCCGTAATCGCCGCCGACATCGCCTCCCACGCCTTCGCGCCCACCGGCATTCCATTTACGCTATAAATCATGTCGCCGACGAAGAGTTTGCCGTCCGCCGGCGAGCCGGCCTTCACCTCGCGAACCCCCATATTCGGGCCGAAGGGCCCGGTGCGGACGCCGATCGGCCCCAGCCAGCCGGAAAAGTTGGTATAGCCGTGCGTCTTGAGATGGCCGCTGATCAGCGCGACATCGCTCGGCGGCCACTCGTTGGCCGGCGTGGAATACTCCATCGGCAGATCGTTGTCGTCGTGGGTGTGGAACCAGACATAATCCGCCTTCTCGGAGCGGAACGGCAGGGCGGGCAATCCGGCCGCGTTGACCAAGCCCGCGTTGGGCCGGTCGTTCCAGTTGTAGCGGACATGCGCGATGCGGCTCAGCGCATCGCTGCGAACGCGGATCGTCTCGCCCTCGATCACGGCGTCCACCGGACGGTATTCGCTTTCGACTCCGGCCGCCTCGAAGAAACCCAACGCTCCCGCCTTCGCCTGAAGTCCGCGGGCCGTGCCTTCCTTGAACCGGATGACCGCCTCATTGAAATTCGGCTCCAGCCGCTCGAACAGCGGGCCGGTCGCCGGCGCATCCGCGCGCCCCAACACCGCGCCTCGAATCCAGTGGAGACAACGCTGAGCCAACAACGCCGCATCCGCCGGTTGCGCGCTGAACGGAATATTCTCCATGCCGGGTAGAATCAGGCCGACGCCGGGATTCTCCTCCGCCGTGCGCCGGTGCAGCTCCCGCATCTCGCGATGGTGCGCGGCCAGCGTGGCGAGGTCCGAACCCGGCGGCAGGATCAGGCCGAACGGCAGGGCGGAATCGCCGAAGACCGCGCGCCATTCGCGCGGGATGCGCGGCGTCGTCACCGGCGCCATGCGCCAGCCGGTTTTGCGAAAATCGTACGTCTGCACATAGGCGCGGTTCAGTTCCTCGCGATCGAATTGCCGGCCCGCCCGTTCGAGCTCCGAGTAAATCATGTGCGGATAATCGTTGCCGAGCTGAACCAGCGCGGCCTTGAGGGCCAGCCCGCGCAGCGGATGCAGCACGGCGTTGTAGCCGCCGGCGGGAAAGATCGCATAGGTCAGCAGCGTATCGTCCGTTACGGATTCCTTCGGCGGCAAAGGCTCTCCTTTCGCTTTCCGCTCCAGCAGCGCGTCGAAGCGCCGAACGAGTCCCGGCACATCGGTCTTGCCGTAAAATTTTTCCGTCTCCAGCAATGACTCCCGGCTGAGCCAGCTCACCGGGAACGCCGGCCCGAGATGGAGATCCACGATGCCGATCGGCGCGTCCGCTTCGGCGGCCAGATCGCGCCCGAGATAATAGGCCGCCGCGGATAAGCGCAGCGCGGACTCCCGGTTGATCGCCGTCCATCCCGTTGTCGCTTCGGGCGCGAGGTCCGCTTGCGGCGCCCCGGCCGGCGCCGTCCGGATGGAGATGGCGCGCAGGCGCGCAGCGTTGGGATGCGCCGCGGCCGCCGCCCGCCCTTCGGGCGTCGCGCCCAGCGAAAGATCCACACTCGTCTGGAGCGCCACAAGAAACACATCGCCGACGAGCACGTCGTTCAGCGCCACCGTTTCGCGGCCCGATTTCACGGCCAGCGCTCTCGGAGTCGCGGAGGCCGGCATCGGATCGAGGGCCACGGCCCAGGCGCCGTCGGCCCCGGCGGCGACGGTCTTCTCCTGTCCGCCGAACGAAACGGTGACGGCGGCGCGCGGCGCGGCGAAACCGCGGATGACATTGGGTTTCTCGCGCTGGAGAACCAGCGGGTCGCTGAAATAGCGGCTGAGGCGCAGCTCGCCCGCCCGCACCCCCGCGCTCCAAGCGCACCACACGGCGACGAGAGTTCCGAAGCGGCGCGTCGTTTTCATGGTTTTCGTTCCTATTCGCGAAGATCGGCGCCGTTGTCGGCGAATCGCGGAAATCGCGATAAAAATTTCCGTTCGCGTTAGTTTAGCCCTTCGTCGCGATCCGGCGGAATACAGCGAGCGCGACAATTGCATGCGGAAATGCGACCGGAAAAGAAACGTGCGGCGGCGGAGCGGGCGGCGGCGTCCCTCGGGGCGTTAGATCGCCCGGGGCGTCAGCGCGAGGCCTTCGGCGCCGAACCGAGCGCCGATCGCGACCAATGCGAGACCGCACAGCCGCAGCACATTCCGATAGGCCGCGGGCGGACACACCCGCCGACCCGCCGCGACGGCGGCCGCCACCGCGCTGTACCAAACCAGATCGGAGGAGATGTGCCCGGTGTAAAAGGCCGCCAGTCCCGCCGGTCCCCGCCGGAGCGCGAGCGCCGTGTAATTCAAACCGATGGTGCACCACCAGAGCAGCCAATACGGGTTCGACAAACTGAGCAAAAAGCCGGCGGCCGCGGGAGTTCGCCAGACCGGAAGCGTCGCGGGGACGGCCGCGCCGGCTTCCGCCAGCGCGCGGTCGGCGGCGGCCGGCGCGGTCAACGCCATGTGGGCGCCCATCGCCGTCAGTAAAACACCGCCCGCCAATCCCAGCGGTCCCATCACGGCGGGGCGCGCCAGCCAGGCGCCGAGGCCGAACGCCACCGCCGCCAGCACCGCCAGTTCGAGGATCGCATGCCCCAGCACGATGGCGGGACCCGCGCGGAAACCGCGCCGCAAGGCATGGGCGATCGTCGCCGTCAGCACCGGTCCGGGCATGAGCGCGCCGGAAAGCCCCACCAGAAACGACGTCCCGAAAAGGAACCCGAGCGAGTTCATGGCGTCGGCGCGATCAGGCGGCGCGGGTCCGACCGGATTTCCGCGTTGCGTTGGCGCGCCGCTTCGATCATCTCCCGCACGCGCTCGCGCGCGACGCGGTCCATTTCCTCCAGCGGCGGCAGTCCCGTTCGCTCTCGAAATTCCGGGTTTTTGCGCTCCTCCATGTATCGGTTCCACACCAGCGCCGCCATCCGCGCGAAGCCGGCGGCGCGCTCGCGCTCGCCGAGCGCCGCCCAGAAATGGCTTTGGTAGAGCGCGCTCTCGACGAAGGCGGCGGCTTGTCCCGACGGCAGATCGCGGGCGTATTCGCGCCAAATTCGTACAACGAACGCTTCGAAACCGCCGGCATTTTCCTCCTTCGGGAACCGCGCCCGCAGCTCGTCGTAAATCGCCCGCGCGCGCGCCTCCAGGTTGTAGGTGTAGTGCAGCAGGACGGCGTCGGTCAGGAAATTGGCGAAGGCGGTAGGAAGCGTCGGATCGCCCGGAAAATCGTTCAGCGCTTTTTCATAGGCGGCATGGACTCGATCGTACAATTCGAGATTCGGCGTCAAAGCGAACGCGGCGAGGTCGGGCGATTCCGCCAGACGGCCTCGCAGAAAGGCGTCCGCCATGGATTGAAAAATGGCGCGATCGAGCGAGAGGCGGTCGAAGCGGTTGCGCGCCGAGGGCAATCCCCTCCAGGCCCAATAAATCGCATGCGCGCCCGGCAGCCGCCAATCGAGGGGCCCGTAGCGTTCGTCCACTTCCTTCATGCGCGCGGGGTCCAGCTTGTAGACGCGGCGGGCGCGGCGGGCGCGGAGATAGTCGAGCGCGGCGCGGGCCGCCGCGTCCGTTTCCGCGCGGGCGACCAGCATCGCCAAGACGGCGTCCGAATCGAGCGCTCGGTCGTAGGGCGGGGCGATACCGGCGGCCTCGAGTTCCGCCAACAATTCCGCAACGCCGGGTATGGCGCGCAGGGCGTCCGGGTCCGGCGGAGCGGCTATCAAGCGGTCGAAGTCCGGGCGCCCGCCGCCGAAAACGCGGGTCATCTCGCGCGCCCATTCGCGTTTGTAATGAAAATGGGCCTGATCCATGTCCGCGCCCATTTTATGGGAGAAAAGCCAGGCCAGTTCCCGATGAATTTGCGGATTGCCGGGGTTGTACCGGAGGGCGTCGTCGCGCAGCAGGGAGATGCCGTGGCGCACCCAGCGCCAGCGATCCTCCGGCGACGCCAGCATAACGCTGACGTTGTAGGCCATGTTCCAGGCGTGAAAGGCCCAGATGGAGGCGAAGCGCGGTTGCAACTGGGTGATCCAGCCGGCGAGCTGCACCAGCTCAAAATACTTGCCTTCCTCCTGCAGGCGGCTGGCGCGCATCCAGAGGGCGTCCACCAGCAAACCCCGGAAGCTGCCCAGCGCCACCGTGGTGAAAACGACGAGCGGCGGCATGTTCTCCAGCGGGTCTTCGGCGGGCGAGAGATGATGCTCGCGGCGCAGGCGGAGCAACGTCGGCTGGATGCGCGCGGCGCCGAAGAACGCGGCCAGAGCCGCGGCCAGATACAGCATCGTCACGCGGCGTCGCATGGCCCTTTCTCCGTCATTCCGGCAATCCCAGTTCGCGGCGGCGCAGCGCCGCGGCGCACAGCAGGGCGAGCAAGCCGCCGTAGAGCGCCAAGTGCGAGGCGGCGGCGGAGAGCACGGCGCTCCAGGGAATCCACCGCCCGCCGGCGAGCAGATCGAGCGCGTCCGGCAACCGCAGCGGCGCCAGCGCCGCGCGCAACATCCGAAAAACGACGCGCAGCGCCGCGTCCAACGCCGTGGCGGCGAGACCCGCGCCGGGGGCGTCGCTGAAATAGCGGCGTTGCTCGGCCATGGCCCCGATATAGGGCGCGGCGCGCGCGACGATGACGAACGACAGGGAGACAAACGCCGCGACCGGCATGGAAAACAGCGATCCGGCGGCGAGCCCGACGGCGGAAAGGAAGGCCAGCTGGATGAAGAGCAGCAATCCGGCCCTCGCGTAATTGGCGGCAAAACCGCCGCGGCGCATCAACACCTCGAGGCCGCCGTCCGGCGAAAAGAAGATTGTCGCGCCGGAGGGATCGGTGTTGGCGAACGCAATGCGCATCTCGCGTTCGCCGAGAAACGGCGCCGGCGGCACCGGCAGCGTCTGGGGGGATTCGGGCGGCCAGGCGCCGACCGTTCCCAAGCGCGCCTCGGTCGCGCTGCCGAAATACCATTGGCCCGCGATGGCTTCCAAATCCATGGCGGACTTCGAGAAGCGAAAGTGGAGAAAGATCGGACGATCGGGCGCGGGCGGCGCGGGCAGACGGATGCGCCATTCGCCGACGCCGCCCGGCGGCACGCTGTAGAAATGAAGCCGCCGGAGGCGAAGCAGCGTCTGGTACGCCGATTGCGGATCGGCCTCCGCCGGCAACCGCCCCGCCGCGCGCTCGCTTTCCAACGCGGCGCGCGCTTCCTCCTCCAATCCCGATTCGTCCGGCCGCGCCACCGCGCGGGCGACGAGAATCTCCTCGCGCAGACGGCGGCGCTGATCGGCATCGAGCGCCTCCGGACGAGTGGTCCACAGGAGCATTCCGTACACCAGGGCCCCGGCGAGGAACAGGAGCAGCCCGTTGAGCGCCATGAGGCCGATCCACTTTCCCATCCAGATTTCCAGCGGGCGGATCGGCTTGACGACCAGTAGCTGTATCTGCCGGCCCCGCACTTCGCCGGAGACGGCCGCGCAGCCCGCCCATACGCCCGCGATCGTAAGAATGAGCGTTGCGAAGCCGAGCGTGTAGGACAAAAGAATCTGCGCCTGCCCGCTCAACGTGCCGTCGCCGCGGATCGTCAACGGCAGCGCGGTGACGCAAAGAAACAGCAGAATCACCAAAACCGCCAGGGCGCGGGAACGAACCGCCTGGCGAAGCGACAATCCGGCGATGGCCAGCGCGCGGCTCATGCGGGGGGCGGCAGAGGCTCGGACGGCGTCGTCAAGCGGCGGAGCCGTTCGCGGGCGTCCGGGGGAGGTTCGACCGAGCGCTTCGCGGGATCATTTTCGGCCAGGTAGCGGGCGACGGCGCGGCCCTCGGCGGCGCCGGAGGCGCCGGCGGCGGACGCGCGCGCCTTGGCGATCACGTCGAGGAAGAATGCCTCGAGGTCCCGGCGGGGATGGTCCACGTTCGGTTCGCCGCCGAGGACCGCCCGCGCCGCCTCCAGAATTTGGGCCACCGCCGCCGGCGGCGTCGAAGGAGGAAGCGTCAAACGGGTGACGTGCTGTTCCTCCAACAGCGTCGCGATCGGACCTTCCGCTTGCATTCGTCCGTTGTAGAGAATCGCCACCCGGTCGCACACATCCTCGACGTCGGCCAGCAAGTGCGAGGAGAGGACGACGGTTTTGCCGCGGCGAGCCAGCGTCAGCAGCAAATCCTTCATCTGCCGGCAGCCGATCGGATCGAGGCCTGAGGTCGGCTCGTCGAGGATCACGAGGTCGGGATCGTTGATGAGCGCCTGGGCCAGGCCGACGCGGCGCGCCATGCCTTTGGAAAAGTCGCCCACGGGACGCCGCCGGGCGTGGACGAGTCCGATCATTTCGAGGAGGTCATTCGTGCGCCGCCGCCGCTCGCGGGCCCTGAGCCCGAACAGCCGTCCATAAAAATCGAGGGTCTCCTCCGGGGTGAGGAACGGATAGAGGTAGGACTCCTCCGGCAGATAACCGATGCGCGCCTTGACCCGGATATCCCGCGGCGAGCGGTCGAGCACGCGGAGCCGTCCGCGGGTGGGGTGCAGAAGACCGAGCAGCAGTTTGATCGTCGTGCTCTTTCCCGATCCGTTCGGGCCGAGCAGACCGAACACCTCTCCGCGGCGCACGACGAACGAGAGGCCCTCCACGGCGCGCACGCGCGGGCGGCCCCAGAAGTCCCGGAAAACTTTGACCAAGTCGCGGGCTTCGATCAGGAGCGAATCGGACGAAATCATGGGAGTTTTTCGGCTCGGTCTATCGCGCGGTTTCCGGCCACTGTAGTGCAAACCGCCGCGAAAGCAAAGCGCCGGCTTTCGGTCAACCGGCCCGATGCAGGTAAATGAAGCCGGCGATTTGCGCGCCGACGATCGGAATCCACGGCAACAGGTCGGGGCGCCACTCGCCGTGATCCACCAGTTCGCGGGCAACGATCATGAAAAGGTAATACACGAACATCACCGCGAGGCTCAGCAGCACCCCGACCGAGTTCTCCCTCCGCTTGGACCGGATGCCGAGCGGCACGCCGATCAGCGTGAAGGCGAAACAGCCGGCGGCGAGAGCGAACCGATTGTTCAATTCAACCAGCCGACGCATCCGTTCGCGGGCGAAATCTCGAAGCAGCGGCCGCAGGTTGGCCTTCGCCGTCTCGGCGGGAACGGCGTCCGCCTGGTGCCGCGTTTCGTGGCGGAGACTGAGGGTCAGCCGCGCGAGGCTGCGCGTCGCCTCCCAGAGTTCGAGCAGCGTGTAATCGGAGGTTTTTTTGCGCACCGCGCCCTCGCGCAACAGTTCGCGCAAGTCCACGTCCATCGGATACTCCTCGAAGGCGGCCATTTCGGTTCGCGCCGCGCGGTCTTCCGCCGCCGGCTGCCGGCGTTCGACCCGCACGTCGCGCAGGCGAATCGAGAGGCGCTTGGAGGGACGGTCGTACGCGATCTCGCCCGAGCGCGCGCGCAGATGGGTGCGCGCGGGCGCTTCGCGAAAATCATACACCTCAATATCGTAGAGACGTCCCCCGCTCTTCTTGCCGACATACACCAGCAGGTCGGGAAATTCGCGCACAAACTTGCCTTCCTCGATCAAGGCCAGCGGATCGGTGTCCGAGAGTCGCGCCAGCGCGTGGCGTTGCGCAAGGTGGGCGGTCGGCGCGGCCCAGTTGGCGATCCAGCCGGCGAGGAGCGCGATGCCGGCGGCGCACCCCAGCGCCGGCGCGGAAAGATCGGCCAGCCGAAGGCCGCACGCCCGCATCGCGGTGATTTCGCCATCGAGGGAAAGCCGGCTGAAGGTCAACAGCGCGGCGGTCAAGGCGCTCATCGGGACGGTGAATTGCAGCAGAAAGGGAATGTTCAACAGAAACCAGCGCAGCACCACCGCGCCGGAGGCGCCGCGCGAGATGAAATCAATGACGGGTTTCAACGACGCGACGCTCATCACGAACGTGAAGACCGCCGCGGTCAGCCCGAACGTGAGCAGATAATCGCGGGCGATATAGCGCTGGAGGATTTTCATGCGGTTCGGCGCCGGCGGCGGACGGCGCGTCAGACCTCCCTTCCCGCGTCGCCCGCGCGCCGGTGGGCGTGACAGAGCGCGGCGGCGATGGCGTCGGTCTCATCTTCCGTCGCCTCGCCTTCGTAGCCGGTGAGCGCCCGAATCATCCGTTGCACCTGTTCTTTGGGCGCCGCGCCGCGTCCGGTCACGGCGCGCTTCACGGCGCGCGGGGCGTATTCGAAGACCGGCACGCCCGCGGCGGCGCAGGCGGCGATGATCACGCCGCGCGCCTCGCCCAACGCCAGCGCGGTCCGCGCGTTTCGGCTGAAAAACGGACTTTCGATCGCCGCGGCCGCGGGCGTCTCTTCCGCCAGACACGCCTCGACGGCCTGCCGCAACCGAAGCAGAGCGCGGGAGTGCGGCCAGGCCGCCGGAATCCGAACCGTCGCGCGCCGCGTCACCGTCGCGCGCGCGCCCGTCGTTTCAATGACCGCCAATCCGGTCGCCCGCAGCGAGGGGTCAATGCCGAGGATGCGCCGCGGAGTGGCCGGCACGGATCACGCCTCCGCCTGAATCTGCTCCATCAGCGCGTCGTCCACGTCGAGATTCGTGTACACGTTCTGCACGTCGTCGAGATCTTCGAGCGCGTCAATGAACTTGAGGATGCTCGCCGCCTGGGCCTTGTCGGTGACGGCGACATAGACGTCGGGAACCATGGTGATTTCCGCGCTCTCGGTGGGAATGCCCGCCTTGGCGAGCGCTTCGACCACATTGTTGTGGGCGCTCGGGTCCGAGGTCACGACGAAGCGATCGCCCTCGCGGGCGAGGTCCTCCGCGCCCGCATCGAGGACGATCTCCATGAGGCGATCCTCTTCGACTTTGCCGGCATCCACGACAATCTGGCCCTTGCGCTTGAAACTCCGGCTGACGCTGCCGAGTTGGGCGAGGTTGGCCCCGTGGCGGTTGAAGACCAGCCGCACATCCGCGGTGGTGCGGTTGTGGTTGTCGGTGAGCGCGTGGACGATGACGGAGATGCCGCCGGGGCCGAAGCCCTCGAACATTTTCTCCTCGAGGTTCTCCGCCGCCAGTTCGCCGGTGCCTTTCTTGATGGCCCGTTCGATATTGTCCGCCGGCATATTGACGGAGCGCGCTTTCTGCAGCAGCGAGCGCAGGGTGATATTGCCGGCGGGATCGCCGCCGGCGCGGGCCGCGATCATGATTTCGCGCGCCAGCTTGCTGAAAATCTTCCCCTTGCGGGCGTCCGCCGCTTCTTTTTTATGCTTGATGTTGGCCCATTTACTGTGACCGCTCATAGGCTGATTCCTGTGAATGCGCGCGTCCCCGGCCGGAACGGCCGGCCGCGGGGCGGCTTATTCTTCCTCTTCCTGTTTGTGTTTCTGCGCTTCGGCGATGATGCGTTGCGCGATGTTCGAAGGCACCGTGTCCATTCGCGAGAATTCCAGATCGAACGACCCCCGTCCGCCCGTCATGCTCCGCAGCTGCGAGGAGTATTGGAAGACTTCCGCCTGCGGGACTTCCGCGACGATGATCTGCAGACCGTCCTGCGAATCCATTCCCAAAATCCGCCCGCGCCGATGATTGAGGTCGCCGGTGACGTCGCCCATGCACTGATCGGGCGCCTGGATGGTCAACTTCATAATCGGCTCGAGCAGCACGGGGCGCGCCTTGGAGAGGCCGTCGCGCAGCGCCCGCTCCGCCGCGATTTTGAACGCGATTTCCGAGGAGTCCACGTCATGGTAAGAGCCGTCATAGACGGTGATTTTGACGTTGATGACGGGATAGCCGGCCAGGGCGCCGCGTTGCAGGCCCTCGACCACGCCTTTTTGCACCGCCGGAACGAAGTTGCCGGGAATCGCCCCGCCGACGATCGCGTCCACAAACCACTCCTCGTCGCCGGGCGCCCTCGGCTCCACGCGCAGATAGACCTCGCCGTACTGCCCGCGGCCGCCGGACTGTTTCTTGTGTTTGTAGTGGCCCTCGCCGCGCGCGGTGATGGTCTCTTTGTAGGCGACCTTCGGCGTGTGCAATTCGACCTCGACCTTGTTGTGCTTGCGCATGTTTTCGACGGCGACTTGCAGTTGCACGTCGCCCATGCCGGAGATCGTCAGTTCGTGCGTCTCCGTGTTGCGTTCCACGCGCAAGGTCGGGTCTTCGTCGGCGGCGCGGCGCAACCCGATGGAAAGCTTGTCCTCGTCGCCCTGCGTCTTACAGCTCACGGCGAACGTCATCACGGGGTTCGGGAACAAAATCGGCGCGAAACGGAAAGTCGAACCCGGCGCGCAGAGGGTGTCGTTCAACCCCGTGTGCTTGAGTTTCGGAATGGCCACAATATCCCCGGCGTGCGCCTCCGGCGCCGGATCCTGCTTCTTGCCGTTCAGGAAGTAAAAGGCGCCGACGCGCTCTTTTTGCTGCTTGGAGGCGTTGAAGATCTCCGAGTCGGAACGCAGGGTTCCGCCATACACCCGCACCAGCGAGAGTTGACCCACAAAGGGGTCCAGGATGGAGCGCCAAACGAAGCCCGCGAACGGCGCCGTCGGCGCGGGATCCACGGTTTTCCCCTCCGCGTCCGAAACGGCGCGCTCGAGGGGAGAAGGAAACAGGCGCACGATGTTGTCGAGCAGCTCCGGCAGGCCGACCATCGTCTTGGCGGAGACCGCGAACATCGGGGTCAGAACGCCGCCGGCAACGGCGGCGCGCAACCCCTTCGCGATCTCCGCCGCGGAGAGTTCCTCGCCGCCCAAATATTTTTCGACCAGCGCGTCGTCCGTTTCCGCGGCGGCCTCGATCAGACGGCTCCGCAATTCGGCGGCGCGTTCCCCGCCCTCGGCTTCCGGCGCCGCCGCCAGGACGTCAATGATCTTCGTCCGCGCGGCGTTCGGAAAGGTCGCCGGAATGCAGCGCGATCCCCATAAACCGATCGCCGCATTGGCGGCGGTATCGAAGTCGGCGTTCTCACGGTCAATGCCGGTGATGACGATGGCCCTCGGGAGCTTTCGTTGTTCGCACTGCCGCCACGCGCGGTGTGTGCCGACCTGGATGCCGGCGACGGCGTCAATTACCACAACACCCAAATCCGCGACGGCGGCGGCGGAAATGGCCTGCCCGACGAAATCCGCATAACCGGGGGTGTCGGCGATGACGAGACGATGCGCCGCGCCGCCCGCCGGCGTGAAGCGCGCATCGAACGGTTTGGCCCAAATGGAAATTTTGCGTTCGCGCTCCTCCTCCGTCCAGTCCGCGACGCTCGTGCCGTTCTCCGGACTGCCGTGGCGGTCGTTGACGCCGAGCTTGAAAAGCAGCGCGTCCAACAAGGCGGTCTTGCCGCTTCCCGTGTGACCCAATAACGCGAAATTTCGGACCTGGGCGACCGGCATATCTTTCATGTAGTGCTCTCGCTCCCGTTGATTCCCGCTCGCGCCCGCGCGCGAAGCCAATGAAGCGCTTACATATAACGACACGAACGCCGGATGACAATTCCAAATCCGGCGCTTCGTTGCTCGCGCTCATCCGCCCGCGAGAGACAACGGGATACAACAAGGACGAAGAAAAGGGCCTTGTTTCGACTCGATGCAAAATCCCCATATACAACGGCCCTGCGACGGCGCCCGGCATGGAGTCAAAGTTCCGAATCAACCCGACTTTTGAGAGTTCCTGCCTCTAACTTCGTCCCTAATTCCGCTGCATTACAATGATGGATAGCTTCTTGTGAATTCCTGTCCATAAATTCATGTTCTATGTCCCCGTTCCGCCTCGCCGCCGTGAACCACCGCAAGGCGGCGCGGAACGGAGTCCGCCGTCCGCGGCTCGCGCAAGCTCGAGCTCTACGTGCGCTCTCGCGCCGACCTCCGACCCGCGACTCTTCAATATTTTCCTCTGGAATCGTTCTCTGGAATCGTTCTCTGGAATCGTTCTCTGTCCCTTCGATGCCCGGCCGTCCGCGGATCGAGCAAGCTCGATCCCTATGTTTTCCCTTCCGCTATCTCGGTCGCGGGTAGGGCCGGGCGGCTCGCCCGGCCGCGCCCGAAAGAATCGGCGAAGCGAAGGGACCGAAGCGAAGGGACAGAGAAACAGAGCCCGCTCTCGTCCGGTTTTCCGGCGGTGTATCACACTTCGCGAAGTGTGATACAGTCCCGCGGGAGAATACGGGCCTGCTTCTCTGTCCCTAATGCCGTCGCCGGTCTCTGTCCCCAATTCGTTATCCATGCGTCAATCCGTGCATCGGCGGCTAGGGCGGCGAATCCCCTCGCCGCCGCGAACCGCCGCAAGGCGGCGCGGAACGAAGACCGCGCCCTCCGCGGCTCGAGCAAGCTCGGGCCCTACGTGCGCTCTCGCGCCGACCT